>CATOKC010000114.1 GCA_951800675.1 uncultured Oscillibacter sp.
TTAAGAATCCCTTTCTCGGGGCCGCCCTTGGGCGGCCACCTCGGCGGGGGAGGAAGGGACTGTGCGGTAGTTTGCTTGGTTAGGCGAAGCCTCCGAATTGGCGGTTCTTCTTCAGCCGCTCTGGTACTTGTAGAACTCCGGCTGCCGCCCTTTCAAAGGGGTACTGCCCGTGGGGCGGCCTTTGGCCGCCTTAGGGTTGGGGCCGCCGCAGGCGGCCTAACACCTGCAAAGGGCACACGGTCTAACGGGACATTCTTCTGATTCGCGCCCCTTGCGCCAGACCTTCGTGCCGAGTGCCGCGAGGCAACCAGCACCCTCGGTAGAACCGTGCGCAGAAGTACCAACCGGCATCGGCCCAGAGCACGGACGATAGACCGGGAATTTGAAGGTCGTAGCGTAAATAATAACCCTCGTAATGAAGGAGGATTCTCAAGGAACGTAGTTCCTTGAGTGACCTTTTGGTACTTTTCGTTCACACGAAAAGTACGCCCCCGCCCCGGCAGGGGCGAATCCAGACAAAAGATTAGAGCGGGAAGCGGCCCCGCAGGGGCCGCAGAGGAAAAGACCGTAAAAATTCCCCCTCCTCCTTGATTTCTCCACCGTAATATATTATGATAAAATAAGTATATTCCCTGGGTTGGGGAGAAGAGAGGAGATACACCATGATCATTACCCAGAAAAAGCCGGTGGAGGAACTGCTGGCCATGCTGGAAGGAGTCACCAAGGTGGCCATCGTGGGCTGCGGACAGTGCGCCGCCGCCTGCCAGACCGGCGGCGAAAAGGAGATCGCCGAGATGAAGGCGTTCCTGGAGGAGCATGGAATGGAAGTCGTGGGCACCGTCCTGCCGGATGAGTGCTGCCACAAGCTTCTCATGAAGCAGGAGCTGAAAGCCCTCAAGGACTCCGGCGCGGAGGCCATCGTGGGCATGAGCTGCGGCGACGGCGTGCAGACCGTGGCCGACAACGTACAGCTCCCCGTCTATCCCGCCAACAACACTATGTTCCTGGGCCAGGTGGAGCGCGTAGGCATGTTCAACGAGTACTGCCACATGTGCGGCGACTGCGTGCTGGGCTCCACCGGCGGCGTCTGCCCCATTACCAAGTGCGCCAAGAGCCTGGTCAACGGCCCCTGCGGCGGCCAGAAAAACGGCAAGTGCGAGGTCAACCCCGAAAACGACTGCGCCTGGATCCTGATCTATAAGCGTCTGGAGGCCCTGGGCCAGCTGGATAAGCTGGGACAGACCCGCCCCGACAAGGGCTACGCCGGGGTCGCCTACCCGAGACATATCAATTTGAGGGAGAAGAAGTCATGAGCGTACTGCAGAAAGCGATCGAGAGCGGCGCGTTTGCCGTCACGGCGGAGATGGCCCCGCCCAAGGGTACCGATTTCAGCGAGCAGCTGGCCGCCGCCCGGCTGCTGGAGGGCAAGGTCCATGCCGTCAACGTGACGGATATGCAGTCCGCGTGCCTGAAGGCGTCCTCCCTGGGCCTGTGCGTCCATCTGAAGCAGGCGGGGCTGGAGCCCATCCTCCAGATCACCGGTCGAGACCGGAGCCGCATGGCCATCATGGGCGACGTGCTCTCCGCCGCCTCCTTCGGCATCGACACCGTCCTGGCCCTCACCGGGGACCACCCCGTGGTGGGCGACTGCCGGGACTCCAAGCCGGTATACGACCTGGACTCCGTGGGCATCCTGCGGATGCTGTCCACGATGGAGGAGACCGGCGCGGACTGCGGGGGCAATCCCCTCTCCGGCGGCGCGCCCCGGCTCTTCAAGGGCGCGGCGGTGACCCCCGTCTACGAGCCCCGGGCTCTCCAGATCAATAAGCTCCGCCAGAAGGTAGATGCGGGGGCCCGGTACATCCAGACCCAGGGGGTCTTCGACCTGGAGCAGCTGGAGGGCTTCCTGGAGGACGTGGAAAAGGCCGGCATCCGGGTGCCCGTCATGGCGGGCATCATCCCCCTGAAGAGCGCCGGTATGGCCCGGTTCATGAACGAGAACGTCCCCGGCATCGCCGTGCCGGAGGAGATGCTCGCCCGTCTGGATGCCGCTGCCGCCGAAGGAAAGGAAAAGGGCGTCAAGGGCCTCCCCGCCAAGCTGGGCATGGAGATGGCCGCCCGGATGATCGAGGAGATCCGGGAGAAAAAGCTGTGCCCCGGCGTCCACATCATGGCTATCGGCGCGGAGAAGAACGTTCCCGCGATCCTGGACATGGCGGGAGTACATATCGCGCTTTGACCGCCAAGGCGCAAAAAATGGCCCGGTTCCATGGGGAACCGGGCCAAAAGTGATTTATGTACGAGATTTCTCTCACGCCTTGTCCGCTTTGTCCGGCTTGGACGGGGATGAGGGCCGGGGACCTGACGGCTGGGCATGGGGCGGCATGGTACTGCGGCCGTTGAGCCGTCCGCCGTCCTCTACCACCAGAGAGGGCGTGGTCATATCCCCCTCCAGGCTGCCAGTCTTCTGCAGAAGCAGGCGCTCACGGGCGCAGACGACGCCCTCGACGCGGCCGGCGATATGGATCACCTCCGCCGTCACCGGCCCCTTTACCAGACCGGTGGGCGCGACCATCACCGCCCCCTTCAGGTCGATCTCTCCTTCTACCGTACCCTCTACCTCGATGACTCCTTCGCCCCGCATCGTGCCGGACACCGTAGCGCCGGCAGCGACCCGCGTGCTTTTGGGGGGCTCGGACAGGTCGGGAAGGTCTTCATGCGGCTTCTGGACCAGGGATTCCTCCTCATTGGCCCGCGCCGATCTTCCAAACAGACCCATGGTGACTTCTCCTTTACACATTTAATTCTGATCCGGCCCGCCGGCCGAAAATTGCTTTTATTTTAACACAGATTTTCCCCTTTGACAAGTGCCTGTCCCACCTATTTCACGCCCCTCCGCCCAGGGAGATCAATTTTGCGTCTGTAGGGCGTGACGAGTCGTCACACCCTACAAAAATGCGGCGTTTTTTCTTAAAATTGATTTCCCTGAGAAGAAACTGACATCATTTGACAAAACACGGCGTGTCCGGTATAATAAAAAAGCCGTCCAGCCTGGACGGACAGATGTGGCTAGTCGTTGGACATCAGCCCAATGACAGTCCGGCGGCGCATACGCCGCCTAGGCGCTGTTACATATGGCGGTTAGCTCATTTCCTCGCGATTTGATTCGGGGGGAGGTGGTGCGGATGTGGAAAAAGAAGCTTTTGCAGCTGCTGCGGATCCTTGTGATCGCGGCGGTGGTAATGGCAATGCTTACCACAAAAGCGTGTTAGCCGTCCGGCTGGTCCCCGAACGGCTAACTGATTTGGTTGGTCAATAAGGAGGGCTAACCGTCTTGTAACAGCGCCCTTCTGTTATTATTATACCCAACCACTCCCGTTTTGTCAACGGGAGCGGTTCATTTTTCAGGGAAATCGATTTTGTGTCTGTAGGGCGTGACGACCTCGGCGCGCCCTACAAACACAGCTTCATTTTCTCAAAATTGATTTCACGCCCCTCCGCCAAAAACCACTTGCGGGATGAGAGGAAATCAGCTATAATAGGAGCAACTGCATCCAACGCACCATGGTTTGCCGGGGAAGGCGGAAACGTACTGCGCCTCCGCTCCCGTTGAAAAAACGTCCGTCAGCTGGAAAGGAGTACATCATGAGCTATTTCGAGGAAATGACCCAAAAGGCAAAGGCCGCGGTATCCACCGCCGCCGGAAAGGCCAGGGAGGTCGCCGATTCCGCCAAGATCTCCGCGGCCATCATCGCGGAAAAGCGGGAGCTGGACAAGAGCTACCGCGCCCTGGGCCAGTGGTATGCCTGCGAGCATCAGGAGGGCGAGGTCCCCGCGGCGGTCGCCGACATCATGGCCGCCGTCCGCGCCTCTCAGGAGAAGATCGCCGAGCTGCAGGCCAGCCGGGAAGCCGCCGAGACCGCCGAGTCCGCCGCCCCGGAGGAGGGCGCGGTCTGCCCCGTCTGCGGCAAAATCACCAACACCAAGTTCTGCCCCCACTGCGGCGCGCCAATGGAAACGGAATAAAACGGAAATGAGGAGCCTCCGGCTCCTCATTTTTGACAGGATCGATGGCGCAAAAGATGTCAACTATTCTGTATTTTGCTGAAATTGGAGGAAATCCATGCTGGACAGAAGCGAGATCGGCAAGCGGGGGTATCTCAACGAGCCCTACCGGCTGTTCCACCTCCGGGACGACCGGGCGCTGACACTGGATCACCACTACCACGAATTTGACAAGCTGGTCCTGCTCCTAGGCGGACGGGTGACCTACCACATCGAGGGCAAGCGCTACCCCCTCCAGCCCATGGACATCCTACTGGTCAGCCGGAACCTCATCCATCTGCCGGTGGTGGAGGCGGGACCCGTCTATGAGCGGATGGTCCTCTGGATCGACAGGGGATTCATGGCCCGGTTCAGCACTCCGGAGGCGGACCTCTCCGGCTGCTTCGGCCTGACGGCCCGGCGGGGGGTCCACCTGTACCGCCCCCGAGGGGAGGACCGTACCCGCTGGCGCGCCCTGTTCGAGCGGGTAGAGAGCGCGGTGAAGGACGGCGGTTTCGCCGCCGGACTGCTGGCGGACACCTGCGTATTGCAGCTGCTGGTAGAGCTGAACCGGGCGGTCAGCGCCGCCCCGGAGGAGGCGGACCCGGCCTCCTACCGGTTCGACCCCAAGATGGAGGAGGTGACCCGGTACATCCTGGCCCATCTGGGGGAGGAGCTGAGTATCGACCGGCTGGCAGGGGCCTTCTTCCTCAGCCGGTACTATCTGATGCACCGGTTCAAGGAGGTCTACGGCTGCTCCGTCCACCAGTATATCCGGCAGAAGCGCCTCCAGCAGGCCGCCGAGGCCATCCGCCGGGACGTGCCGGTGCTGAAAGCCGCCGAGGACGCGGGGTTCGGAGATTACTCCGTCTTCCTCCGGGCGTTTCGGGCCGCGTACGGGAAGAGCCCGAGAGAGTGGAAATGACGCGCGGCTGTGTGGATATTTCCCCGCGGGGGCCGGATACTTTGATTCTGTTATAAATACCGCAAAACCGACTTGATGGACGGTTTTGCGGTATTTTGCCTTTCGGTTGCACTGCCTCATGCAACGGCGGCGGATTTCGGCCTATACTATGAAAAGGTATACGAAAATCTATCCGACAGGAGGCAGTACTATGGGAGGGGCCTATGGTTATATCCGGGTGTCCAGCGCAGATCAAAACGAGGACCGGCAGCTTCTGGCCATGCGGGAGGCCAAGGTGCCGGAGGACCGCATTTTTCTGGACAAGCAGTCCGGAAAGGACTTCAACCGGACGAACTACAAACGGCTGGTCAAAAAACTCAAGCCCGGCGACCTGCTCTGCATCAAGAGCATCGACCGGCTGGGGCGCAACTACGAGGAGATCCAGGACCAGTGGCGGTACCTGACGCGGGAGAAGGGCGTGGACATCGCCGTGCTGGACATGCCGCTCCTGGATACCCGCAGGGGGAAGGACCTGATGGGCACCTTCCTCAGCGACATCGTGCTCCAGGTGCTGTCCTTCGTGGCAGAGAACGAGCGCATCAATATCCGCCAGCGGCAGGCGGAGGGCATCGCGGCGGCAAAAAAGCGGGGCGTCCGCTTCGGGCGGCCCAACGTGCAGCCGCCGGAGGACTTCCCCGCCATCGTGGCGGAGTGGGAGGCGGGGCGGCTGGGCTTCCGGGATGCTCTGGAGCGCACCGGCCTGGCCGAGGCCACCTTCTACCGCCGCCTGCGGGAATACCGGCTGGTCTCTGATGCAAAAAAATAATCGCACCTATCATAAGGTACACCTTTTGATAGCCGCTTACTGATACATATTTTACCACAATCCCCTCGGATTTGCAAGGGCTTTTCCACCGAACCATACAAAGAAAACGACAAAGTTTAACGCAAAGCAACGCTAAGAGGCAACTTGCAAAAGGTGTACTATTTGATATATCTAAGGAGGAACCAGCAATGTTAAGATTCCCCAATGTTACATGGTGGTGTGACTCGTGCGGCGCAAATCTAAATTGTCAAGAAGGTTTTGACGATCATAAATATGTTTGGAAATGCACCGAATGCGGCTACAAAAATAGTATTTCAAAGGATAATATTTTTGTTGAACAGGAAAATTATCCTGGTGTTCCCTCTGATGATGACGATTCCCGTGATGATTCCGATGATGGATTCTTCGGAGGACTTTTCAGGCGATTTTTTTAATCGGAGGCTTTTCATATGTTTTGTACAAAATGTGGTCAAAAATTGGCGAATGAAGCGGCATATTGCTCCGCCTGTGGTGCGATCGTTGAAAAATCAGTTGCAGCAGATCAAGGAAGCCGCAAGCAGGTATATGTCGGCGAGATAAGGAAGTGTCCCAATTGCGGGGAGGCATTGTCGGCATTTGAAGTTAAGTGCCATGCATGTGGGTTTGAACTTCAAAATATAGCAGGCTCAAAAGCGGTAGTAGAACTGGCTAAAGCGATTGCTGCACTTGAAGCTAACAGGCCACCTCAATTACAGACGAAAAAAAATATGTACGAACTCGCTGATATATCCGCAACGCCAACAGATAGAAGTATTGCAAATATTATACAGAGCTTTGTTATCCCAAACACCAAAGAAGATATATTGGAGTTTATGATTCTCGCATCTACTAACATTGACACTGAGGTACTGGACGATGGCCAATCCACAGATAACGTCTCTCGAAAACTTGTCGCAAATGCATGGATTGCTAAATTTGAACAGTCTTATCAAAAAGCGAAACTCGCTTTTGGTGATAGTCCTGAGTTTAATAATATAAAGATAATTTATGATAAAAAGCAGAAAGAAATTCGGAAAGGAAAGACTAAGACTCTTAGGCAGCTTGCGTTTATCATGTTGCCTTTCATTCTGCTCTGCATTTTTCTTATGCTGTTTCTATGGTTTAGTACAAATTCTTCAAAAGACTCGCCTCCAAAAAATACATCCACATATTCACAAGAAGATTCTACAGATAGTGCAGAAGAACGCAAAAAGTACATAGACGAGTTTAAAAAGAACTCCAAGGAGTTTCGAGAAGACATGGATGAAATGAACGACGAAATAGCAGAGATATATAAAAGCGTCTTTGACGGCTATAAGAGCATCTTTTCCGGTATATTTGATTAAAAGGAGGAATCCCAATGGCCCTATTCGCCAAAAAGTCCAGCACCATGGACGTCATCCGCTGTGACGAGCCCTCCTATTTAATTTGGAAATGGAGGCCCGACGGCGCCACACTGGGGAGCAGCAGGCGGGAGAACGCTATCCGCTGGGGCTCCTCCCTGCGGGTGAAGGACGGCTCCGTGGCGGTCCTCGCATACACGCGCCCAGACGGCTTTGTATATGACTACATAGAAGGTCCCGCCGACATGATCCTGGAAACGGCAAACCTTCCCGTGCTGGCCAGCCTGATCGGCAGGCTCTACGACGGCGGCAGCCCTTTCCAGGCGGAGGTCTACTTCATCAATCTGGCAGAGCTGATTCAGGTCCGCTTCGGCGTGCCCTTTTTCGATGTGTTCGACCCCCGCTTTATGGATTTCGGCGTGCCCACGGCGGTCCGTGGGACCATCAGCTTCAAAATCACGGACTATCAGGAATTTATCCGGCTCCACAGACTGGACGACTTTGATCTGAATACTTTCCGGGGACAGATCAAGGATGCCGTGTCGAAAACGGTGAAGCGCGTGGTAACAAACGCCCCTGCCGAGCACGCCATCCCCGTGCTCCAGATCGAGCGAAAGATCCAGGAGATCAACGACTTGGTGGAGTCCGGCCTGCGCCAGCGCCTGTGTCAGGACTTCGGCATATCCGTGTCCGGGATCGACATTGCCGCCATCGAGATCGATAAAGCCAGCGACGGATACCGGCAGTTGAAGTCCGTGACCCTGGACGTTTCCGCCGCATCGATCCAGGCCCAGACGGCGGTCAATATCAAGGAGATGCAGGATATCCAGCGGATCCGCGCCGAACATTCGGAGGCGGTGCTGAAAGCCCAGTGTGAAGAGGCCCAGTTCGCCCAACGCATCCAAACGCAATCGGAGCATTTCACGACCCACCAGCTCAACCAGCAGGCCGCTGTTGGTATGGCCGGCGCGGAAGCGCTGGGACGCATGAGCGGAGGCGCCGCCCCGGAAGCCGCCGGAGGCTGGAACCCCGCCGGTATGATGGCGGGTATGGCGGTAGGCGGCGCGATCGGCCAGAATATGGCCGGGATGATTGGCGGGATGATGTCCGGAATGCAGCAAGCCGCGCCGCCGCCTGCTCCCGGCAGCACTTTGCTGTATCATGTGGTGGTAGATGGTCAGGCCCACGGCCCCTTCAGCGAGGCCGCGCTGATGACGATGGCTGCGGAGGGGAACCTTTCCCAAGAGAGCCTGGTCTGGAAACCCGGAATGCCAGACTGGATACAGGCTTGCAGAGTACCGGAACTGCAAAAACTCTTTCCCCCGGTCCCCCCGCCCACGCCGCCGGAAAACAGCGGGCAGTAGCATCAGCTCCCTGCGGGACATACCCGCAGGGAGCGTTTGCTTATTCAAAGAAAAATCCAGCCGTCATATCCAGATAATTCTCACCGCCGTATGCGGGATACGCCTTCTTCACCTCCGTCTTGAAGGCTCCTGCGTCCCGGCAGACGGCGGCGATGGCCTTCAGCCGCTCCAGGTAGTCGATCTTCGTCTGGGCGTCCTTCAGATCCTCCGGCGTGTAGTGGGAGGTAAGGATCAGGTCATAACCCCTCTTGATGTACGCTTTCAGCTGGGCGATCATCCCGTCCGCGTGGCCCGCGCCCGCCACGATGGAGTGGCAGTCATGGCCCAGCATGTGGGTATAGACCGCGTTGATCTCCGGGATCTCCACGTCAAACGCCTCGGCGGTCCGGTGGATGATAAACTCGATGCCGCCGATGGTTACCGGGCCCTCTCCGATCACATAATCGACGGCGTGGATGCCGCTGTCAAAGGCGCTCCCGAACGCCGCGGCGAACTGGTCGATCAGGGCCCTGCCGCCGCCCTTCTCCGCGTACTCCACCGCGTTGGCCGTGGCGTACTTGGGGACCTCCCTCAGGAAGGACGCGCCCGCCCCGTGGTAGGCCACCAGCATCCCGGCCACCGTTTTGCCCTCCAAATACTCACCCAGCGCGGCGATGCTGTCTGTGAAGCAGGGAGGCTCCAGGACCACGAACTGTCCGGCCTTCTCCAACAGGAATACCTCGTCCGCCAGCGGGTCGCCGGTCTGGCAGGCGTGGAGCCTCACGCTGCCGAGGTCGTAAATGTGCATCTCGCCCTGGCTCAGCTGGACGGTCGTAAAATTGCGCTTATTCATGAAATGTACCTCCAAATGGTCTGCGGTCAGGGATGTTCTCCCTTCGATGCCTTCATCATAGCAGAACGGCGCAGATATGGGAAGTACGCACAATATTGTGGTATAGGCACCTGGCGGTAACCGTCTTGACGGCGCGGCCTCCGGTGGGATAAAATAGGAGATCATTTGAACGGAGGATATGAGATGATGGAAAACACCCTGCCCGCCTGCCCGGTGGAGACCACGCTGACGCTCATCAGTGATAAATGGAAGGTGCTGATCCTCAGGGATCTGCTCTCCGGGACCAAGCGCTTCAGTGAACTGAAGCGGTCCATCGGCAGCGTGAGCCAGAAGGTACTGACCGCCCAGCTCCGGCAGATGGAGGCCAGCGGCCTGCTGTCCCGGACGGTCTATCCGGAGGTGCCGCCGAGGGTGGAGTACACCTTGACGGAATTGGGACACAGCTTGAAGCCGGTCCTGGATGCCATGTGGGACTGGGGGACGCAGTATAAGGAGCGGGCCGCCGGGGAGTAGGGAGGCAGGAGCGCTGCTAATTTTGAGCGGCAGGCACAGCTGGCGGCAGACATCAGCTTCCTTTTGCCACTGGATCGGTTATATGAAAACGGCGGTTTTGAAATTTGATATGCTCCCTCTAAAGTAGACAGTGAAAAAACAAAACTGTCGAAATAGGG
>CATOKC010000115.1 GCA_951800675.1 uncultured Oscillibacter sp.
AACAGACACGGCTGGCTGCCGTGCCTCTCACCGTAAATCTATTGTAATAGGAGCCCATCCATGCCCTTAACCAACCGGCTGAAAGAGCACCGGGCCCGCCTGGGGGTAAACCAGCAGCAGCTGGGGAGCCTCGCGGGGGTCTCCCGGCAGACCATCAGCCAAATTGAGCGGGGGGATTATTCCCCCTCCGTGACGCTGGCGCTGAAGCTTGCGAAGATCTGCGGCGTGCGGGTCGAAGACATCTTTACCTATCAGGAGGACGAAACCCATGAGTGAGAAAAGCGAGAACCGAAAGGCCCTGCCCAAATTCACCCTGTCCCTGCTGGGCTCCTTGCTGGTGGGAGGCGTCATCGGCTTTGCCGTTGGCCTTTCCCGGGCCATGGGCCTGGATACCGCCGCCCTGGCGGAGGGGCTGAGCGCCGCCCTGGCGGCGGTTACCCCCTGGGGCATCCCCGCCACCTCGGCGCTGACCCTGGGAAGCTGCCTTGTCCTCTACCGCTCCGCCGCGAAGAAATTCGCCGCCTGGGACGGCGGGGACGAGGACGAAACCTCGGAGTCCATCGACACCGCCCTGAGCTGGGTCCTGCTCCTCAGCGCCGTACAGCTGTTGTTCAACCTGTTCTTCCTCTCCGCCTTCTGCGTCTATTGGATGGACAGGGATATCCGGGCCCTGGCCCTGGTGGGCGTGTTCCTCCTCTCCTGCGGCTTTGTGATCTTTGCCCAGCAGAAGGCCGTGGACCTGACCCGCCGGATGAACCCGGAGAAGCGGGGCAGCGTCTACGACACGAAGTTTCAAAAAAAGTGGATGGACAGCTGCGACGAGTCGGAGCGCCGCCAGGTGGGCCAGGCGTGCTGCCGGGCCTATATGGTCTCCAGCCGGTTCTGCTTAGGGCTGTGGCTGGCGCTGGCGATTTTGAGCATGGTTTTTGAGGTAAGCATTCTCCCCACCCTTGTCCTGCTGCTGGTCTGGGGGGTCATGCAGGTGACCTACAGCCTGGAGTGCATCCGGCTGGGAAAAAGAAATTGAACTATACGATTCATAGCGGAAAAACCGGTGGGGCCCGCCCCCCGGCCAGGCCATCCCCCGGATTGGGGAACGGCCCGGCCAGGGGAGCGGGCCCCACAGCAGATCCTTACATTCTGCTTGCGTTTAGGCCGTCTCTTCCGTTTCCGCTGAAAGCGCCTCCTCCGGCAGCTCCGCCGGAACCCGGGCAAAGGTAAATTTCCCGCTGGTTTTCCGCCCATGGACCAGGATGGTGTAATCCCCCGTTTTGGGAACCTCCACCCGCTGTTCTCCGTTCAGCGGGGCTCCCTCCAGGAGGATGTTCCCGTCCTCGTCACTGATTTCCACCTCCAGCCAGCCGTTCCGGGTGTCGATCCGGCCCACCAGGGCGTCCCCCGCCTCCAGCCGGAGGGTGTGGGAGTCGAAGCCGTTGAAAAACTCGTAATCCATGCGGAAGCTGGTTTCGTCGGCGCGGCGGGAGCAATTGCGGACGTTGATAAACTCCCCGTTCTCATAGGCCCAGGCGGCGGCGTAGAACACCATCGCCGCCCCCACCAGCAAAAAGCAGAGAATCATCCCCAGCCAGTCGTACTTGACCCGTCCGCCGCCCCGGGCGCTGAGCAGGGTCTCCGTCCCCAGGGCCACCAGAATCAAAGGCGAGGCCTTCAGAAGCCACCCGATCTCCATTTGGGGCCACAGCAGGGAAACCAGCATACCGGTTCCCGCCGCCACCAGGACGACGCCCAGGGTAAAGGTCCCCACCCGGCGCTGGGGGCGGACGGCCTCACTGGCCGTCATGGTCCGCCTCCTTCTTTTCCGCAAGCTCCTTTTCGTACTTCTCCACATTGAATTCCGATTTCCACTCCAGGGTCACCGGCGCGGGCTCCTCCGGGACCTCCGGGGCCTGGGGTTCCGGCTCCTGGTGGAACCGCTCCTCCGCCTCCGTCCAGGGGGTGGATTTCATTTTGGGAGGCTCCGCCTTGGGAGGCGTGTAGGAAGGCTCCTCGTCAAAGCCGCCGTCCTTGGGGGCCTTGGGCCCCTTGATGAACCAGAGGCCCAGGGCGATGACGAACACCGTTCCCAAAATCCGGGGCGCATCCCAGACCAGCAGGTGGTAAAGCCAGTTCAGCCAGGGGAACATGTCGGCCAGCCCGCCAAGGATGTTCTGGGCGAAAATCCGATACAGGTTGTACAGTCCCACCGCCATCAGCACCCAGCCGATGAGGCTGCCCCGGCGGCTGAGAATCTGGCTCAGCTTCCGGGAGTCCAGCTCCGACAGGCCGAAGAGGAACTCGTCCTCCGGGGCCATGCCCTCCCGAATCTGCCGGCGGAGGTTGAAGCTGTCAAAAAAGGAATACAGCCACAGCGGGGCGATAAGCACCGCCAGTACCCCCATCTCCAGAAATACCGCGATAAAGAGCAAAGCGGTGACAATGATGGTCTGGGAGATGCCCCGCTTCATATAGCCCTGGCACATCTGGCCGCAGCCGGGAACGCAGGCCCAGAGCAGGTGCCAGCAGTTTCCCCAAAATTTACGAATGGCTTTCATGCCTTCTTTCCTCCTTCAATGAACTGACTGGGCCGGAACCCGTCCAAAAAGTCTGAAATGCCGCCGACGGCCCCCCGCAGGGAGTCGTGAATTTCCCCCGTCAGCCCCGTCAGCTGCCGGGAGACGATGGGCCGGTCCTCCGGCAGGGCCGGGCGGGGAATGTCCGCGCCGCCCCACAGCACCGTCAAAGCCAGGGTGACGGCGGCCACGGCGGTGGCGTACCGGCTGACCGCCAGCCGGAAGGCCCGGCCCCGAATCCGGGCCCACAGCGTCTTTTGGCAGGAGCGCTCCGGGACCAGCAGGGCCCCGCCCTCCAGGGCCAGGGTATAGCGCTGTAAGCACTCGTCGCAGAACGCCAGGTGCTCCGCGATTTCCAGCCGCTCCAGCTCGTCGAAGCGGTCCTCGTTTCGCACCAGGGCCTCTAGGGCCCGGTCGCTTAAATGTCCGTCCTCACGGAATACCATGCCTTCCACTCCTTTCCAGTGCCTCCCGGAGCAGCTTCTTGCCCCGGGAGAGCTGTGTATAAACGGTCTTTACCGGCCTGCCCAGGGCCAGGGCCGCCTCTTCAGGAGACTGCTCCTCTAAAAGGCACAGGCGGCACACCTGCCGGTAGGGCTCCTTCAGCTCCCGGATGGCCCTTAAAATGTCCGCCTCCCCGCTTCTTCGGAGCACCGCCTCCTCGGCGGGCGGGGCCAGGCCCCGGGCCAGCTCCTCCTCCCCCGGCAGGACGGTCCGCCGGTTCCAGGCGCTTTGGAGGTGGTCCTTGGCCTTGTTGGCGGCGACGCGGCTGAGCCACTGACGCTCATAGCCCTCCGGCATGCTCTCCCGGTGGATGTAGGCGGAGAGGAAGGTCTCCTGAGTCAGGTCCTCCGCGGCCGCCGGCTCCCGGACCAGCTGGAAGCAGACGGTGTAAACCAGCCGCTCGTATTGCAGGACCAGCTCCGTGAACCGCTCCTTTGTTATAACAGCCACGCCGTCTCACCACCCCCTCCGAAGAGCCTCCGAAACGCCTCTCCGGCGGCCCTGTGTCGTCCGACACCCATCATACGAAATGGGGCTTCCGAATTCTTCAAAAAAAGAAAAAATTATTTTCTCCCTCTACCGGCAAGGGCGGAGAAACCACCGGATTATTCAATAATGAATAAGTTCTATTCAAAAGCGAATAAACCCCGGACCCCAAGCAGGAGTTTTGCGCGGTTTTCACAGAAAGGCTGTCCCTGGACCAACGATTTTCACAATGCCCGCGCCGCTCCTTCCGGCGTGCCCGTCGTCGGCGTGCTATTCATTTTTGAATAGCGCTTCCAAATTCCGGAGAATCGTCCCGTCCAAACGTAGAAAAGTGACTGCGATTTTTTGGCAATCTGAACAGGAAACTGGCCCAGACGGCAGAAACTGAGGCTTGCGGAATTGGCACAGGATTTGCTATAATAACTGCCGGACAAAACGGGGCACGCCCCGAAAAAATGAAGGAGGAACGCAAGCCATGTATCAGACCGTTCGTTATGAAAAGAAAGACCGCGTCGGTATCGCCACCATCAACCGTCCCGAGGCGCTGAACGCCCTGAATTCCCAGGTGATCGCCGACCTGGAGGCGTTGATTTCGGAGGTGGAGAAGGACACGGAGCTCCGGGCCTTCATCCTTACCGGCGAGGGCCGCTCCTTCGTGGCCGGGGCCGACATCGGCGAGCAGAAGCCCATGGACGTTGGGCAGGGCCGCAAGTGGGGACAGCGGGGCAGCGCCCTGTTCCGCCGCATCGAGAAGCTGGAGATTCCCACCATCGCGGCGGTGAACGGCTTCGCCCTGGGCGGCGGCTGTGAGATTGCCATGAGCTGCGACATCATCCTGGCCGCCGGGCCCAACGCCGAGGGCAAGGGCGGCGCGAAGTTCGGCCAGCCCGAGGTGGGCCTGGGCATCACCCCCGGCTTCTCCGGCACCCAGCGCCTTCCCCGCCGTGTCGGAATCGCCAAGGCCAAGGAGCTGATTTTCTCCGGCAAGGTCATCGACGCCGCCGAGGCCAAGGCCATCGGCCTGGTGAACGAGGTCTACGCCCCCGAGGCTCTGCTGGATTCCGCCGTGGCCATGGCAAAGTCCTTCGCCGTCAACGCACCCATCGCGGTGAAGTACTCCAAAGCCTGCATCGACCGGGGCATGCAAATGGACATTGACGACGGCATCGCCCTGGAAAACGAGCTCTTCGCCATGTGCTTCGCCACCGAGGACCAGAAGGAGGGCATGGGAGCCTTCCTGGAGAAGCGGAAGGAAAAGCACTTCCAAAATAAATAAGTCCCAGGGACATTTTATCACAGGAAAAGGAGTTCGGAAAGCATGAAAAAAGTTCGCGTCATCACCGCGGAAGAAGCGGCGCTGATGGTCAAGGACGGCGATACCGTCACCACCGGCGGATTTGTCAGCTGCGCCTGTCCCGAGGCGCTGACTAAGGCGCTGGAAAAGCGCTTTGAAGAAACCGGGCATCCCCGGGACCTGACCCTTTTCTTTGCCGCGGGCCAGGGCCACCGGGACGGCACCGGCGGCGACCACTTCGGCGGCGAGGGCATGTGCAAGCGGGTCGTGGGCGGCCACTGGGACCGGGCCCCCCGGCTGGGCGACCTGGCCCTGGCCAACAAGATCGAGGCCTATAATCTGCCCCAGGGCGTCATCACCCACATGTTCCGGGACATCGCGGCCCACAACATCGGAACCATCACCCACGTGGGCCTCTACACCTTCGCCGACCCCCGGAACGGCGGCGGCAAGCTGAACGAGTGCACCAAGGAGGACCTGGTAAAGCTGGTAAACATCGAGGGGGAGGAGCGGCTTTTGTATAAGCCCATCCCCATCAACGTCTGCCTGATCCGGGGCAGCTACGCCGACGAGTACGGCAACTGCACGGTACATAGAGAGATCGGCCCCCTGGACGTCACCGCCCAGTGCCAGGCCACCAAGAACTCCGGCGGCATCGTCATCGTCCAGGTGGAGAAAATCGTCCAGGGCGGCACCCTGGACCCCCGGCTGGTGAAAATCCCCGGCATCTACGTGGACGCCATCGTCGTGGGCTCCCCGGAGGACAACAACCAGTGCCTGGGGATGCCCTATGACGGGGCCCTCAGCGGCGAGTTCCGCATCCCCGTGGACGACATCCCCTCCATCCCCCTGGACGCCAAGAAGATTCTGGCCCGCCGGGCCGCTATGGAGCTGCCCCAGGACGCCATCGTGAACCTGGGCACCGGCGCGCCGGAGAAAATCGCCAACGTGGCGGCGGAGGAGGGCATCTCCGACAAGATGACCCTGACGGTGGAGGCCGGCTCCATCGCGGGCGTGCCCTACGGCGGCACCCAGTTCGGCGGCGCGGCCAACTCCATGGCGATTCTGGACCACAACGTCCAGTTTGACTTCTACCAGGGCGGCGGCCTGGACGTGGCCTTCTTAGGCCTGGCGGAGACGGCCCCCAACGGGGATTTGAACGTCTCCAAGTTCGGCACCCGCCTGGCGGGCGCGGGCGGCTTCATCGACATCACCCAGAACGCGAAAAAGGTGGTCTACTGCGGCACCTTCACCGCCAAGGGCTTGAAAACCGAATGCCGGGACGGCAAGCTGGTCATCACCCAGGAGGGCGCGAAGAAAAAGTTTGTCAATAAGGTGGAGCACATCACCTTCTCCGGCACCTATGCCAACAAGGTGGGCCAGCCGGTGCTGTACGTCACGGAGCGGGCGGTGTTCGAGCTTCGGCCCGAGGGCGTGACCCTCATCGAGATCGCCCCGGGCATCGACCTCCAGACCCAGGTGCTGGACCAGATGGAGTTCATGCCGCAGATCAGCGAGGACCTGAAGCTCATGGACGAGCGCATCTTCCGTGACGAGCTGATGGGCTTAGCGAACGACTGAGTCCAGGGGGACTGCGTCCCCCTTAGACGCTCCGCCGCGCCCTATGGCGCGGGCAGTGGAGTTCCGGCCAGGCAAAGCCCGCCCGGAACGGATTTGAGGGGTGTGGCAATGCCCCATTAAAACTAGGAGGAACAAAAAAATGGCCTTAATGACCCCCCAAGAGTACATCGAGAGCCTGCGCAAGCTCAAGACCCGGGTGTACATGTTCGGCGAGGAGATCAAGAACTGGGTGGACCACCCCATGATCCGCCCCTCCATCAACTGCGTCGCCATGACCTACGCTCTGGCCCAGGACCCCCAGTACAAGGACCTCATGACCGTAAAGTCCAGCCTGACGGGCCGCACCGTCAACCGCTTCACCCACCTGCACCAGTCCACCGAGGACCTCATCAACAAGGTGAAGATGCAGCGCCTGCTGGGTCAGAAGACCGCTTCCTGCTTCCAGCGCTGCGTGGGCATGGACGCCTTCAACGCCGTGTTCTCCTCCACCTATGAGATCGACGAGAAATACGGCACCCACTACCACGAGAACTTCAAAAACTTCATCACCATGGTCCAGGACAACGACCTCACCGTGGACGGGGCCATGACGGACCCCAAGGGCGACCGCTCCAAGGCTCCCAGCCAGCAGGCGGACCCGGATATGTACGTCCATGTGGTGGAGCGCCGCCCCGACGGTATCGTGGTCTGCGGCGCGAAGTGCCACCAGACCGGCTCCATCAACTCCCACTGGCACATCTTCATGCCCACCATCTCCATGGGCGAGGCGGATAAGGACTGGGCCGTCTCCTTCGCCTGCCCCACCGACGCCGAGGGTATGTATATGATCTATGGCCGCCAGTCCTGCGACACCCGGAAGCTGGAGGAGGGCGCGTCCATCGACGTGGGCAACGCCAAGTTCGGCGGCCAGGAGGCCCTGGTGGTCCTGGATCACGTGTTCATCCCCAACGAGTACATCTTCCTCAACGGCGAGTATGAGTTCGCCGGGATGATCGTGGAGCGCTTCGCGGGCTACCACCGCCAGAGCTACGGCGGGTGCAAGGTGGGCGTGGGCGACGTGGTCATCGGAGCCACGGCTCTCGCCGCCGAGTACAACGGCGTGGAAAAAGCCAGCGCCGTCAAGGATAAGCTCATCGAGATGACCCACCTGAACGAAACCCTCTACTGCTGCGGCATCGCCTGCTCCTCCCAGGGCTTCAAGACCAAGGCGGGCAACTACCAGATTGACCTGCTGCTTGCCAACGTCTGCAAGCAGAACGTCACCCGCTTCCCCTATGAGATCGTGCGCCTGGCCGAGGACGTGGCCGGAGGATTGATGGTCACCATGCCCTCTCAGAAGGACTTCGAGTCTGACACCGTGGTGGGCCGGAACGGCGAGACCATTGGGGACATCTGCAACAAGTTCTTCGCCGCCCGGGAGGGCGTCTCCACCGAGGACCGCCAGCGCATCATGCGCTTCCTGGAGAACATGTGCCTGGGCGCGGCGGCTGTCGGTTACCGCACCGAGTCTATGCACGGCGCGGGCTCTCCCCAGGCCCAGCGCATCATGATCGCCCGCCAGGGCAACATCCAGGGCAAGAAGCAGCTGGCCAAGGATATCGCCGGTATTCAGTAAGACCCTTCATCAACCCGGACCGGGCCCCAGGGCCCTGGAGCCCGGTCCAGGAAATATATGAATTTCCAAAATTTTAAATAAGGAGAGAACATCACATGGATTTCAATCTGAGCCGTGAGCACCAGCTGATTCGGAAGATGATGGCTGAGTTCACCGAAAACGAAGTGAAGCCCATCGCCGCCGAGACGGACCTGAACAGCGAGTATCCCCGGGAGAACATCGAGAAGCTGTTCAACCTGGGCGTCATGGGCATGTGCGTGCCCAAGGAGTACGGCGGCACGGGTGCGGACCCCCTGGCTTCCGCCATCTGCATCGAGGAGCTGAGCAAGCAGTGCGCCTCCACCGGCGACATCGTGGCCACCCACAACGGCCTTTGCTGCGACCCCATCCTGACCCACGGCACCGAGGAGCAGAAGAAAAAGTACCTCCCCATGCTGACCACCGGCCATAAGGTGGGCGCCTTCGCCCTCACCGAGCCCAACGCCGGTTCCGACGCCTCCAAGGGCCAGACCGAGGCCAAGCTGGAAGGCGACCACTACGTGATGAACGGCTCCAAAATCTTCATCACCAACGGCTATGTCGCCGACGTGTTCGTGGTCTTCGCCATGACCGACAAGACCAAGGGCACCAAGGGCATCTCCGCCTTCATCGTGGAGAGCGGCTTCCCCGGCTTCTCCGTTGGCAAGCACGAGGTGAAGATGGGCCTCCACGGCTCCCCCACTGCCGAGATCGTGTTCACCGACTGCGTCGTTCCCAAGGAGAACATGCTGGGCAAGGAGGGCAAGGGCTTCTCCATCGCCATGCAGACCCTGGACGGCGGCCGTATCGGCATCGCGGCCCAGGCCTTAGGGCTGGCCGAGGGCGCGCTGAACGAGGCCAAGGAGTACACCAAGGGCCGCGTCCAGTTCGGCAAGCCCATTTCCAAGTTCCAGAACACCCAGTTCACCTTTGCCGATATGGAGATGGGCTGCGAGGCGGGCCGCCTCCTGACCTATCAGGCCGCCACCCTCAAGGGCCAGGGCGTCCGCTACACCAAGGAGGCCGCCATGGCCAAGCTCTGGTGCTCCGAGCACGCCATGAAAACCACCACCAAGGCGCTGCAAATGTTCGGCGGCTACGGCTATACCAAGGACTATCCCATGGAGCGCATGATGCGGGACGCCAAGATCACCGAGATTTACGAGGGCACGTCCGAGGTCCAGCGCATTGTCATCTCCGCGAATATGGGACTGTAAGAGGAGGAGGAAACGACTATGAAAATCATTGTCTGTGTCAAGCAGGTCCCCGATACCTCCGGCAAGGTGGCCGTCAATCCCGACGGCACCCTGAACCGGGCTTCCATGCAGACCATCACGAACCCCGACGACATGAACGCCGTAGAGGCCGCCCTGAAATTGAAGGACGAAACCGGCTGCAAGGTGATTGTGGTCACCATGGGGCCCCCTCCCGCGGCCTCCATGCTCCGGGAGCTGATGGCCATGGGCGCGGACGAGGGCGTCCTGGTCTCCGCCCGGGAGTTCGGCGGCTCCGACACCTACGCCACCTCCCAGATTCTCGCCGCCGCCATTGACACCATCGGCGTGGAAAAAGACGACGTGGTCATGTGCGGCCGCCAGGCCATCGACGGCGACACCGCCCAGGTGGGCCCCCAGATTGCCGAGAAGCTGAACCTGCCCCAGGTGACCTACGCCGCCGACATCCACAAGGACGGAGAAAACATCACCGTCAAGCGGATGCTGGAGGACGGCTATATGACCATCAAGGTCAAGACCCCCTGCCTCCTGACCTGCATCAAGGAGCTGAACAACCCCCGCTATATGTCCATCGGCGGCATCTACGAGACCTACAACAAGCCCCTGGCGACCTTCGACTTTGAAAAGCTCAAGGACCACAAGCTCATCGACCCCAGCACCATCGGTCTGAAGGGCTCT
>CATOKC010000116.1 GCA_951800675.1 uncultured Oscillibacter sp.
CCTCGTCCTGGATCATCTGTTGGGCGGTGGCGATCTGCTGGGCGGCGTCGTTGTTGTTGTAGAAGGTGGCTTTATAGCCGTTCTCTTCCGTGAAGGTTGCCCGCATGGCCGCGTCGTTCGCGGTCCGGTAGCCGGATTCGTTGGGGTCGTTGTTGATGACGCCCACGGAAATCAGCTCCCCGCTGGTATCGGTGGGCTGCTCCGCGTCAGAGCCGGTGTCCGCTGGGGCGGAGCTGCCGCTGTCGGCGGGAGCGGCAGCTCCGCCGGTCTTGCCGCCGCAGGCGGCCAGAGCCAGGACCATGCACAGGGTCAGCATGAGACAAAAGACTTTCTTCATGATCAATTCCTCACTTTCAGATTTTGGGTTTGCCGCTGGAGGCCATCCGGCTTCCATAGCTGCATTAAAAACGATTCCCTTCTTAAAGTCAATACATTTCTGGTCATTCTATCTATTTTTGTATGAGTAAATAGGACAAATTTTAGTCATAATCACATATAATGGTACAAATTTGGCTGTAAACAAAACAACAATTTCAATCTAAGTTGAATATATTACGATTTGTTCTCCCTTTTTGTTGGTTCTTTTCCGATTTTCCAGAGCGGAGGCCGATTTTTTCTCTCCAGCAGATTGCCCAACAAGTGAAAAACGGTTGATTTCTTTTGGGCAAAAGGCGAAAAATTACGCCTGCTGAACCGGAGGTCTCCAAACCGGAGCAGGCGCAATTTGTGTTTTCTTTTGAGCAAACCGACAAAGTTCCAAAACGCGCCAACCTTTATTTTGGTCAAATTAC
This sequence comes from uncultured Oscillibacter sp., assembly GCA_951800675.1. Next base: position 792 of record CATOKC010000116.1, read on the forward strand.
CACTCGCTTTTGATATAATGAAAGCGTCAACGAGCGAAAGGGGGCGGAGGCATGGCGATGAAATACCATCTGCTGGCAGACCGGCTTCGGGAGGAGCTGGCCCGGAACAGCGGACAGTCCGGGTATAAGCTGCCCACCGAGCAGGAGCTGAGCCGCCAATACCGCCTGAGCCGTCAGACGGTCCGCCACGCTCTGTCCCTTTTGGAGGAGGAGGGGCTGATTCACCGGCGGCAGGGCAGCGGGTCCTATGCCACCGGGCTGCTGCCGGGGGCGGCCCCCCGCCAGATCGCCGTGGTGACCTCTTTCCTGGACGATTACATTTTCCCCGCCATCCTTCACGACGCCGCCGATGTTTTCTCCCGCCAGGGCTATTCCACCGCCGTCTATGCCACTGAAAACCAGGTCAGCATGGAGCGGGAGATTCTTCTCCGGTTGCTGGAGGAGCCGGTGGGCGGCCTTTTAGTGGAGGGCTCCAAAACCGCTCTGCCCACGCCCAACGCCGACCTCTACCAGCGTCTTTTCCAGACGGGCACGCCCATCGTCTTTCTCCATGGCGCTTACGCCGGATTAGACCGGGTTCCCTGTGTGGCGGACGACAATTACGGCGGCGGCTATCAGCTCGCCCGCTACCTGGCGGGCCAGGGGCACCGGGAAATCGCCGGGATTTTCAAAAGCGACGACGTACAGGGCCCCCAGCGCTACCATGGGGCCGTCTCCGCCCTTCGGGACGCGGGGCTGTCCATCCGGGACGGGCGCTTCGCCTGGTACGATACGGAGGACCGCCGCCATCTCTTGGAAAACCGGGACAGACGGCTGCTGGCGGACTTCCTGCAAAAGCGGCTGGAGGATGCTACGGCAGTGATCTGCTACAACGACGAGATCGCCTATCACCTGATTCAAGCCCTGCTGGAGGCGGGGCGCCGGGTGCCGGAGGAGGTGGCGGTTGTCAGCTTCGACAACAGCTACCTGAGTCAGCTGGGCCCCGTGCCCATCACCTCTCTCAGCCACCGCAGCCGCATGGGCCGGGTGGCGGCGGAGCAGATGATCGCGCTCCTGCAAGGGGAGGCAGCCCGCTCAAAATCCCTGGAGTGGGAGCTGATCAGTCGAAACAGCGGATAAACAAAGGCCGGGACGGACTTGGCATCCGTTCCCGGCCTCTTTTCAATATTCCCGGCGCTCAATCAGGGCTTTCGTCAGGTCCTCCCTGATGAAAACCCGCTCTTCCACATAGTGGTGCTTCTCCGGCGTCCTCCCGGCCTCCATCGCTTGGATAACCTCCGCCACCAGCGGTCCCAGCAGCGGGTTGCACTCCACCACAAGAGAAATGTTCCCGTTTAAACACTCCGTCAGCGCCTCCCGGGTGGCGTCGAAGGTAATGATGTTCACCCCTTCCCGCCCGCAGCGATATCCTTGCTCCTCCAAAGCCTGGAGGGCCCCGAAGGCAATGTTGTCGTTTTCGCAGTACACAACATCCACACGCCGCTGCCCCGAAAAGCCAGAAAGATAGTCCGTCATGACCTCATAGGCTTTTGCCTGGGTGAAATCACCATCCAGCCGCGCCAGCAGTTCCCAATTGTCATGGGTCTCTATGGCCGCCTCCAGCGCCGCCGTCCGGCCAAGCTGCGCTGTGGACCCCAGTGTGCCCTGGATATGAATGATGCTCACGGCGTCTCCACTCTCCTGGAAACTGCGCTCCATCCAATCCGCGGCCAGCGTTCCTTCCCGCAGAAAGTCAGAGCCGATGTGGGCGGCGTAGAGGCTTTCGTCCGCTACATCCACCATGCGGTCCACCAAAATGACGGGGATACCGGCCTCCTTCGCCTCTTGAAGCGCGGAGTCCCATCCGCTTTCGCTAATTGGCATCAGGACAATATAGTCCACCTGCTGCTGGATGAACCTGCGGATGGCGGTAATCTGGTTCTCCTGCTTTTGCCGGGCGTCGTTGAACAGAAGATGGTAGCCGTTTTCCTCGGAAAACACCGCCTTCATGGACTCGGAGTTCGCCACCCGCCAGTCGGACTCCGCCCCCACCTGGGACATGCCAATCACAATCAGCTCCTCATTGGGCGAGTCCCCCGGAGCGCTTGTCCTGGCTCCGCAGGCGGAGCCGAAAGCGAGGCTCAGTATCAGCAGCGGCAGAAATATCCGTTTCACGGTTCGCTGTCCTCCTTTTCCCGGCAGGGGACCCGTACCGTTACGGTGGTCCCCACACCCTCCCGGCTGGAAAGCGTCAATCCGTATGGCGGGCCGAACAGGAGACGCAGTCGCTCGTGGACGGTCACCAGGCCAAAGCCCACCCGCTCCCCGCTCTCAATGGCCCGGTTCAGCTCCTCCAGCCGCGCCGCGGTCATTCCCGCGCCGTCGTCGGTAATCTGTAGAAGCACGTCGGCCCCCTCCCCCCGGCTGGTAATGTAAATGCAGCCCTTGCCCCGCTTGAGCTTGATGCCGTGGTACAGGGCATTCTCCACCAAGGGCTGGAGCGTCAGCTTGGGAAGCCGGGTCTCCCGCAGAGCGGGGTCAATCTGGATGGTGTAATCCAAAATGTCCTTATACCGGGCCTGCTGGATTTGGAGGTAGCTGCGGACATGCTCCTCCTCCTTCCCCAGAGAGATCACGTCCTCCCCCCGGCTGAGGGAATGGCGGAAGAAGCTGGACAGGTTGGAGACCATCTCCACCGCCGCCTGGGGCCGGTCCGCCTCGATGAGCCAAATGATGGTATCCATGGTGTTGTACAAGAAGTGGGGATTGACCTGCGCCTGCAGCAGCGCCAGCTCCGCCTTGCGGAGGCTGGTCTGCTTCTGGGTAATCTCCTGAATCTGGGCGTTGAGCCGGGCAATCATCTGCTCCATGCCCTCGCTGAGGGTGCGAAGCTCATAGGTTTCCGAGCGGACCGGCTCCCGGACCGTCAGGTCTCCGCCGATGACATCCTCCGCCCGGCGGCTCAGGTCCACCACCGGCTGGGTGACGGAACGGCTCAGCCGGACGCTGTAGCGGACCAGCAGCAAACTCAGGCCCCCGGACAAAACCAGCACCAGGAGGATTTCCGTCGCCACCTGCCGAGAGATTTGCTGCTGCAACAGGTTCAGCTGGACAGACTCGCAGTAGAGATAGTTGTACATGTACTCTTGAATCATGGCGGTAAGGACGTATACGTTGTTCTCCAGCTGCATCTGCCGGTCGTCATAGTTTCGGGTCTGCTCAATCTGGTAAATCTTCTCCTCCAGATTCTCGCACAGGTCCAGCACACTGGTAACGGCCCGGAGACTGTCCTTCTGGCTGGTGCTGTCCAATAGATTTTTCGCCAGGGCCTGGGCCGCCTGGACCTCCTGGATGGGAAGGCCCTCAGAATACCGGCTCTCAATGACGTAATAATACATTTTAAGGTCGATATTCTCTTTAAAGTCCTGGTTGAATTCCGAAGCGGTGGTCACATTGTAGAGGAGGTTTTTATACTGGCTGTTGTACGCCAGCACCAGCGCCAGCGTCACCGCCAGAACCGCCGCCATGAAGCCGCCGGAGGCCACCACCATGCGGCGCATCCGGCTCTGAATGGAATCCGGGCGGTTCATGGGCGCTTCCCTCCTCCCCGGTAATCCCGGGGCGTACAGCCCTGGGTTTTTTTAAATAGGAAGCTGAAATAATGAGGGTCCTTATATCCCACCGCCGCCGCCACCTCGCCGGAGCGTTTGTCCGTCGCGCGAAGCAGCTCCTTTGCCCGGTCCATCCGTTTTCCGGTGACGTATTCGGTAAAGGTCGCTCCGATCTCCTGGCTGAACACCGCCGAGAGGTAGTTGGCGGAGATGTTCACCTCACGGGCCACCTGATTCAAGGAGAGGGAATCCTCGGTGTAATGACGGTCAATATAGGCCACCGCCTGCTTTAATAGACTTCTGCACTGACTGCTGGACGCCTGATCCCGCAGCTCCACCATCCGCAGCAAAATGGCGGAAAAGTATCGCTTCAAGTCCGCCGCCGTCACATTCCGTCCCACCAGGTCCAAGCAGGAAAGCGGGGCAAACGCCTCCGGCTGGCTCACTCCCAAGGTGCCGACAAAGCGGGCCGCCGTGAAGCGGAGCTCCAGCATGAGGTATTGGCAAAAGGGCTTGGAGGACAGGGCGACTTCCACGCTGTGCATGTATTCGTCTGTAAAGCTGGGGATTTCCTGGGCGCTGGCGCTCTGCATCACGCCAAGGAGGATTGCCGGGTCCACCTTCCCGGCGTCCAGCTGGTCCAAGTGGCTGTTTCCGCTGCCGGTTCCGGTGAGGAAGCTGACGGTATCCGCCGTCAGCACATGCTGCTGGGGCAGAATGTGCCGGTAGGCCCAGAGGCGGGAAACCTCCTCAAAGCAGGCGGGCAGAGTGCTGAGACGCTGGGTGGGGCGGCCCACCGCCACATACCAGCTCTGCTCCGGGGCGTGGGCCGCATACTGCACCCGAACGGTGTCCACACAGCGGCGGGCCAGCTCCTCCATCTGGGCGGTCTCCCCTTTGAAAAGCACGGCGTAGGTAGTCAGGTTCCAGCGAAGGAGGATGTACTCCGGATATTTCAAAAAATGCTCCAGAAGAGCATCCCGCAGACGGGCCCCCGGCTCTGAATAGGCTTCCGCCGAGGCGGAGGGCTCCGGCAAAACGGAGAAGAAGGCCAGCGCGTAGCACTGGGCCCGAAGATCGATGTCCAGCTTTGCCGCGGACTCGTAAATCTCCTGGACCGAGAGCTGGCCCGCCACCATTCGCTCGAAAAACACACGGCGGGTGTACTGCTCGTACTCCTCCGCCTCCCGATGGAACTGGGCCAGATAGCTCCGGTTGGCCCGCTCGCCCTTAATCTTCTCCTTCAGCTCCTCCAGCACGTCCAGAAGGGCTTTTTTGGTAATGGGCTTCAAAAGGTAGCGGTCCACCCCGATGCTGATGGCCTGACGGGCATACTCGAAGTCGTCATAGCCGGAGATGATGATAATTTTCATCTCCGGGAACTCCCGGCTCACCAGCTCGCTGAGGGCCAGACCATCCATGAAGGGCATACGGATGTCGGTAATCAATACGTCCGGCTTCACCTGGCGGATGAGGGGCAGGGCCATCTCCCCGTCTCCGGCCTCCCCGGCGAAGGAGTAGCCGTATTGGGCCCAGGGAACCGTGTCCCGCAGGGTCTCCCGGATGACGCTTTCGTCCTCAACCAAAAATACGCGCAGCATGATGCTCCCTCCTCCGCGCTGCCGCTCTTTGCGGTTTCGTTCGTTTTGTTTAGAATAGCATAATCCGCCGTAAAATTCCACAAAAGATTTTCCAACGGCAATGAAGCACCGGCGCCGCTACTCTCCGGTTTTCTCCCCGACATCGGCCCGGATATCGCCATACTGATACTTGAAAAAGAGCGTCTTGCCTCCTTAGTGCCGAAGGAGGTGCCACAGGAGCGCCCGGCGTGGGCAGCCCCATTATCCAAGGACTGGAAACAGCGGCAAAATCCGGCTTTCCACTCCAAAATACAGGCTTGATTTTCTGGCAGGTTTCCTTTAGAATGGGCCTCGTGGGACGGTAAAACCGCCCAGCAGCAAAACAGGGAGGCAGACATATGAAAAAACGTATCTTAGTGGTCGACGACGACAACATGAATCTGGCAAGAACCAGAATCATCCTTGGTAAGGACTATGACGTGTCTTTGGCGGATTCCGGAATCGAAGCGCTGGCGAAGCTGCAGAACGAGAAGTCCGACATGGTACTTTTGGATATTGATATGCCGGGTATGAACGGCATCGAAACCTTTGAGCGCATGAAGGCATTTGCCGCGGATGTCCCCGTGATCTTTTTAACGGCGTCGGGCTTGGAGGAGGACGTCCAAAACGCGATTAAGCTGGGCGCGGTGAATTATCTGAAAAAGCCCTACCGGCCCCAGGAGCTTCTCAAGCGGGTCAGCCAGGAGTTTGAAAAGGCATGAGAGCGGAAGAACAGACAAGCAGACACCTGCTGCTGGCCGTCATCACCACGGTATTCAGCGGAATGTTGGGCTTGGTCTCTATGATTCTGTCTTGGGAACTCTGGATGCTGCCACTGATGACGGCGGGCTGTTTCAGCGTGTGGTTTCTGCACATTGCCAAGCTCGGGTCGGACACGCTTTACGAAAACCTGTGCACCGGTCTGCTTCTGGTTGAATTCTTTTTTTTCAGCGTCCATGACTCCAGCCTTTTTGACATTCCAGCCGTGGCCTGCATCCTGATTCTGGCGTTGTTCATGATGAACAAAAAGTGGATCACCCATGCGATTGAGGGCCTATATGTGCTGGCGCTGCTGTATCACGGCTTGGTTCTCCAGACCATCTCCCACCGGATGAACTGGGGGGATGCCTTCCGCCTGCTGCTTGGCGCCGTCGTGATCTTCTGCGGCTCGTCGCTGGCGAGATACTGGATCAAGCGGCGGAACGTGCAGCGGACATGGTACGAGCGTGTATTTTCCGAGCTGGAGACGGCAGGAAAGCAGAACGCCCTTTTTTTGTCCAATGTTTCCCACGAGCTCCGCACACCCATCAACATGGTAATCGGAATCAGCGAGGTAGCGCTGGGAAAGGAGCTCTCTCCGGATATCCGGTCTGATATGACGTCCATCAAACTGGCGGGAAAACGTCTTTCCAGTCAGATCAACAATATGTTGGACTATACGGAGATCGTGGAGGGCACCTTGACCCCCGCCAAGAAGGAATATATGATCACCTCGGTGCTGAACGACGTGATCACCATGACCGCCCTGCAAAGCAACCGCCAGCATCTGGAGCTGGTGTTCGACATCGACCCGAAGATTCCGGCAGTCCTCGTTGGAGACGCGGAAAAAATTTCTCACGTGCTCAAAATCCTGGTGGAAAACTCCTTTAAGTTCACGGAAGAGGGCGGAATCAACGTCCGCATCCAGTGCCGCTGGGAGGGCTACGGCGTCAATCTGATCGTGGATATCCGGGACACCGGTATCGGCATGACGGATTCCCAGCTGGCGCAGATGTATCACGTCTTTTACCAGGCGGATTCCGGAAGCAGCCGCCTGGCGGGTGGGCTCGGGCTCGGACTTCCCATCGCCCAGGGACTTTTGACCGCTATGGGCGGTTTCATTCATTTCAGCAGCAACGCGCAGCATGGCCTTTCCGCCCACATCGTCCTCCCGCAGGGCGTGGCGGATGAGCGGCCGTGCATCACCCTCAATAATCCGGACCAGCTCCACATCGCATGCTATTTCAAGCCGGAAAAATACAGCTGCGACGAGGTTCGGGAGTATTATGACAGCCTGATTCTAAGCCTGGTGCACGGGCTTGGCGTGAAAGGTTACCAGGTGCATAATTTCGAGGGTCTGCTCAAGGTGCAGCGCAACCATAAGCTGACCCATGTGTTCATCACGCAATCGGAATACCAGGAAAACCCGTCGTATTATGAGGATCTCGCAAAAACCATCCGGGTCGTTGTAATTGCGGAGCGGGAGTACAATCTAAGTCTTGGAAGCCGGCTGCTGATCATACATAAGCCCTTCTCCGCGCTTTCCGTTGCAAATCTGCTGAACGGGGAAACGGGCGAGCGGGGCTTTGCCGAGGACCAGGCCGCCGGCCGGAAGCCCTTTGTCTGCGTGGGCATCCGGGCTCTGGCCGTGGATGACGAGGAAATGAATCTTGTGGTGGCCAAGGGCGTTCTTGGCAGCTATGGGATTACGGTGGACACCTGTCTGAGCGGAAGAGAGGCCGTGACCCTGTGCGGCAGCACCTCCTACGATATCATCTTCCTGGATCACATGATGCCGGGCTTTGACGGCGTGGAAACCCTGAAAAAAATCCGGGAGCTGAACGACGGCTCGTATCAGGACCTGCCCATCATCGCGCTGACCGCCAATACCGTCAGCGGCGCACGGGAGATGTTCCGAAGCGAGGGCTTCACCGAATTTGTCCCCAAGCCCATTGAGCGCACGGTTCTGGAGCGTGTACTGCGCAAGGTGCTGCCCAAGAGCTGTATCCAATACAGCCTGCGGCCCGTTGGCAAGGACGCCCCCGCCTCCGACGCGGTGACCCTCCCGGCAAAAAAGCTTCCGGAAACGCACACCACGATGGCGTGGTCGGAGGAAGCCGCCGAACCCTTGGAGGAGGCCGGTTTGCCGCAGGACAGCGCGGGCACGCTGCCCTATGACCAGCTTAGCCAAGCCGGCATCAACGGAGAGATGGGGCTGGACTACTGCGCCGGAGACGAGGATTTTTACCGTGAAATGCTACGGATGTTCCGCGATCAAAGCGCCGGAAAGCGGGCGGAGATTGCTTCCCTGTACGAAAGCGCTAATTGGGCGGACTACGCGGTCAAGGTCCACGCGCTGAAAAGCACCTCCCTGACCATTGGAGCGGAAGCGCTCTCCGCCCAGGCGAAGGAGCTGGAGCTGGCGGGAAAGCGGAGGGACGCGGACTTTATCCAGGCGCATCACGCCGCTCTGCTGCAAGCCTATGACGAGCTCTGCGCATGTATCGGAGAAATACGCGCCTTGAGCCTTTCGTCTGAAAATACCGAATTCTAAGGGGTGAGGAACCGCGTGATTAAAAAATGGTTTGCCATCATCTCAGATCACAGAATCAGCCTACGGGAACGCATGTTCCGCATCGTGACGGCCGTCTGCATGATCGCGATTACCTTTACCCTGCCTATGGGGCGGAGTATTTGGAACATTCTGATACTGGCGGCCAGTCTTGCCGCCATGGCGGTGATCACCAAGATCAGTATTCAGACAAAGCGCATCCACACAGGCGCCACGCTGATCGCGGTGCTGCTGCTTATCTTGTTTCCCGTTACCTTTTTTTCCGCCGGCGGCTTCTACAGCGGCGTGCCGGAGTGGTTCGTCCTCTGCTTTATTTACGTCTGCATCACCTTGCAGGGACGGCGCAGGATCGCGTTCTTTGGGCTGTGTACAGCGGAAACCATGCTTTGCTATAGTGCGGCCTTTTACTTTCCCGCCCTTGCCGCGCCAAACAGCCAGCATGCCGCCCTGTTTGATTCTGCGTTTTCCATGATTATGGTGGGACTGCTCACCAGCGTGCTGCTCATGTTCCTGAACAAAATGTACGAGGAAGAAAACGCCCTCTCCCAGCGGCAGAAAAAAGAAATCGAGGAGCTAAACCAGGCGGAGAACCACTTCTTCTCCAGCATGAGCCACGAAATC
>CATOKC010000117.1 GCA_951800675.1 uncultured Oscillibacter sp.
AGCGCTGACCGCGCCGTCCTCCGTGCCGAAATCGGTTTGAAATACCAGTGGTTTCATCTTGGTTTCTCCTTCCATATGCTTACTTAATGTTCACGAAACCGCTCCAGCCGGCGGACCAGGTAGTCCCCGATTTCCCAACTTAAACGGAGGGCGGAGGGAACCAATTCCATGGGCAGACGGAGCAGGTAGTGTTGAATTTCGTAGGTAAACGGATGGCTGTAATGAATATCGGCCAGAGCCGCCAAAATGTCGTCCCAATCAGTGACGCCCAGATAAGGCAGAATGTGAATGTTGGCTGATGAGGTTTGATCGGAGATGTGGAGGGCTTTCAAGCGCGTTCCAAGTCCGCGGATTGCCGCGCCCTGATCCAGCCCCTCAATGCTGCCATGCTCCGCGTCCCAGCAAGCGCCTACGTTTTCCGCGTCTACACGGTCCAGCAGGTCATAAAATTCCTCTGGGTCTACCGCGTAGCGGCGGACCCCCTCTCTCGTTTTGCCCCACATATTTTCAATCGCGATGCCCACGCCAAATTTCCCCGCGTCATCGGAAAGTCTCCGAAAAAACGAGATATTACGGTCTGGTGTAGCGGGGTCCATCCGATTTCCAGTGACCTTACTCATGGGATGCATTACCATCCAGGGCACTCCCAGCAAGGCGCTTCCTTCTACGCAGCGGCGGACAAGCTCCTCCTGCCGCGGGTCTGGAGTGTTGCAGAAGTCATAGAGCGGCCCGTGGCTCTGGACAAAATGGAGTCCTAGAGAATCTGCCAGATCACGTATCTTTTGTAGATAGGCCATCCAGCCGGGCCCCAGGAAGTCTGTTTTCGTCGTAATCTGGTCAAGGAAACAGAAGTCCAGCGCCTGATACCCCGCTTCCGCACAGCGGCGGATGCTTTCCCCTACAGGGATTCGGCTTCCATCAGCCCGCTCAAAGAGAACGTTGGTGGATGTGGCTAGCAGCATGACGAAGAACCTCCCAAGCAGAATTTGCGGACAGCCTCCACAACCCCCTCGGTTCGGCTTTTTTGGCAGATGTAATCTGCCGCCTCGCGAGCGGCGGGAGTCGCGTTCGCGACTGCCGCGCCCACGCCGGCCAGACGAAGCATCTGCAAGTCGTTTTCATTGTCCCCAATGGCGAGAACCTCGTCCAGCGAGACGTTCCGCATTGCGGCGTACCGTTTCAGCGCCGCCGCCTTGTTGATACCTTTCCCCGAAATCTCACAGCCGGTATCTTCATAGCAGACAATTTCATATTGGTTTTGCAGCGCGTCCAGCAACGGTTTCAGACTTTGAAACTCTGCCCGGCAATCCCCGCTGATGAGATTCACCTTATCTGCCCGCTGGAGCGTCCAGTCCGGCGTGACAACAGAGTAATCTCTTAACTGGGTCCAGTCCGTTTCAGACAGGGCGGACTCCTCACCGTTTTTTGAAAAAAGCACGGTTAGCCCAAGAGCGGCGGCCCGCTCCAGCAGGCTCCGCAGAGGCCCCAGTGCCATCGGAGCGCTCCAAAGAACACGCTCTCCCTGGTGAATGGCCGCGCCGTTACAGGTGATGACAGGCAGATGGATACCGGCGCGCTGGACAAAACGCCGCGCCCCGCGCCAAGGCCTTCCGGTAATGAAGGTAAAGCCAACTCCTTGCCGCTCAACCTCCCGGATTGCCGCTACCGCCTGGTCGGAAATTTCCCGGTTTATGTCCAGAAGCGTCCCATCCAAGTCAGTCACAATCAATCGGATCATTGTCTTACCCCCATTTCTAGAAGGGCGGGACGATTGCCGTCCCGCCCCAAAGCAATTGATATTGAAATATGGGATGGGCGCTTAGTCGTTGGCCTCGTGCCACTCGTCCAGAAGCTGGTTGCACTGTTTCACAATGGCGTCCGCCGCCTGGTCCGCCGTGAGCTGCTGGTCGCAGAACATGCGCATATTATCAGAAATCGCGGAGTCAATTTCGTTGTACATCAAGTCCATGGGCTCCTGCGCGTTTTCCGGGCCGTTGGCCAGGATGTCAAAGGCGGTCTTGAACTGGGGATGATCCTCCCAGAAACTCTGCATCTCCGGCAATTCAGAGGCTTCTTTGTTTGTGGGAATATAGCCGGAGTGGGTGGCGATGCGATATTGGGCATCCGCGGTGCTCAAGTATTGGATAAAGTCCCACGCGCCGGCAAGACGGGCCTCGTCGCCCCGGTCAAAGAGAACCAAACAGCTTCCGCCAACGCAGGAGCTTCCGGTGTCGGAGGCGTTGACCGCGGGAATCAGCGCGGTACCCCACTCAAAGGAATCGCCAATCAACTCGCCAACGGAGGCACAGGAAGAGGAGGAAATCATGGCCATGGCAGTCTTTTGATTCGCGAATTCCTCACGGACCGTCTCTTCCACGTACAGATAGCCGCCCGTTTCTACCAATTTACCCCATTTATCCAAAAACGCCTTCAGCGTTCCCTCCTCACCAGCGATAACCTTTGTCATCGGTCCTTCCCGGCCGCTCTTCAAATCACCGAAGTAAGCGTCGGTAGACTGCCGGGCAATGTAGTTCGTCACATGATAACGCTTAGCCTCGCACTCAAAACCGTAGCGGGTCACATTGCCGGAAGCGTCTCGTTCTGTCAGGGCCGCGGTATACTCCGCAAGCTCGTCCAGCGTGGCGGGCGGCGCGTCAAAGCCAGCGGCTTTCAGAAGGTCCGCATTGTAGTAGAGCACCAAAGTGGAGTTCAAATAGGGAAGGCAAATCATCTCATCCTGATAGCTGACGGCCCCACGCAGCGCATCAGAAAAGTTCTCCAGCGGAACGTATGCGCCATACCGCTCCACCATATCCGAGACCTTTGCGGTCCAGCTCAGCTCCAGCATGCTGGGAATGGTGGAAGTCAGTCCCACGTTGATGTCGCAGGCATTGGCTACGTCCTTGGTCTGATAGGCGAGAATCTGCTTATCGGTACCATCATAACCCTGGTAGACAGGGGTGACATGAACGCCCTGTTCAGCGCCCCGGCCAGCATTGTATTCGTCTACAATCGCCAGCAGCTCGTCTCCTACGTTGCCGCCGAGGCTGTGCCAGAATACAACCTCCGCCGCGCCGTTTTCTCCGCCGCTGCCGCCATCCGTGTCGCCGCCGTCGTTCCCTGTACGGCCGCCGCAGGCTGCCAGGGTCAGAATCATGGCGGCGGTCAGCAAAATGGACCATGCTTTTTTCATGTTGTTTGTCCTCCCTTTCATTTTTGCTCATTCAATGTATTTTACATAGCATTACGGCTGTGTAAACCTATTCCTTTACCGCTCCGGCGGTCATTCCGGCCGTAATTTTCCGCTGGAAAAGCATGAAAATCACGACGGACGGGATGAGAATCAATACGGACGCGGCCATGACCTGTCCGTAAACAGACTCCATCTTATTCATATTCAGCATGGTGATAATGACCTGTACCGTTCTCATCTCCTCAATATTCGTCACAATAAGGGGCCAGAGGTAGGTGGTCCAAGAATTGACAAAGGAAGAGATAAACACCGTAGCGATAACGGGGGTAGACATAGGCATCAGAATTTTCCAGAAAAACCGCCAGTTGCCGCAGCCGTCTACCAGAGAGGCCTCCCGAACCGCCTTAGAATAGTTCAGGAAATGCTGCCGGATCATGAAGATATTCGCTCCGGAAACCATGTAAATAATCATCATGCCCATGTAGGTGTTAATCATATTTAATTCCGCTGTCGTGAAATAGTTCTGCACCATCAGCATTTCCGCCGGGATGATCATAGAACCCAGCACCAGCCAGAACAGCACGTTCCGCCCGCGGAACTCCATGAAAGAAAATGCGTAGGCGGCCAGGCAGCCGGTCAGTACGCGGGCAATGCTGGAGCCGAAGGCCACGATAAACGAGTTGAGCATAAAGCGGAAGATCTTCGTTTTCGTGATGACATGAATATAGTTGCCAAGGTAAAACTCATCCGGCCACAGGTGCAGGTCTGGCGAGAGAATTTCCGGCTCGTGCATGAAGGAAACAAGGATACAGTACAGCAAAGGCGCCATTAAGCAAAGGCCCAGGAAAATACAGAACACCTGCAGCACACCGCTGCGCCAATGCATTTTCGCGTTGTTCATTCTCAATTATAATGCACCTTCTTCTTTTCTAAGATCATGCTCAGAGCAATCAACACCGCCGAGAAGGCAAAGCCTATCATGGTCGCGGAGAACGCGTAGTTGTAGTTTGTGCTGGAAATCGCTTTTTGGTAAATGTAGGTGATGATGGTCTGTGTGCTTCCATTGGGACCGCCTCCGGTCAAAATCAGCGTGTAGCTGGAAACCGTTAAACCATAGGCGATATCCTTGATGAGCAGGAAAAACATCGTGGGAGAGATCATAGGCAGGATGACCCGGCGGTGCAGGGTCAAACCAACGCTTCCATCCAAGTTGGCGCTTTCAATGACCTCCTGCGGAAGCCCCCGAAGCGCCGAGAGCATAAACAGAAAGTTATATCCGATGTTGTGCCAGATCTGAATGATCATCAAGCTCAAAAGCGCGTATTTCGGGTCTGTCAGCCAACCAATTTTGAAGCCCAGCAGCTTGTTGATAATACCCATCTGCTCACTGTACATCAATTGAAAGATCATGGCCATGACGGCATCGGAAGTGGCCATAGAAAGGGCGAACAGCGTTTCATAGACCAGAGAGGTCTTTCGTTTCTTCCGGGCAAGGCATGCCAGAAAATAGGCAATCACCATGGAAATCGGTATTGTTACCAGAACATAGACAAAGGTATTCTGCACCGCCTGGAGGAAATCCGGATCCGACAGCACCCTGGCATAGTTTTTCAGTCCGGCGAAGTTCTTGATCTCCCGGAACTGATTGACGATGTTCAGGCTGAGCCACCCGTTTTTTACGAACGGATAGTAAACGAATCCGATCAGGAATACAAAGGCCGGAAGTAAGTAGAAGTACGGTTCGATCTGCTTGCTAAGTCTTTTTGCTTTTTTGGGATTCAAATTGCTCCCTCCCTGTTTTGTTTATAGACTGGACAGTTTTTCAAAAAGATCAGCGATAAGCTGGTCTCGTTTGATGTAGTAGACATACCGCATCATGGGACGGCGAGGATCGAAGCTGTAATAGTTGTCATACTCAATGGTCGGGCGGAAGGCAAAACGGTCCAGCAGGAAATCTCCTCCCAGGACCCAGGATACCGGCACGACATCGGTCAAAGGACGGCTCCAAATTTTTTCGCCAAAGCACTGCTCCGCTTCCTGAATGGTACGGTCGACAATGTAGTCGCAGAAGGAATTTTTTCCTCGGAGCCAATGCTCCAGCTCCGGCCCGGTAACCAGCAGCCGGTCGGATACGGACCTCCCCGGCGCCAGCACCAGGGGAACGCCGCTTTCCAGGAGTACGCGGCTGGCCGCAACGCTCTGCCCGCCGTTAAAGCACTGGCAGTCTGGCCAACCCAGACCCACGCCGCCGCTCCATACCACAACGATGCGGTCTACAATTTTCGGCTCCAACAGGATGGCGGAGGCTATATTTGTTGGCGCGGCTATACAGACGGCGTAGAGCGGATTTTCAGAAGAGTGATCCATCGCCAGCCGGATCAGCTCCCGCGCGGCGGGAGAGTCCACCGGCGTCCGCTCGTCCGGCAGGAATTCGGGCGCGCCCCGGAATACCAGCCCAGACATATCCTGCCGTCCTGTCAGAGTCAGTACGCGCAAAATCTCCTGATAGCTCCGTTCCATCCCCTCTTCACTGCTGCTCGCGTGGTGGTTCACAAAAGGAGCCGCGAAGATGCCCTGAACCCGCAGGTTGTCCCGAGAGGCTAACATGAACGCGATGGCGTATTGATCGTCAATTTCATTGTAAGTGTCCGTGTCCAGCACCATATCCACAGGGCCTGTCGGGCGCTTCAGGCGAAGAATTGTCTTGGCAAGGAGTTCTTCATCCACGCCGTCTGGATAGGTAAAAACCGGGCTAAAATCCATGTTTGTCACCTCATAATTTTGTTAAAGCAGTGTTATTGTCCGTAATATTATTCCATAATTTTGTTTTTGTCAATAATATGTTTTAAATATTTTGTATAAACAAAAATTTTTATGAAAAACAACTAGATTGGGTTTTTAAATATATGCAGTTTGACCGAAAAACGGCCCAAAAAAAGAAGCAGACCGTCAAAACGCAGACGCTCCGCTTCTTCGTTATTTCGCTAAAACATAATTTATATTTTGCCTCTGTAACCATTCCCGCTCCCGTTCTGGAAACTCCACATCCGTCACCAGGCAGTGAATGGACGTCAAATCGCTGACCGCAAAAAAGCCGGCGGAGGGATATTTGGTTTTATCCAGAAGCAAAATGACGCGTTTTCCACACTGAATGGCCTGCCGCTGAAGGTACATATCGTTCTCATAGTAGGCGGTGAGCTGCATCTTTTCGTCTAACGCAGCTCCGCTGATAAAGACCTTATCCGGGTGAAACCGCAAGAGAGAATCGCAAGTATACTGCCCCTCCGTCGCTCCCTCCGAGCTGATCAGCCAGCCGCCTAGGAAGAAGAGCTTTTTCACCAAAGCGCCCATTTCAAAAAGCTGAGCGATATAGAGCGAATTGGTCACGATCGTCAGAGTCTTTAAAAGCTCCGGCCGCTCCAACAGCTCCTGACAAAGGGCCATGGTGGTGGTGCTGCTTTCCAGCATTAAAAAGTCCGCCTCCTGGATAAGCGCGCAGGCGGCTTTGGCAATTTGCCGCTTTCCCCTTTTGTGAAAGGACTCTCTCAGCGTATAGGGAATGGGAGCGGTACTTCGCTCTGTCAAGGCGGCGCCGCCGTGCCGCCAGACAACCAGCCCTTGCTTTTCCAGGACTGTGAGGTCCTTTCGGATGGTTTCTTTGGTCACCCCCAGCAAGTCCGCCATCTCCGTCACCGGGATGATCGGGGCAGTTTCCAGCAGCTTTACAATCGATTCCCGCCTAGCCTTGACCTTATCCATAAAACTGTCCTTTCTGTACGCAAGCGCCGCTGCCTGTTATACCGCAAGCTTTATAACTGTCCAGCATCCCGAAGCAGCTTTGCTTTTAGCAGCCCGGCAATGGTTTTCCCATCCCGGATTTCTCCCCGCAGAACCATCGAGACAGCGTCCTCCAGCGGAAGCTTTACGGTTGTTAAAAATTCCTCATCATCCAGATGCTTGGGAACCGAGCGCATATTCTTCGCCGCCCACATATATATAACCTCTCCGCAGTAGCCCACCGATGGATAAAACGGATACAGGTTTATATAAGAGGCGGCGGACAGGCCACATTCCTCCTCCAGCTCTCGCCTGGCGGTTTCCAGAGGGACCTCGCCCTGTTCCAGGCGGCCTGCCGGCAACTCCCAAAGTTCCTCTCCTACAGCGTAGCGAAACTGGCGGACGAGATAAACTTCGCCCTCCTCCGTCAAAGGAACGACACAGACGGCCCCGCTGTGACGTACGACATCCCGCTCCGTCTCGGCCCCATTTTCCAGAAGTACCCGGTCTCGGTCCACCGAAAAAATATACCCCTCAAAAACGGTTTTACCCTCCAGTTTCTTTTCAAGGTGTCTCATACTCCCCATCCTTTACACCAAAATTTAGAATACAGAGAATACAAATTCTAGTATTTGAACTTGACTCTAACATGTTTTATATCCATTGTCAATGCGCCTCAAAAAGAAGACAACATTCCTCTCTTCTCGCTTGAACACAGCCTGCCTCCAGCCGCGTTTTCAAGCTGGATACACACCGCTAAGAATCATAATCACCAAAATTGGTTGATCTTTCTTGGCAGATCAAACAGACTTTGTAGGAAAGTCACAAATCATATTGACTTTCCAGCAGCACGATGATACCCTTTGCTAAAGAAAGTATTTTCAGAAAACAGTTTCCCTGTGAGTCAGAAGGAGTTTTCGATGTTAGAGAGGTGAGCGACATGACCATACGGGACATTGCCAATCTGGCAAACGTATCCGTATCTACCGTTTCTAAAGTTCTCAGCGGAAAGGATGGCAGCATCGGCCAGGAGACAAAAGAACGCATCCAGAAAATTGCAAAAGAATACAATTATGTTCCGTATGGGAATGCAATTGCCGGGCGGCCATCCCAGCTTTTAGGGATTTTAATGGGACGGGACACGGCGTTCACTCTCCTGACCGGAATCAGCGCGCAGGCGCAGTCTCTCGGGTACAGCACCCTTGTTCGTATGTCCGCCTCGGAGTCTGAGGAGCTTGCCAACCTAAAAGCGCTGCTCGCAAGTCATGTGGACGGTATTCTATGGATCAAGCGCCCATCCTCTCCCGCTGACCTTGGCTTTGAATTGGCGGGCATGCCGCACCTGGTTTTAGATGAGTACAGTTCTTCTGCCCAGGAAAATTTCTTTTCATACCATGATCTCGGCTTCAAAACCGCTCAGTATTTTACCGCACTGGGGCACAAAAAAATCACCTGTCTCGCTTCGGAGAACGGCCCTGCTCAGCGGGATTTTGCCGCCGGTATCTGCCACCAGCTTTTCGAGAACGGTATCTACGCGGATATCAAGTCCGTATCGGCAATAGCGGACACTTGCGGCGCCGCATGGCTCCAGGCGCACACCGGCATAATTTGTATGGACCACAGGTCTCTCTCCGCGGCCGCCCTTCTGGTAGATCGCCTCGGCATGCGCATTCCGGAGGATTTATCCGTGGTCTCCTTATGCGAAGAGGCGTGGATGCTGGGCGGCAGACAGATTTCTAAAATCAAAAAGCCTTACGAGGAACTGGGCCGGTTTGCCGCCGACCAGTTAATCGGGCAGATTGAGCATAAGGGCGCCGGCGGCGCCTTCCTCACGGCGGCCAGCATAGACAGCATGGACAGTCTCGCCCCACCGAAGTGTGAAAACCGCAAACGGTTTGTTGTGATTGGTATGTCAAACACCGACACACTGATTTCCGTGGACAAGC
Source organism: uncultured Oscillibacter sp. (assembly GCA_951800675.1). The sequence continues at coordinate 8,917 of CATOKC010000117.1, forward strand.
AATTGGAGCCGGGAGAAACCGTCAATGTCAAGCACCGCATGATTACGCCCGGCGGAAAGGGCTTGAACCAGGCGCTGGGCGTCGCCAAGCTGGGTGGGTCCGCCGCGCTGATCTCCTCCTTAGGTGAGGATTTGGAGGGGCGCGCAATCGTCGAATGCCTGACCGCAAACGGAGTTGACACGACAGGGATCACGATGCAAGAGGGAATGTCCTCGGGGCACGCGTATATTTATGTGCAAGAGAATGTGGAAAGCAGCATCTCCATATACGGCGGGGCAAACAAATGCCTTACGATTTCCGACATTGCCAGTCACGAGGCACTTTTTGCCGAGGCGGCGTACTGCCTTCTGCAAACCGAGTTGGATCAGGAGATTGCGCTTTACACCGCCTCTTTGGCGCAACGGCATGGAGTGAAAATCATTTTGAAACCCTGTGCGATTTCAAAAATAAATCCAGAGCTGCTTCGCCATGTTGATATTTTGGTTCCCAACCAAAAAGAGGCGCAAAGGCTCCTGCCGGAGTGTCTCACTTTGGAAGAGCAGGCGTCGCGCTTTTACCAAGAAGGCGCCCGGACGGTTATCATTACGCTAGGAGAAAACGGCTGCTATAAGTTGGACGGAGACGGCGGCGTTTATTTCCCCCCCGCTCCAATTTCCCCGGTGGACGTCACCGGAGCGGCAGACGCTTTTATCTCTGCTTTGGCGGTTTATCTGGCAAAGGGCAGTTCCATGAATAAAGCGATCAAATACGCGGTCTGCGCATCGGCTCTGTCCACTACCCGGCACGGGGTCCCGCCCTCTCTTGTGGACTCTGACGCACTGGAAACCTTTTACGCGCTGCACTATAAAAACCTCCAGGAACGGCGCGGCTTAATTCCGCCCAGGAAACAGGATTCTGTATGAACCGGCCCATTGGCCGTTTCAGATAAAAAATCTGATTTTGCTTTTTTGATGGAAGGAGAAACCAAGATGAAACCACTGGTATTTCAAACCGATTTCGGTACGGAGGACGGCGCGGTCAGCGCC
>CATOKC010000118.1 GCA_951800675.1 uncultured Oscillibacter sp.
TGCACCGCTTCGGCTGGTATTGCAGCCGCGCTTTCTGGGCACAGGATGCCGGAAACGCTTCAATGTATGTCCAGCTTTTGCGGCAGGGACTGGAGGTCTGTCCCGAAGGGAAGCCCATGGTGGAGTTTCTTCTCCGGCAGCTGGAGGAGAGCAGGAAAGTCCAGTCCACCCCGGAGCTGCTGACGTTGGCTGAACAGGTGCGTGCTCTGCTGGCACAGTATCCGGCGGATGATCCGGCGGTGGAGGCGCTGAAGCAGAGCGCGGCATATCAGAAGGTGGCCCATCTGATCGAGGGGCCGGAGCTGGGGATGTTGTATGGAGGGATAAAGCAATGAAAGTAGTGATTTTAGCCGGTGGCCTGGGCACCCGCATCAGCGAAGAGAGCCATCTGAAACCGAAGCCTATGATCACCATCGGCGATCAACCGATTTTGTGGCATATCATGAAATATTACTCCAGTTTCGGTTTTCATGATTTCGTGATCTGCTGCGGGTATAAGGGGCATGTGATCAAGGAGTATTTCGCGGATTATTATCTTTACCGGTCTGACGTCACCTTTGATTTTTCGGATGAGAACCGTATGACGGTCCATCAGAACGTGGCGGAACCCTGGCGGGTGACGCTGGTGGATACCGGCTTGAATACTCAGACCGGCGGTCGCGTAAAGCGGGTGCAGAAGTACATAGGGAACGAGCGGTTCATGCTGACCTATGGTGACGGGGTAAGTGATATTGACCTTAACGCCCTGCTGGCTCAGCACGAGGCCTCAGGGAAACTCGTAACGCTCACCGGTATCCAGCCGGGAGGCCGGTTTGGTGTGCTGGACCTGGATGGATCGGGTAGAACTGTCACAGGCTTCCGGGAGAAAGCCAGGGAGGAGGGCGGTTGGATCAACGGCGGGTTTATGGTGATGGATCCAGGCGTATTTGAGTACCTCAGCGCGGAGGAGAGCTGCATTCTGGAGCGTGTGCCCATGGAAACCCTTGCCCGCGACGGACAGCTGGGCATCTACAAGCACACCGGCTTCTGGCAGTGCATGGATACCCAGCGGGACCGCAGTCAGCTGGAGATGATCTGGAGCGAAGGAAAGGCGCCTTGGGCGCCCTGGCTTAGAGGAGGAATACGATGAAAGAATCGCAATTGCTGCGGGCAAAGACATTGGATCTGCGGTTGACCAGGCCGCTGACTCCGGAGCGTCAGGAAAACAGTACTCTGAATCAGCAAGAAGCACTTGCCGGGAAATTGCGTCTGGAGTCCATGCCCCGCAGATTTGTCTTTGAACTGACCAATGCCTGCAATCTGAATTGCAAAATGTGCGGACGGAATTCCGCAAACTTCCGTCCCACCTGGTTTCAAATGGAGTGGCTGAAATATTTTGAGCCGGCAGCCCACCTGGTGGAAGAGGTTACGCTGATGGGGTGGGGAGAGCCCACAGTTCATCCACATTTTGCGGAGTTTCTGGCGTGGGCCCACCGGCTCGGCCTGCGCAAGTATTTTTGCACCAATGGAATGCGCCTGGACAAGCTGTTTGACGATATTTTTAAAACAGAAACAGATATTATTGCTGTGAGTATGGATGGTGCATGTGCTGAAACCAACAAGGAGATCCGCCGGGGAGCGGATTTCCACAGAATTTTGAAAAACATCTCCGCAATTACGGAGTACAAGGCCGCGCATGGACTGGAATTTCCCTATATGAACTTTGTGTTCACCGCGATGGACCAGAATCTTGAAGAACTTCCGGAGCTGGTCCGGCTGGCGGGAGAAATCGGGCTTGACGAGGTAAAGGCTGTCTATCTCACTGCGTTTGAGGAAGATCTGGCGGGCCAGACCCTTTATAACAAGATGGAAAAAACACGTGAGGTATTCCAGAGAGCAATAGAAACCGGGCGGGCATGCGGCGTGTCCCTGAAGCTTCCTCATCTAGTGGGAGAGGACCCGGCCGGGCAGCAGTGTCATAAAAACTGCTATACCGCCTGGAGGGACTTCTTCCTGGGATCGGATGGTTATGTGCGGCCCTGTATGTCTACGGCGGAGAAATTATTTCCAGTCCAGCAGTATGGAAGTTTTGCAGAAATGTGGAATTCGGCAGAGTACCAGCAGCATCGCAGCCGGGTCAATGGGGAACAGATGGCAGCCTCCTGCCGGAATTGTTACCAGTCCTCTTATGCCAACTGGAACAGGAAAGAATCTTTTTTGCAGATCGGGAAGCAGTTTTCGCCTGAGTGGCAGTCAGATATCAATACATAGGTGGTAGTTTATGGAACAGAAGGCACATGGCGAGTTGATTTCACGCATATTTGAACTGTTTGAAACCGGTGAAGAAGCCATCTTCTTTTTAAACGGCCACAAATTGCAGGAAAACCGGTATTTACTGGGGGATATGGAAACGCTCTGCTCTACTCTGGCATCTGCCATTGAACGGATTGCTCCGCAACTCCAGCTGGCAAACAAGCTGAAAGAAATTGGTTTGAATGCCGCGCCGACAGTGGAGCGGATATGCAATATGTTGGATGAAGGAAATACGGAGACTGCCCAAATACAATATGCGTGTTCGTTTGTGCCGCTGTTTTTGTTCTGGCAGCGCTATGCATCGTTTTTCCTGCTGCATGCGGCAGATGAAACGGCGCTGGCAAACTGGTACGATTCGGAGCGCCAGTGGATCCGGCAGGTACGGGAAACACCAAAGCAGGATGAGCCGCAGGAATACCGTTATGATTTTTCAATCGTTGTGTTGTTCTATGGCAACCAGTCGATGACAAAGGACTGTCTGGATGCTATTGAGACTTATACAAAAGGCCGCACGTACGAACTGATCACGTTTGATAATGGCAGTGATCCGGATACGACGGTCTGGTGCAATTCTCTGCCCCACGTCAAAAAAATATACTATCCTTATAATATGGGCTCTTCCGCGGCCGGGAACCTGATTTTTACAATGGCTCCTTACTATATGGAAGGGAAGTATCTGCTGTATATCAGCAATGATGTCATTGTTACGCCGCGATATGGCGAGATTCTCTACCAGTGTATGGAGAGCGATGTAAGGATCGCTGCGGCAGTACCTCTCTGCAATTCTGCCAGCAATTTGCAAGCAATTCAAGTGCCTTACGCGCGAAATGATATGAAGGCAATGCAGGCATTTGCAGCGGACTATAACCAATGCGATCCTCAAAAATGGGCTGACCGGTCCCGGCTGTTTTCCATCGTAGCGTGTATCCGTCCGCAAGCGCTGCGACAGATGCAGTTGGCCATTGACCCCTATTTCTGCTATGACATGTTTGCTGACGATGATTTCAGCTGCACCCTGCGCAGAATGGGATACCGTCAGGTGCTGTGTAAAGACGTATTTGTTCATCACTATGGTTCCGCCACGATCAAAGAGGGCCAGTTCCAGGTGATGGACCTTGGCCGGGATCAGTTTTATCAAAAGCACGGGGTAGACGGCTGGGCTTCCTTGGGAATGGATCTGTGCGCTGTTATGGGAATTTTTTCTATGCAGGGGATGAGGTCAGCCCGTATTTTGGCCATTGATCCGATGTTTGGCGAGAGCGTTCTGGCCCTATGCAACCGGCTCAAAGAGTGCGGCTGCACAGAGAACACTGTGGATGCACTGACTGCGGATCCGCGTTATCTGGAGGATATGCAGGGGCTTTTCCGGCAAGGCGGCTTGCTTTGCGAGGAAAGTAAGATATTGGAGGGGCAGTATGATATCGCCATTGTAGGGTGCAACTTGGGGCGCTGTACAGATCTGCCCGCTGTACTGCATGTGGCCGCCTCATGGCTGAAGAACGGAGGGCTGCTGCTTACGCAGGTTGAGAATTTTTTCAGCCTGTCCAATTTGAATGCGGCGCTGACAGGGACCCTTCCGGAGGATGGCGCATTCCTCCATGATCCCAGGGAAGGTCTCGGGCTGCGCGTCATTACAGACGCCGCTCTGGAAAAGGCGCTCCGTCGGGAAGGGATGAAACTGGAAAGTTCAGTTCCCTTGACAAATGATTCATGGGGGACTGCCGCGGACCGGGTCCTTTCCACTGTGAATGGTCCACAGAAGGATCATGCAAGAAACACGCTTTTGACCGTGGGCAAATTCTGTGTGTGGAGAAAGCAAGTCTGAGGAGGGGATCGTGTGTTGCCGCAGGAAACATTCTACCGGGACCGGCGGGTGCTGGTAACAGGGCACACCGGCTTCAAAGGAACATGGCTGTGCTGGCTGCTGTCCGCTTTAGGCGCAGAAATATATGGGTTTGCGCTGCCGCCTCTGACTGGGTGCCTCTATGAATGCGCCCGCCCTCAAGCGGCGGATGAACGTCTGGAGGATATTCGAAACCGTGCCGGGATAGCGCAGGCGTTGGATCGCTTTCAGCCGGATATCATATTTCATCTGGCGGCCCATGCGTATCTGGATGGGTCCTACGAGTATCCGGCGGATATTTTTGAAATCAATGTGATGGGGACCGTGGGCCTTCTGGAGGAAGTTCGCCGCAGTGGCCGCCGCATTCCGGTAGTGGTGATCACCAGTGATAAGTGCTATGCGCAGGCGCTCAGAGGCCGCCCGTGCCGGGAAGCGGATCCGTTTGGCGCGGCGGAAGCATACTCCAGCAGCAAGGCATGCCAGGATCTGGCGGCGCAGTGCTACGGGATTTCCTTTCCCTCTGTCCCGGTGGCCACAGCCCGGGCCAGCAACACCATCGGCGGCGGGGATTTCAACCAGAACAGACTGGTTCCCCATCTGCTGGATCGCTTTGCGCACGGACGGCCCGCGCAGCTGCGCAATCCAGACTTTGTGCGTCCCTGGCAGTACGTACTGGATGTACTGTGGGGATATCTCATGCTGGGAAAAGATTTGTCAGACGGAGATTTGAAGGGAGATACCGCCTTCAACTTTGGCCCCGCCCCGGACGGATTTCAGACCGTAGGGCGGGTGGCAGAACTGTTGGCGGCACAGTTCCCCGGCGCCCGATGCGAAAGGCAGGCCGGGGGCTGTTCCGGCGAGACGGAGATCCTCCGGCTGGACAGCGAGAAGGCTCGACAGATCCTTGGATGGCAGCCTCAGTACACGCTGGAGGAGGCGCTGGCTCAAACGGCGGCGTTTTATAAGAAGATGCAGGAGGTCCCTGCGGCACAGTTATGCCGGGAACAGGCAGAGCAGTATATAGAGCGCGTCCGGAGCAGGGAGAAACTGTCATGAGAGCTCTGATCGTTGGAGCGGGCTGCTGCGGAGCTGCCGCCGCCCGCCGTCTGGCGGAATATGGATGGCAGGTAACGGTAGTGGAGCGCCGCAGCCATGTGGGCGGCAACACCTATGACCGGCGGAACCGGAACGGTGTTTTGTACCATGTATATGGTCCGCATGTCTTCTTTACGGACCGGGAGCGTGTGTGGAACTTTCTCTCCCCGTTTGCGCGGTGGGTCCCATTTCGGAGCAGCCTGCGCGTTTGGATCCAAGGTGAGAGTTACCCCATGCCCTTTCAGCCCGAGACCCTGCGGCGGCTGCTGCCAGACAAAGGGGACTTGGCTGTAGAGGCCATGCGCCGGTTATGGCGTGGACGCACCCATGTTACGGTGTTTGATTTGCTGAATGCGCCTGATCTTTTGCTCAGACAGGCGGGGCAGCGGTTATATGACTGGGACTGCGCGCCCTACAATCAAAAGCAGTGGGGGCTCCGGCCAGAGGACCTGCTGCCGGAGGTCGTCGCCCGTGCGCCGGTTTATTTAGAGGACCGGCAGGATTTCCGCCCGGAACGGTTTCAATTTATGCCGGAAGATGGTTTTGACGCCCTGTTTCGTGCTGTTCTGAATCATTCTGCTGTTCAGGTCCTGACTGATACGGATGCATCAGAATGGATGTATATCTCGGGGGGACGGATCTGCTGGAAAACCGGACGGGAATGGGATGCCGTCCTCTATACAGGACCACTGGACCGGCTGCTTGACAGCCGAGCCGGAGCGCTTCCATACCGTACACTGCATTTTGACTGCTGTGGGGAAACGCTTCAGGAGGGACTGCCCTGCCTGGCTATGTATTATCCGGAATCGGAATTCCCGTGGACCAGGCAGACGGACTATCGCTATCTTCCGGGTAATTCCCCGACGGCAGACAGGACGCTTGTCATCGGCGAGCGGCCCGGCCCGATGGAGCATCCGGAGGATGAACCGTATTATGTTGTACTGACGGAGCATTCCAGGCAAATACACCAACAGTACCAAAATGCGCTGGCGCAGGTTCCCCGGTTGTATACGGCAGGCCGCTTAGCTGATTTCCGGTACTATAATATGGATGAGGCGGTGGAACGGGGACTTGACATAGCGGAAGCGATCCATCGCAGGGAGAGAGGAAGCATATGACACTTCAGGATCCAAAGGAATTTGCCCGTGCAGTCCGAATGCAGGCGGCGAAAACACTGTACCGTACAAGGGATTCTCATATTGGCGGGGGATATTCAGCGGCGGATATTCTGGCTGTACTGTATACCAGAGTTCTGGGTCTGACAGCGGAAAATCTGGACGATCCCAACCGGAACGTGTTCCTGCTGAGTAAGGGACATATCGCGGCGACTTATTACACAACACTGGCCTATGCGGGGCTGATCCCCATGGAGGACCTGAAGCTGCATATTGTGGACGGAGCGAACTATGCCGGACATACCCGCAGATTCGTGGTTCCCGGAGTGGAGATGTCCGCAGGTTCCCTGGGACATGGAGCCAACCTGGGGACAGGGATCGCTTACGCCAAAAAGCTTCAAGGTCTGGGCGGCCGCGTATTCGTGCTGATGGGAGATGGCGAATGCAACGAGGGGAGTGTTTGGGAAGCCGCCATGTTTGCGGTGCGCTTTTCTCTCAGTAATCTGATTTTGATCGTGGATCGCAACCGCCTCCAATCCTATGGGAGCGATAAACAGGTACTGAACATGGGAGATATGGCGGAAAAATTCCGGGCCTTTGGCTGCCGTACGATCGAGGTGGACGGCCATGATCATGCAGCCTTGGAAAAGGTCTTTTCCCAGGCTGGTGCCGGGGCGGATACCCGGCCCACGGCGGTAATTGCCCATACGGTAAAGGGAAAGGGCGTATCCTTTATGGAAAACCGTCTGGAATGGCATTTCAAATCTCCAAACGAAGAACAGCTGGCCCGGGCGCTGGAGGAATTGAGCCGATGAGGAGTACATTTATTCAGATGATGTGCCGTCTTGCCCGGGAAGACCCCAAGGTCATGCTGGTCATTGGGGATACCGGCTTTTCCGTCATGGAGCCTTTTGAGGCAGAGTTTGGCCCGCGCTTTGTCAATGTGGGCATTGCGGAGCAAAGTTTCATTTCCTTTTCCGCCGGATTGGCGGCCATGGGAATGAAGCCCTTTGCCTACAACGTCGTGTCGTTCATGACTCTGCGGAGCGCGGAGCAGATCCTGCTGGATGTATGCTACCAGGAGAATCCCGTGATCCTGGTGGGAGTAGGCGGCGGATTTGCCTATGGCACGGCGGGCCCTACCCACCATTCGCTTCAGGATATTGCCATGATGCGGGCGTTTCCTAATATAGACGTATACTGCCCCGCCGATCCGGCAGAAATGGAAGCGGTAATGCTCACTGCTTACCGCCGGGAGCGTCCGGCGTATATCCGAATTGGACGCAGTGTGGATGCGCCGGTTCACAGGCAGGCGGTGGATACGCCGGTGCAACGGGCGATCCCGCTGTCACAGGGGACAGATATTGCGATTTTCGCATGTGGAACGATCCTGAGAGAGGCTGTGGAAACGAGCCGCCTTTTGGAACAGAAGGGGTGTTCGGTTACGCTTTACAGCGTGCCCTGCGTGAAACCTCTGGACGGTGAGTCGCTTCTGTCCTGCGCCGCCGGACACCGGGCGGTATTTACCATGGAGGAGCATGGAATCACTGGCGGCTTAGGAAGTGCGGTGGCGGAATTTCTGATGGAACACGGTCAATGGCCCCCGGTGTTTCACAGGTACGGAATACCAGACTCCTTTGCGATGGTAACAGGGACCAGGGAATACCAGCTCAAGTATTTCGGGCTTTCCCCAGAACAGACAGCGGAGGATATGTGGAATCGTTGGAAGGACATTATATGAGCAATACGATCGACAGCCTTTTTGAACGGTTTACGCAGGAGCGGAAACTTTTGGAGCAGACGGTCGATGAGTTGAAGGCAGCGTTGAAGCAATATAGCGGGGTGGCGCTGTACGGCGCCGGAAGCAGCGGCATCGCGCTTCTGCTGGCGCTGCAGCGGGCTGGTATCCAGCCGCTGTGCTTTGCCGATGGTGCGCCGGAAAAATGGGGGACGATGTGCATGGGGCTTGAGGTCGTTTCGCCCCGGGAACTGACACAGAAATTCGGTCCTGATATTCTGGTGATTGTCTGTATCAATACGGACGGGCAAGCGTACTGCCGCAGCTTTGATGAAGCACTGCGGCAAGGCGGGCACACTGGAGTGCATAAAAGACTGCACGACTGCGGCTGTGAGCATGTGGTAGATTATATCGCATTGCGCCGGTGCTTTGCGCTGTTCTGGGGAGATGATACGGGCAATCTGCCGTCCTGCCCCGATGTAGACTGCATGTTGGCACATCAAAAGAACATCCGGCAGATATATGAGCAACTGGCGGACAGCCAATCCAGGGAGATTTACGCAAATATTCTGGCATTCCGCCTGTTTGGCGAGGGACCGGAGATTTCCACGCTGCCCCAGGAAGAAAAATATTTTCCCTATGAATTGATTTCGCTCTCGCCTGACGAGGTGTTTGTGGACTGCGGCGCGTTTGATGGACAGACATTCCGGGATCTCCTTGTCCAGACAGGAGGGCGGTTTGAGGCATACTATGCTCTGGAACCGGACCTGGAGAATTATAAAAGACTGGAGCAATTCGCGGTCAGTCTCCCCACGGACCTGCGAGAAAAAATGCCGCTGCTGTCCTGCGCAGCGTGGAACGAGGAAAGCCTGATTCCCTTATATGCGCTGCACGGCCCTGGCAGTTTTGCAGCCCCTTATGGAAAAACACTTGCAAAGGCTGTACCTATAGACAAAATTTTGGATGGCCGCCGGGCCACTTCGATCAAGATGAACATTGAAGGCTCGGAATTGGCGGCATTGGCTGGTGCGCGGGAAACCATCCGGCGCTGGCACCCGAAACTGATGATTGCAGGTTACCACAAGACCTGGGACTTCTGGGAGGTGCCAGAGCTGATGCTGCGGGCTGGATATTCTGTTTATCTGCGCTCGTATATGCACCATTTGTCGTTTGTGTTTTATGGGGTGGTTTGATCCACGTCAAGAGAAAGGATTCAGAATGCGGATACATATCAACGGAATTGATGCAAAAAATGTGACTCAATTGTCAAGATTACAGTACTCTCAGCCTGATCAAGGCGGCTTGCAAAACTTTCCGGCTGTAATCCTGGATAGGCACAGCGGAATTACAGGTATGACCATCTGGGCAAGAGCGGGAGAAGAGAGTAGTCTGGCAGGAGAATGCTATTCTGTATATATTGGAGCATTTTGCCCGATTTCCGATCAGGTCATGTTATTGGTCGATGTCAATCATGATTATGCGTCTGTATCTATGTCGGGCCAAGTACCGGATTTGATTCCTGTTTCTTATAGAAACAAAAGGAAAGGGTCCATCATCATACAAAATGACGTGTGGATTGGATATGGCGTAACTATTTTAAGCGGAATTACTATTCATAATGGTGCAGTAATTGCGGCAAATTCCACTGTCACAAAGGATATCCCTCCGTATGCAATTGTTGCCGGAAACCCTGCAAAAGTAATTAAGTACCGGTTCAGCCAAGATATAATAGACGGATTGCAAAGAATTCAGTGGTGGTATTGGGACGATACAACGATTAAGAAACGCAGTTATTGGTTTCAACGTTCGCCCGAAGAGTTTATCAAAAAATTTGATGCGTCCATGGGGGGGGGCAAA
>CATOKC010000119.1 GCA_951800675.1 uncultured Oscillibacter sp.
CCCCTCCAGACCCGGCCCTGCCGCCGCCACCCAGCCCAGGGCGAAGGGGGCGGCGCCTCCGGCGGTCTGTCCGGCGGTCAGCGCCGCCGAGAGAAAGAAGCGGACGCCCAGATTCACCAGCCGTCCGGCCCGCTCCCGTTCCAATATCAGCTGTCCGTTTGCCACAGCCTGTCCCTCCTCGAAGTGTTGTTCTCCCATTGTAGCGCCGGAGGGAGGAGAAACCCGTCGGGAAAGGTGCCGGGAGGATTTTCCCGGCGGAAAATCAGGATGGCATCTGCCGGGACGCTGTGCTACAATGGGAAAAACGATTCCCAACCAGCGGTTGGGTGGGGGAAATCCACCGGCGGTTCCTGGAAAAACCGGGGCGGCGGCGGTATAGTGCGGGAAGAAAGGGGAGGGGAACATGGACCAGAGCCGAATTGGAACCTTTATTATGGAGCGCCGGAGGGAGAAGGGGCTGACCCAGGCCCAGCTGGCGGAAAAGCTGAACATCACCGACCGGGCCGTGTCGAAATGGGAGACGGGCAAGAGCCTGCCGGACTCCTCCATTATGCTGGAGCTGTGCGGGATTTTGGACATCACGGTGGACCAGCTTCTCCACGGCGGGAGGGAGGCCGAAGCGGCCAGCCCGGAGGCGGCCCCGCCCCGAAAACGGGGGCAAGGGCGGTTCCCCCGCCGGGGAGAGCGGCGCTGGTGGCTGGCCGTCCTGCTGACCGGGGGGATTTTGATGGGGATTCTGACCTGCTTGATCTGCGACACGGCGCTTTCCGGCGGCCTGAGTTGGTCGCGGATTGTGACCGTTTCCGCGGGATACGGGTGGGCGGTTCTCCTTCCCCTCATCGTCCTGAACGGGGGAGGAATGGCGGGAAGCCTCCTGGCCCTCAGCCTGTTCACGGTTCCCTACTTATATGGACTAAGCCGTCTGCTGAACGTGAACGCGGTGTTTTCCGTGGGGACGGTGATGACGGTGATCTCCCTTTTGTTTTTGTGGGCGGTTTACGCCGTGTTCAAACGAAGGGGCCGGAACGCCGTTTCCTTGGGGTTCGCGTGTTTGCTGCTGGCGGGGCTGGCAGCCGCCGTCAACGGGACGCTGTACCTTCTGGGGACCACGCCTCCGCCGGACGCGTGGAACGGGATAAGCGTCCTTCTCCTGCTGCTGGCGGCGGCGGTGTGCTTTACCTGGCGGCGGAGAGGGGATGGTGTTTCGGACACCGACGCCTGAGACGGATCGTTTTTTGGGCGAGGAGAAGGTATGTGGGGAATGGCGGATGGAAGCCGCGGCATGTTTGCCAAGGGGCGATAAAAGGCGGGAGGCTTCCCAAGGGGAAACCTCCCGCCTCTTTTTGGCGTTTGTCCGTCCTCAGTCCGCCAGGGTCAGGTCTCCGGGCTTCACCCAGCCCACCCTTCGGCAGAGCTCGTTGATCAAGGGGCAGAGCACGGCGGGGAGAACGAAGGAAATCAGAATCAGACCCGCCCAGTCCATGGCCCCGGGGACGATGGCCGCCGCCCCATTGGCGAGAGCCTGTTCGCTGGGGGCAAGCCATCCGGTCCAAACCCCCAGCTGGCCGCAGAGGCCACAGGTGCCCATGCCGGAGTTGATGGCCGCGCCGTTCATCTCCAGGCGGAACAGGCAGGTGGCCAGGGGGCCGGTGATGGCGGAGGCCGCCGTGGGGGCAATCCAGATTTTGGGGTTTCGCACGATGTTGGGCATTTGCAGCATAGAGGTGCCCAGGCCCTGGCTCACCAGGCCACCCCAGCCGTTTTCCCGGAAGCTTATGACGGCGAAGCCCACCATCTGAGCGCAGCACCCCGCCACGGCGGCCCCTCCCGCCAGGCCCGTCAGCCCCAGGACGGAGCAGATGGCGGCGGAAGAGATGGGCAAGGTCAGCGCCACGCCCACCAGCACGGAGACCAGGATGCCCATGAGGAAGGGCTGAAGCTCCGTGGCCCGCATGATGAGCCCGCCGAAGGCGCTGGCAATTCCGGCGATAGGGGGCGCGATGACCCAGGCCGCCCCAATGCCCACCAGGGTGGTGACAATGGGGGTCGCCAGAATGTCCACTTTCGTCTCCTTGCTGACGGCCTTGCCGCACTCGGCGGCCAGGATGGCCACCAGGAGCACCGCCAGAGGACCTCCGGCCTTGCCCAGGGCATTGCAGGCGTAGCCTACTGTCGCCAGGGAGAAGAGGACCATGGGCGGGGCCTGGAGCGCATAGCCAATGGCCACGGCCATGGCCGCGCCGCTCATGAAGGAGGCCATGCCCCCGATGGTATAACCAACCTTGTTGATGGTGATGATTTCGGCTGTCAGAAAGCCGATGTGGAACTGGGAGCCCACGGTGTTGAGGATGGTGCCGATGAGCAGGGAGCAGAAGAGGCCCTGGGCCATCGCCCCCAGAGCGTCGATGCCGTAGCGGCGGGCGGAGAGGACGATGTTCTTGCGTTTGAGGAACGCCTTGACGTTTTCCATGGGAAGCACCTGTTTCTTTCGTAGAATTTCGGGTTTGGGCACGGCCGCCGGGCGGGTAAATGGCCGTGCGAAATAGGCCTTACAGGTGTCAAGACACCTGTAAGGCCTATCATACGCGCCCGGAGAGGTTTTGTCAAGAGGAGGGCCGTCAAGTTTGGCTTCCCGGAGCCGGGATTCCTTGTAGATTTTTGCCGAAAGCTGTGGAACAGTGAATCCGCTGCCGGCCCTCCGCGGTGAGAGGAGGTGAGCCGGTTGGAATCCTTGCTGGGTTTGGCCACTTCTGTTGTGGCGGACGTCATCGCTTATTTCGTCTGCAAATAGCTGGACAGAAAGTAATGACAGCGGCAGCCTAAAATGGAACCCCCGGAAGTGCGCGCTTCCGGGGGTTCCGCTTTGGTGAGCCTGGAGTCGTCCTGGGTTTGGTCGGTCTCCGTGGTGCTTTTGTTATAGCGCCCCGGAGACGCGAAGTCAAGGCCGGATTTTACTCCGCCCGGCGGGGCCGGTTTTCCAGCAGGGCGTCGAAGGTTTTGGAGAGCCCCGGCCAGTCTACCTTCCGCCACCAGCTTTCGAAGTAGTCCGCCCGGCGGTTTTGGTAGTCCAGGTAATAGGCGTGCTCCCACACGTCGCACAGCAGCAGAGGGGCCAGGGGCAGAGGCGTGTCCTGATTGGGGGTCTTGACCACGGACAGCCGTCCCTCGCTGTCGCTGACCAGCCAGGCCCAGCCGGAGCCAAACTGCCCCAGGGCGGCGTTCTTCATGGCGGCTTTCAGTCCGTCCAAATCCCCGAAATCCCGGCTCACGGCGTCCGCCAGGGGGCCGGAGGGCGCGGACACCGGGCCCGGGGCCAGGGTTTTAAAGTAGAGATCGTGGTTGTACACGCCCCCGGCGTTGTTCCGCACGCCCTGGCGGATGTCCTCCGGCAGGCGGGGCCACTCCTGTACTAAGCGCTCCAGGGGCCAGTCCTGGACCTCCGGGTGCGTCTCCAGGAGCTTGTTCAGATTGTCGATATAGGTTTGAAAGTGCTTGTCGTGGTGGAAATGCAGCGTCCGCTCCCCAATCTCCGGCAGCAGGGCGTCGTAGCCGTAGGGCAGGGGCGGCAGGGCGAAGGGGTAATGTGCTTCCATAGGGTTCTCCTTTCATGGCGATTGCTTCGTATAGTATATGTGAAGGGCGGGCCTGGCATACAGAGAGAAAATTTTGAAAAAATTTCTGCAAAGTTTGGAACAAACGCCATCGCTCCATCGTCTATAATAGGGGAAACCAAAGACGGCACAGGAAAGAAGAGAGAGAAGCATGAAGCAGTTTATCTGGATGCTCTGCGGAATATTTGTCTCCGGGCTGCTGCTGGGGACCCTCAGCGCCTGCGGGGCGGAGCCCCTGGAAATTCCCGATCGCCCCCTGGAGGAGGTGAACATCTCCGCCCTGGGCTGTCCCGGGCCGGAGGTGACGTACCCGGAACCTGTTGGATAACCAATGCAATACAAGGAGGAAATTACGATGAAAAAGCTACTGTCCGTACTGCTGACCCTGGTGGCCCTGTCCGCCGCGCTGTGCGTCACCGCCGCGGCGGCGGAGACGGAGGCCGCCCCCGAGGCGGAAGAGCCCGAGAAGCTCCCCCCCTTCGTCCAGGTCTGGGGCAAGGTCTCCCCCTGGGAGGGGGAGGGCATTTACCTCAAGAACGACGACAAGGACAGCCATTTGAATGAAGTGGTCATCCACCCCGGCGACGCTCCGGCGGTAGACGGGGCCACGGGCCTGCCCCTGGATTTGGAGAAGGTGGAGGAGGGGGATACCCTCTATGTCTGGACAGGCCCCGCCATGGCGCTGAGTATGCCGCCTCAGATGTCCGCCCTGGTGATTGTGGGCAACGTTCCCGCCGGCGCGGCCGCGCCGGAGTTTTGTGAAATCGCCCAACGGGCCGTGTCTCCCGCGCCTGGCGATAAGGGCAACCCCACCTTCGCGCTTACCGGCGGCGAAACGCTGGAGGTGACGGACAAGACCGTCTACACCCCCTGGCTGACCCGCCAGATGGTGCGGATGGAGGACCTGAACCCCGGTGACCGGGCGCTGGTCTGGAAGGGCAAAAACGGCGCGGCGGAGAAGGTCCAGCTGCTCCCCGGCGTGTACCAGGGCTATGTGTCCACCTTCGCCACCATGCACGACGTGCGCGTCGCGGTCAACGGCGGCTTTGACGAGGAGCGGGACCAGGGAATTCCCCAGTTCTCCGGCCAGCGGACGGACAAGGGCGTGATGGCCCCCATCCGGGGCGTTGCCGAGGCCGCCGGGTATGAGGTCCGCTGGGACAAGGCCCTGGGCGTTGTGGTAAGCCGGGACGGCGAGACGGTCTTCTCCGTCCAGCCCGGCGCGGAGACGGTCCAGACACCCGAAGGGGAGGGCTATCTCTCCGCCTCCTGCCTCAAGGAGGGCGGCGTCACCTACCTGCCTCTGGAGGACCTGTGCCATTGGCTGAACCTGTATCTGTCCTGGGGATAAGGGCTTTTCTGAACGGAATAAAAAGGGAAACCGCGCCGGCAACAGAAAGGTTTGTTGCCGGCGCGGTTTTTTCGCAATATCCCAAGCTTGGTAACGCGTTAAAGTTCTGTTTGCTTATGTTTTCTTTCAGGAGAAAGTAAGCTCAAACCGCGCGCCGGGGTCTCCGGCAAAGACGATCAGGCCGCCCTCGGATAGCTTGGCGGAGTCATCGTCCCACAAAACGGAGGAGGCCACAATCCTGCCCTTGGCGTCGTAGACCCAGAAGCCCGCGTTTTGGGGCATCTGGACGGTCATGGTCTTTCCGTCGCCATTCTCCCCAACCTTGTACCAGCGGGCATAGCCGTCGGGCTGGATGGTGGAGGCAACTTTGCCCTCACTTCCGGTGGAGAGGGTGGGGGCGGCGTTCATGTCCATGTAGATGCCGCCGTTGGACTGGTGGAACCAGAGGACCCCCTTTTCGTCCCGGCGGATTTCCAGGTCGCTGCCGTCCCGCCCGGCGGTGCCGGGGGCCTGGATGACGTAGCGGAGGTGGGTTTCATCCTCAATGCGCAGAGCGCCGACGTAGCCCGGGGCGCTTTGAACGACGCCGGGCTCCACCTGGAGCAGGGCCCCCAGAGAGGCATAGACCTGAGAGCTGTAGCGCTCGTTCATGGGCAGGACGGCCCCGCCCATGATGGAGTTCCATTTCTCCTGGAGGGCCGGGTCCACGGGATTTTCCGGCAGCTTCATGGCAGCGTAGTTGGACGCGGGCAGGTAGCCCAGGCCGGAGAGATCGCTGAGGGCCCACTGGTAGAGATAGGTCTGGCCGTTGTCCTCCTTCACCAGACGAAGCGCGGAGGTCCCCTCCTCATCCCGGAAGGAGCCGTCGTCGTGGTAGTAGAAGGTCAGGCTCGGAACCTGGGGCATGGCAGGGTAGCTCATGACAAGGGTTCCGTCCTCCGACAGCTCCACCTTGTAGATGGACAAGGAGCCGTAATAGCCCGCGCTGTCCAGCAGCTCCTTGGGCATGGCGGCCTTTTGGGCCTTGGGGAGACGGAGGCGGAGCTCCACCACCTCCTGGCCCGCCCCCGTCAAAATGGGAATGAGCATCTGGGAGGCGGCCATCTCGTTGTAAGTGGACACGCCGCCGGAGGTGAGGACTGCCGCCGCCAGCTTTTTCTCCGGCAGAACCACCAGCCCGGCGTGGTAGTACTGGGTATCGCCGCCCTTCACCAGGGCGGTGACATCGTTGAGGTCAAAGGGATACCACTCCACGTTGTCCCAGCCCAGGCCGAAGGCCAGAGCGTCGGGGCCCTCCTCGGGCCAGAGGCCGTTGGCGTACTCCGGAGCGGCCATGTCATCCAGGGAGGACTTTTTCAGCAGTCCCTGCTTGGTGAGGGCCCCGCCGAAGGTGGCCAGGTCCTCCGCCGTGGCGTAGAGCCCGCCGGCGCCCACAACGCCCAGGCAGTCCTTGGGCAGGGGACGCTGGTCCCCGGGCTGGTAGATGTCCGCCCGGCGGCTTTCAAAGTCGTCGCTGGGGAAGTAGGTTTCCTTCAGGCCAACCTTGTCAAAGATGTTGGCCTGAAGATACTCGTGGAAGCTGGTGCCCGCCACGGCCTCCACCACCAGCTCCGCCAGGGTGAAGCCGTCGTTGCAGTAGACGCTGTACGCGCCGGGGTCCGCCTTGAGGCGCTGGGTGGAGAGGCGGTCCAGCAGCTCCGTGGTGGCGATGGGGCTGGGATCGTCAAAGAGCATGCCGCTGCCGAAGGAGGAGCCCATCAGGCCGGAGGAGTGGTTCAGCAGCATCCGGACGGTGATGTCCTTATAGCGGGGGTCCGCCATTTTAAAGGCGGGAAGGTATTTCACCACGGGCTGGTCCAGGTCCAGCTTCCCGCTTTCCGCCAGCTGCATGACGGCCACGGTGGTGTAAATCTTGCTGACGGAGCCGATGCCGTAGACGGGGCTTTCGCTGTCCAGCGGGGCGCTGCCGCCGCCCTTCGCGGCCTGATGGGAGCCGGAGGAGACGATCTTTCCGTCCTGCCAGATGGCCCAGCTGGCCTGGGTGGCCTGACCATAGGTCATGGCGCTGCCGACGGTGGCCCGGGCGGCCTTGTCCAGGGCGGTCTCGCCGCTTTCCGCCGCCGAGACGGGGAGGACAAGGCTCAGGCTCAGGACCAGCGCCAGCAGCAGGGCGCTGAGGGTTTGGGTGTTGTGTTTCATGTTTGGTTTCCTTTCCCGCCCCGGCCTTTTGGCGGGGCGCACATGAGGGTTACGCTCTTAAGAATACACCTTCCACCAGGGGGAATGTCAAGAGGATTGCGGGTGAAAAGCACAAATTTCGTTTCCGGACGCCTGCCGGGAACGAAAATTTGCAAAAAGGCTTGCGCTTTTTCATGAGCTGTGGTATATTGCATATGTTAGAGTAAGATGGAAGCTAAGGTAAGGAGTGGACCGGCGGTCCGCTCCTTCTTTTGGCAATTTTCCCTTCCTTAAAAATGCTTTGGAGGACCGCCAATTTATGAAGAAGATCACCGAACTTACCGCGGAGCTGGCCGCGCCCGCCGTCGCGGAGGCAGGCTGCGCCCTCTGGGATGTGGAATATGTCAAGGAGGGCGGGACCTGGTACCTCCGTGTCCTTCTGGACAAGGAGGGCGGCGTGGACATTCTGGACTGCGAGGCCGTGTCCCGGAAGCTCTCGGACCTTTTGGACGAGGCGGACCCCATTGAGGGGAGCTACACTCTGGAGGTGGGCTCCGCCGGGGCGGAGCGGGCCTTGAGGCGGCCCGGGGACTTCGCCCGGTTTTTGGGCAGTCCCGTGCTGGTGAAGCTCTACCGCGCCATGGACGGGCAGAAGGAGATTCCCGGCGTTCTCACGGCGTATGACCCGGAGAGCGGGGCCGTTACCGTGGAGGCGGGAGGCGTGTCCCGGAGCTTTGAGAAGAAGGACGTGGCCCTGGTCCGCCTGCGGGTGGAATTTTAAGCGGCTGTTAGTATGTGAAACGTATTTCTATAATAAGGAGAATCGGCAAAGATGAGAGGCAAGAAGCAGAAAGAACCCGCCGGTATGAACCCTGGGGAGATCTTCGCCGCCCTGGAGCTTTTGGAGCAGGAGCGGGGTATCCCCAAGGAGGCCATGCTGGAAAAGGTCATCAAGGCCATCACCACCGCCTACCAGCGGGACCACAAGGATGTGGAGGAGGAAAACATCGTCGTGGAGGCGGACGAGGTCCACAAGGAGCTGCGCATGTTCATCCGCAAGACCGTGGTGGACGAGGAGGACTACGTGGACCCCTTCAACGAGATGTCCCTGGAGGAGGCCAAGGCCCTCTCCGCCCGGTATGAGATCGGGGACGTGGTGAACATCCCGGTGGACAAGATGGAATTCGGCCGCATCGCCGCCGGAAACGGCAAGCAGGTCATCATCCAGGGTCTGCGGGAGGCGGAGCGAGGCAAGGTCTACGACGAGTTCAACTCCAAGCAGCACGAGATTCTCACCGGCGTGGTCACCCGCGTCGACCCCCGGAACGGCGGCGCGTCTTTGCGCATCGGCACCGGCGCGGAGTCCACAGAGGCCCTGCTGCTGGCTGGGGAGCAGGTTCCCGGCGAGCCTCTGGAGGAGGGGATGCACATCAAGGTCTATGTGGTGGACGTGCGCCACTCCACCCGGGGGCCCCAGGTGCTCATCTCCCGGACCCATCCGGGCTTGGTGAAGCGGCTCTTTGAGCTGGAGGTGCCGGAGATTTTCGACGGCTCCGTGGAGGTGCGGTCCATTGCCCGGGAGGCGGGCAGCCGCACGAAGATGGCCGTTTGGTCCCGGGAGGAGAACGTGGACCCCATCGGCGCCTGCGTGGGCCCCAGGGGCCAGCGGGTGGCCGCCATTGTCGACGAGCTCCGGGGAGAGAAAATCGACATCATCAAGTACAGCGAGGACCCCGCCGAGTTCATCGCCGCCGCCCTGGCTCCCGCCGACGTGGTGGAGGTGCGCATGGCGGAGGAGGGGGTCAAGGCCTGCCGCTGTGTGGTGCCCGACGATCAGCTGTCTTTGGCCATCGGCAAGGAGGGGCAGAACGCCCGCCTGGCGGCCCGGCTCACCGGCTATAAAATCGACATCAAGCCCCAGAGCTACCAGCCCGGAGAGGACGAGGAGCTCTTCCCCGTGGAGAGCTCGGCGGCTTTGGAGGACGCGGACAAAGAGGACTTCGCGGAGGGGGAGGCCCCGGAGGGCGGAGAGACCCCGGAGACCTCCGCGGAATAAGCTTGGCGCGGCGACAGGCCGCTTGGAGAGAAAGGGGGGACCCGTGTGCCCAAGGTGAAAAAGATTCCCCAGCGCCAGTGTGTCGGCTGCCGGGAGATGAAGGACAAGAAGGCCCTTTTGCGGGTGGTCCGTTCCCCGGAGGGGGCGGTGAGTCTGGACTTCACCGGGAAGAAGCCGGGCCGGGGGGCCTATGTGTGCCCGGACCCGGATTGCCTGAAAAAGGCCCGGAAGTCCCGGGCCCTGGAGCGGGCCTTTGAGACCGCCATTCCCCCCGAGGTTTACGACGCCATGGAGGCGGAGCTGGGAGGCGGGACATGAGCGGAAAGAATGTGTTGTCCCTTTTGGGGCTGGCCCTCCGGGGCGGGCGGCTGGCGGTGGGCGAGGAGCCCACGGCCCTGGCCGCCAAGGCCGGACAGGCGCGGCTGCTGCTGAGTAGCTCCGACGCGGCGGGGAACACCCTGCGCCGGGCGGAGCATCTGGCGGAGGAGGGCCATTGCCTCCATTTGACGCTTCCCTTTTCCAAGGCGGAGCTGGGCGGAGCTCTGGGCCGGGGCAGCGCCGCCATCGCCGCCCTGACGGATTTGGGCCTTGCCGCCGCCGTGGCGGAACGGCTGGCCCAGCTGGACTCGGAGCGGTATGGCGAGGCCGCCGCCCGGATGGAACTGAAGCGCCGCCGGGCCAAGGAACGGAAGGAGGCTCCCCGCCGGGC
>CATOKC010000120.1 GCA_951800675.1 uncultured Oscillibacter sp.
ATTTGGAAACCTTGAAGACTTGATGGGTCGCTTCCAAGCTATGTCCTGCCTGTCGGTATTCTATTGTGCGTTCCCTGTATCTTTTTGAATAGCTCATGCCCTTAGTCTACTCGTTATCTTACCTTTTTTCAACTGCTTTTACTATAACAGGAACCCCGCGCCCGCCAGTTCCCCCCTGACCCGCAGGAATGCCTCCTGATCGGGGCAGGACAGGGTGTGGAGATGGACGCCCTCCGTCAGCAGGGACAGGGGCCGGGCCGCCTGGGCCCGCCGGATGAACTGCTGGATGTCGTACCGGCTGGCAAGGCCCAGGCCTCCCGTCAGCTGTCCGTAGACCGGGTGCTCCACGATCACGTCCAGGACGGTACAGCCGTTGTCCACCATGATCTGCAGCTCCCGCTCCATGTCCGCCGCCTGATGGCGGCAGGCCACCTGCCGCCGGAGGCCCTCCCGGTCCCTCTGGACCACGTAGCCCCGGGCGGTGGCCTCAATGGCCGCGCCCCCGGCCCGCAGCAGGGCGATGTCGCCCACGATGAGCTGGCGGCTCACGCCGAAGCGTCCCGCCAGCGCGGTGGCGCTGACAGGCCCGGCGGCCTGGGTCAGAACGTCCCGGATCGCGTCCCGGCGCTGCTGGGCGGTCATGGGCGCTTCCCCCTTCCTCTTCAACACATTTTCTCCAGTATGCCCGTTTCCCGGCCTCTCCGCTTTTGCGCGCTCAGACCAGAAGCTTCTCAGGCAAAGAGGCCGTCAGCCGTTATTCGGCCGGTAGGTGCGGAACGTCAGGCCGCCGATGGTTTCCGTGCCCAGCTGAGACTTGTTCTTCACCGAGCGGTTCAGCGTCAGCGTATTCAGGTTCGTGAACCCCAGCTTATGATACAGCCGGATGGCCGCCTCGTTGGCGGGCACTACCTCCAGGTACATCGTCTCCAGACCCTTCTCCCGAAGCATCTCCCAGGCCAGCTCAATGGCCCGTCCGCCGATCCCCTGGCCCCGCAGCTCTTCCCGGACGAATACGTCCTCCAGCCAATCGCAGGCTCCTCCCCGGCTGCCCATGTGAAGGAACCCGGCTTCTTTCCCTCCGGCAAGGATCACATACAACTCGTGGCCCTCTGCCGTCCAGGCCTTCAGGTCTTCCTCCTGATCCTCCGGGGTCACGGTCAGATAGTGGGCCGCCCAGAAAGCGGCAATATCGGAAAGCATCTCCGCCTTGCAGCCGCCGTCATAGGGCCGTATCTCGATCTCTCCCATAGCGGTTCCTCGCTCCCGTTTTCCTTATCCCTTATACCCGTTGGGATTCTCGGACTGCCACTTCCAGGAGGAGGCGCACATGTCCTCGATACCGTACTTGGCCTCCCAGCCCAGCTCGTCGCGGGCCTTGGCGGGGTCGGCGTAGCAGGAGGCGATGTCGCCGGGGCGGCGGGGATCGATGACGTAGGGCAGCTCATGGCCGCAGGCCTTCTCGTAGGCGTGGAGCACGTCCAGGACGCTGTAGCCGTTGCCGGTACCCAAGTTGCACACGAAGAGGCCGCACTTGCCCTCCAGCTTCTTCAGCGCCGCCACGTGGCCCAGGGCCAGGTCCACCACGTGGATGTAGTCCCGCACACCGGTACCGTCGGGGGTGGGATAGTCGTTGCCGTAGACGTGGACCTTCTCCAGCTGGCCCACGGCCACCTTGGCGATATAGGGCACCAGGTTGTTGGGGATGCCGTTGGGGTCCTCGCCGATGAGGCCGCTCTTGTGGGCCCCGATGGGGTTGAAGTACCGCAGCAGGGCCACGTTCAGCTCGGGATCGGCGGCGCAAATGTCCATGAGCATCTTCTCCTGGAAGAGCTTGGAGGTGCCGTAGGGATTGGTGGTGCCGCCGGTGGGGAAGTCCTCCCGGATGGGCACGGTGGCGGGGTCTCCGTACACCGTGGCGGAGGAGGAGAAGACGAAGTTCTTCACCCCATGCCGCCGCATGGCGGTCAGGAGATAGAGGGTGCTGATCAGGTTGTTGGAGTAGTACTCCAAGGGCTTGGAGACGCTCTCCCCCACGGCCTTCAGGCCGGCGAAGTGGATCACGGCGTCAATGCCGGGATGCTGGGCGAAGAGGGCCTCCACCTCGGCCTCGCTGCACAGCTCCGCCTTGATAAAGGGGACCTTCTTTCCGGTGATCTTCTCCACCCGGCGGAGGGATTCCTCGCTGGCGTTGCAGAGGTTGTCCGCCACCACGATCTCGTACCCCGCCTCCAGGAGCTCCACGCAGGTATGGCTGCCGATGTATCCGGCGCCGCCGCAGACCAAAATAGACATATCGTTCTTCTCCTTCAAAAAATATTGGGTTGTTTTTCGCTGGTTTATGGGACTAGTATACCACTCCTCTATCCAAATAGGAATAGAGCTTTTCCCCAAAAGCTGGAAAAATCGTGCAGAGACACGCCGGGAGCCCCCATGAGCGGGTCCCACGCCGCGGCCCCCGATTCGCAGGTGTATCGGTAAACCTGCGCGAAAAGGGGCGCCCCCCTTCGGGGACGCCCCAGTCATGCGATCTATCAGCCCTGCTCGCGCATCTTGGCAAAGCAATCGCTGCAGTACACAGGACGATCGCTCTTGGGCTCGAAAGGCACTCTGGCCTCGCCGCCGCAGTTAGCGCAGGTGGCGGTGAAGTACTCCCGAGGACCACGGGCCGCGTTCTTGCGGGCGTCACGGCAGGCCTTGCAGCGCTGAGGCTCGTTCTGGAAGCCGCGCTCGGCATAGAACTCCTGCTCACCGGCGGTGAACACGAACTCCTGGCCGCACTCCTTACAAACTAAGGTCTTGTCTTCGTACATGATTTTACCCTCTCTTTGAATAGAAAAAAATATATTGCGTTCAGCCTTTGCTGAGATCGCCTGCTTGAAGGTGCCGCGCTGCCTTGCGCCGGATGCGCTGCACGGCGTTGTCCACCGACTTGGGGGACCGTAATACCGCTTTGGCCATTTCCCGGATGGTCAGGCCGTCTAAATAGTACCCCAAAATCTTCGCCTCGAAATCGGACAGCTGCTTGCGAACATCGCTCAGGGCGTCCTGCACCCGTTCCCGGCCAATGATGAGATCCTCGGGGTTCTCCCCCGCCATCGCGCCGAAACAGGAACTTTGACCGTCAAAGAAGGGCATTTCAAGAGGTACCGACTGGTTTAAGGGCGTATGCTTGTCGCGGGCCGCAGCCCGGACGGCAGAATACAGCCGGTTGCGGATACATATTTCTGCAAATGTGCGGAAGCTGGCGGCGCGCTGGCCGTCATATTCCCGAACCGCGCATATCAGGCCGATCATACCCTCCTGGATGAGGTCGTCGCTGTCCCCTCCGGCAAGATAGAAGGGCCGGGCCAGCTGGCGCACCAGGCGGTTATACCGCTTGACCAATATCTCTTCCGCGTCCCTGTCTCCCCGGCGCGCCAAATCGGAAAGCGATTCATCCGGCAGGGCAGTATATGCGGTCATTTGGGCTTCGTTGATCGACATGATTATTATACCTATTTCCCATTGGGTTTGTCAAGTAAATATTAAAAATTTGTGAAGTCTTTCTTCAAATTTTTAGCGTTTTCACCAAATCCGCTAGTCGGCTTGCACAATCATCCGCCTGTTGGGCGGTTTTTGCCTCCACCATGACCCGGATAAGGGGCTCCGTCCCCGAGGGACGGACCAATATGCGCCCGTCGCCTCCCAGGGCTTCCTCCTCCCGCCGGACGGCCTCCGCCAGGACCTCGGAGCCCATGACGGCCTCCTTCAGCCCCGGCTGGTTGGCCAGCTGGACGTTCAGCAGGGTCTGAGGATAGCTGGGGCAGATGGAGGCCAGCTCCGAGGCGGGCTTCCCGCTGCGTTTGAGGATCTGCAAAAATTGCAGGGCCGTCAGCTGTCCGTCTCCGGTGGTGGCGTAGTCGGTAAAGATGGTGTGCCCCGACTGCTCCCCGCCGATGCGGTAGCCGAACTCCAGCATTTTTTCCAAGACATTCCGGTCCCCTACGGGGGTGCAGATGAGCCGGATGTTATTTTTGTTGCAAAATTCATGGAGCCCCAGGTTGCTCATCACCGTGCCCACGATGGCCCGGCCCGTCAGGAGCCCCTGATCCCGCATATAGAGGCCGCAGACGGCCATAGTCTTGTCGCCGTCCACCACGTTTCCTTTTTCATCGATCATGAGGCACCGGTCCGCGTCGCCGTCAAAGGCGATGCCCAGATCGTACTCTCCCGCCGTGACCATAGCGGCCAGGCTCTTCAAATGGGTAGAGCCGCATTTGAGGTTGATGTTGACGCCGTTGGGCTTGCGGTGGATGAAATCGGCCTCCATGGCGAAGTCCGCGAACAGGTCCGGAGCCGTAGCCGCCGCCGCGCCGTTGGCGCAGTCGATGAGGACCCGCAGGCCCCCCAGATCGTCCTGGACGGTGCCCCGCAGATGCTGGATGTATTCATATTTCAGATTTTTCATGCCATGGATGCGCTTGCCGATGTCCCCGCCCTTCTTGATGGGCATGGGCTCGGTGGACAGGATCTTTTCCTCCACCCTGTCTTCCAGGGCGTCGGAGAGCTTGTAGCCCTGGCCGTTAAAGACCTTGATGCCGTTGTGCTCAAAGGGATTGTGGCTGGCGGAGATCACCACGCCGGCGTCCGCGCCCACCTTAATGGTCAGGTAGGCCACCGCGGGGGTCGGGATGGTGCCCAGGGGCATCACTGAGCCGCCTACGGAGGTGATCCCCGCGATCATGGCTCCCTCCAGCATGTCGGAGGAGATACGTGTATCCATGCCGATGGTAATGAGGGGCGGACGGCCCTTCTCCTCCTCCAGGGTCACGGAGACCGCCTGGCCCACCCGGTAGGCCAGATCGGCCGTCAGATTTTCACCAACAATGCCTCTTATTCCATCCGTACCAAATAATTTGCCCATTCGATGCTTCCTCTCTGCGGCCCTGCGGGCCGCTGCCGCTTCCTATCTATCAGATAGATTCGCCCCTCGCCGGGGCGGGGGCATTCTTTTCGTGTGAACGAAAAGAACCAAAAGGTCACTTAGGAAACTACGTTTCCTAAGAACCTTCCTTCATTACGGGGGTGTTTGATTACGCTACGACCTTCGGATTTCCGGTCTATCGTCCGTGCCTTGGGCCGATGCCGGTTTGTACTTCTGCGCACAGTCCTATCGGAAGTACTGGTTGCCTCGCGGCACTCGGCACGAGGGTCCGGCGTTTGGGGTGCTAATTTGCAGGATGTACCGTTAGAACACGTGCCCCTTGCAGGCAGTCTCTCTTTGAAAGGCCGGCAGGCGGAGTTCTACAAGTACCAGAGCGGCTGAAGGAGTACTGCAAATTCGGAGGCTTCGCCTAACCAAGAACCCTGCCGCACAGTCCTTTAGCCCTCGCCGAGGTGGACGCCTAAAGGGCGGCCCCGAGAAAGGGATTCTTAAACCGTAGGTTTAAGCCCGCTTTTGCCTACTTTTCGCGGGCGCGAAAAGTAGGTCAGGGGTCCGGGGGCGGACAGCCCACGGGCTTGCGAATAGAAACATTTTTATAGATATTCATTCCTCCACCCATTCCACCAAATCGCCCGGCTGACAGTGGAGGATGCCGCAAATGACTCCCAAACTACTCAAATTAATCGCAGTACTTCCTGTACGCAACCTCTGAATCGTGCTTTCACCCATGACTTTCTCATTGCGCAGACGTGCGCTGGAGTAACCTGCTTTTTTCAATTCAGGCAAGATGTTGATCTTATACCTTAACATATTAAACTCCCGAAAAGAATTATTCACACCTTTTTTTGTGTTGACATCACACAAGTTTAGGTGTATAATTAGCCCATTACTAGAAAGGAGTATACCCCAATGGATGAACCAATGCAAGCCCTATTTAACGACATTACAGACCGCCTGCTGGAAAAATACTACCCCCAAACCAACTTTGCCCACTGCTGCAAGGTCCGCGATGAGATCGGACGCAAGCTCTGGTCCCAGCTTCCGCCGGAGCAGCGTGAGCTGCTGGAAGAGCTCCAGCGAGCCTACGACTACGCCCAGATGGAGGAAATGGAAGCCATGTTTCTGGCCTCCTTCGACCAGTGCAAAGCACTGGCCCTCTCACACTGCGCCTAAAAGGTCAACTGCTCCATAGCAGGCGGCATCCCGCCGGGGATGGTCAGCCCCAAATGCTGATACGCCTTTGGCGTGACGCACCGCCCTCTGGGCGTCCGGGTCAAAAAGCCGATCTGTAGCAGATACGGCTCATAAACATCCTCCAGCGTTACGGATTCCTCATTGATGGTAGCCGCCAGCGTCTCCAGACCCACGGGTCCCCCGTTGTAGTACTCAATAACGGCCCGGAGCATCCTGCGGTCGATCTGGTCCAATCCCAGATAATCTACCTCCAGGGCGGTCAGCGCCTTGTCCGCCAGCTCCTTGTTGATAACGCCATCCCCCACCACCTGGGCGAAGTCCCGGACCCGCCGAAGCATCCGGTTAGCGATCCGCGGGGTGCCCCGGCTCCGCCGGGCGATCTCCATTGCGCCGTCCTGCTCGATAGGCGCGTCCAAGATCCCCGCCGAGCGGGTGACGATCAGCGCCAGCTCCTCCGGAGTATACAGCTCCAGCCGCAATGTCACGCCGAACCGGTCCCGCAGAGGGGCCGACAACTGTCCCGCCCGGGTAGTTGCACCGATGAGCGTGAATTTCGGCAGGTCAAGCCGGATGGAGTTGGCGGAAGGCCCCTTGCCAATGATGATATCGATGGCAAAATCCTCCATGGCGGGATACAGGACCTCCTCCACGGAGCGGTTGAGCCGGTGGATCTCGTCCACAAAAAGGATGTCGTTCTCGTTGAGGTTGGTCAACAGCGCCGCCAGATCACCTGCCTTTTCGATAGCGGGCCCAGAGGTAATGCGCACGTTGACTCCCATCTCGTTGGCAATAATGCCCGACAAAGTGGTCTTTCCCAGCCCCGGAGGGCCATGGAGCAATACATGGTCCAAAGGCTCCTGACGCATCTTGGCGGCCTGGATGAAGACCTCCAGGTTGCCCTTGGCCTTCTCCTGGCCGATGTATTCCCTGAGGGTCTTTGGGCGGAGGGAGTACTCGCTCTCGTCCTCCCTGGTGAAGCTGGTCGTCACCAGGGGCTCTTCCTCAACATAGGGCGCGTTCCCTGAAAAATCAATGGACATAGCTTATCCTTTCACCATGTTCTTCAAGGCCAGCCGGATGATCTGCTCCAACGGCTGGCCATCAACGTCGACGCCCTTCAGCGCCACGTTGATCTCCGCCTGAGAGTACCCCAGCACCGCCAGCGCGGCGGACGCCTCGCTGAGCTTGTTCTGCGGGATGATGGTCACCGCGTCCATCGGGACGCTCTCCCCGGAAGCGGAAACAGTCTGACCTTTCGCCAGCTTGTCCTTCAGCTCCAGGATCACCCGCTGCGCGATCTTCTTCCCCACTCCGGGGGCTCTGGTCAGCGTCTTCTCGTCCCCGGTGATGATGCTCATCGCCAGATTGGCCGGGGTGCTGGAGGACAAGATCGCCAGCGCCGCCTTAGGCCCCACGCCGGAGACCGAAATGAGCTGCTGAAATAATTTCAGCTCCTCCTGACTGAAAAATCCATAGAGGTCCATGGCGTCCTCCCGGACGCTGAGATAGGTGAACAGCTTCGCCCTGTCCCCCTTCTTGATCTGTGAAATGGTGTAAGCCGTCGTCCGGCAGGCATACCCCACCCCGCCGCAGTCTATGACCGCCAGATAGGGCTCCACATGGGCCACCTGGCCCGAAACGTAGTAGTACATAATATACTCCCTTACTCAAGCGGCGACAAGCGCCGCCTAGCAAAACGTAGTTTTGCGGCAAAAAGTTTTTCTTTTTTGGTACTTTTTTCTTTTTTCAAAAAGAAAAAAGTACTACCGCGTGTCGTACCGTTTGGGATCAAACCTCCGCTCGGTGTTCAGAAGGCTGGTAGCGCTGCGGCCGTGACAGATGGCGATGGCCAAAGCGTCCGCCGCGTCATCCGGCCGGGGGATCTCCTTCATTTTCAGCAGCCGCTGGGTCATGAGCATGACCTGTTTTTTATCCGCGCCGCCGTATCCGGCCACGGCCTGCTTGACCTGCATGGGGGTGTACTCGAAGGCCGGGATGCCGGCCCGCTCCGCCTCCAGCAGGATGACTCCCCGCCCGTGGGCCACGGCGATGCCGGTGGTGATGTTCTTGGAGAAAAACAGCTCCTCCACCGCCATCTCCTCCGGCTTGAACTGCCCCAGCAGCTCCACCATATCCTCGGAGATCTGCCGCAGCCGGACGGAGAGCGGCAGTCCCGCAGGAGTGGTGATCACACCGTAGCGCAGCAGCTGCACCTTGGCCCGGTCCGCCTCGATGAGGCCGAAGCCGATAGTAGCCACGCCGGGGTCGATGCCTAAGATCCGCATGGAAACGCTCCTTTATCTTACTGTTTTTCATTCTATCATTTCAGACGCAAAAAAACAAGAGGCAATGCCGCGCGCCCAGGGTACAGGGTCTATTTCCGGGGTGTAGGGGGAAATTTGAGATCAAAATGACCTTGCGCCATCCGTGGCGGCACATTGCCAGTAGATTTGACTGTTCCCAATGGGATGATCTGCCGCTGTCTGGTACGCACTCCGAATCTCGCTGACTTCGCTTCTGCTCGCTTAGTTGTATTCCTTTTCCGGGCTGCTTCGTAAGTCGCTCCCAGAAACAATGTGCCGGATTATAGTGTTTGGGAAAACTTCGCACCAAAGCAGGGCCGTCTCCAGCCCGATTTTTGTTTGCAAGAAATTTTTCGAAAAAAAACAAAATCAGGTATTGACAAATGGGGAAGAATTTGTTAATATATGCCTTGTTCGTCAGCAAGGTAATAAATCAGCTGAGTAAGGCTCATAAGTTAGATTTTGAGGAGCATAGTTCAGCTTGAGGGTAGTTAGCCAGTAAAACTACCCTCAAAATACGACAGTTGAATAGCACAGAAACCCAGTAAAATCAAGGGGTTCATGATCACGGGGGTATAGCTCAGCTGGGAGGGCAAATACTCCGGTGAACGTACCCAAACCCACAAAAAATTTCGCGCCTCCATCGAGCTCCATGCGATGTCGGCGATTTGGTTGACAAAGTTGTCAACCAACCCGAAATCGCAGAAGTTGCCTCGAATAGAATTAAAAAGGGAAAGAAAAGTGCGATAAAATAGAAAAACAAAGTCAAAATTCAACAGTTCGCAAAAATTAAGTTCCGCAAAAAGTTAAATCCGCAGGGCAAAAATTAAATATGGGGGTATAGCTCAGCTGGGAGAGCGCTTGAATGGCATTCAAGAGGTCAGCGGTTCGATCCCGCTTATCTCCACCAAGATTAGGGACTCATGTAGCCGAAAGGAACATGGGTCCTTAATTGTTATCGCAGAAGAAATGGACGGATATTTGATCCTGAATTGTCGGGCGTTCAAATCTGGCAAGGGGTGCCAGAAATGGAGGTTAAAAACGATATTTGGTTGAAAAAACCAGTATTTGCAAGCCTCCCGAGGCTCCCAAATGTAAAAATTCGGGAGCCTTAAAATTTTGATATTTTCAATGTGGTTCTTCATTCTGACCGGACTCGAACGCACGGAGCGGAGGTAAAGGTTACTTCAGAAACATCCAGTGAGCGCACCTAAGGCTCCCCATTTTTCTGTGTCTCCATCTCATCATTAAAAAAAGTGAAGAAAATTATAAGGGCTCGTAGCTCGGCTGGTTAGAACACCTGCTTCACACGCATGAGGTCACTGGTTCGAGTCCAGTAGTCTCCACCAGAACCCGCAAACAGTATAGATGCCATAGGCTGAAAGCCTTGTGTATAGTAAAAGCAGTTGAAAAAAGGTAGGACAACAAGTAGAATAAAGACATGA
>CATOKC010000121.1 GCA_951800675.1 uncultured Oscillibacter sp.
TGGTGTCCCCCCGGCCGGTGCGCCCGGAGAGGTTCCGGGCCTTGATGGGGCAGGCGTGGATCTCCCGCCCGTCATAGGCGAGTACCTCGGTGTTGTGGGTGATCAGAACCTCCTTTGCGCCCCAGCTGTGGAGCAGCTTCGCCGCCTCCGCCCGGTCGGTGAGGCCGGTGAGAATCTCCGCCTCCGCCGCGTCGGTTTTCAGATAGTCGATTACCGGCAGGTACTCCCGCTTCTCCGCCCAGTCGTGAAAAGCCATGGTCCTGTCCGCCTCCACATGGCGCAGGAGGCACTGCACGTCCACCGCCACCTTGCCGTGCTTGGCCGCCTCGGCGAACAGCGCGCCGTCAAAGTCTCCGTAGACCAGGCCGGCAAAGTGGTAGATGTCCGCCTCAACATCCGGCAGCTCCTCAAAGCGGAAGGGGTCGCACACCCCCATGGAGGTGCAGGCGCGCTTTTCCTTGTCGGCGGTGAAGTACTGGTTGCGGATGGAACACGTGGCCGCGGAGGGACTCCAGTAGACGTCCGCCCCGGAGTCCCGGAACCGCTCCTCCACATCGGCGTCGGCGGGATTCAGCTTCGTGAACACCGCCGTCCGGTTCCCGCTCCCGGCCGCCGCGAAGCCGGAGGCCACCACAGCGCCTCCAACCTCCCGGCGCTCGTTGCCCTGATAGTCGATGTTATGGTCCAGAGAGACCGGACCGATCACCAAAACGTCGTAATATTTTCCTGCCATATTCCGCCTCCATACACAGATTGAAAACACGGGGAGCGACGGACGCCCCCCCGTGTTTTTCAGGCCGCCTCTTATTTCAGCACCCGCACACAGCGGTCGATCAGCGTCATGTGAACCTGATCCCCCACGTCAAACCGGCGGGTCAGCTGGGGATTGTAGACCTCCACGATGACCGGCTTGTCTCCCAGCATCACCTCGTACTCCACCTTGGCGCCGTAGTAGGTGGCCCGAGCGACCACGCCGGGCAGGGGGCCCTCCCGGTCGGAGAGCTGGACGGACTCGGGACGGACCGCCAGGCAGCAGGCGCCGCCCTCCTCCACGTTCTCCATCTTCCCGGGGACGGGAATGGAAAAGGTGTGGCCGCCGATCTCCACCAGGGCGGCCTCTCCGCGGCGGCCTTGGAACGTGCCGTCGATGAAGTTGGCCTTGCCGATGAAGTTGGCCACAAAGCGGCTGTTCGGCTGCTCGTAGATCTCCGTGGGAGAGCCCTGCTGGCAGATGACGCCGTCCTTCATGATGACCACCCGGTCGGAGATGGCCATGGCCTCCGACTGGTCGTGGGTGACATACAAGGAGGTGATGCCCAGCCGCTTCTGGAGGGCACGCAGCTCATCCCGCATACTCTCCCGCAGCTTGGCGTCCAGATTGCTGAGAGGCTCGTCAAACAGCAGAACGCTGGGTTCGATCACCACAGCCCGGGCCAGGGCCACCCGCTGCTGCTGGCCGCCGGAGAGCTGATTGGGGAACCGCTTCTCCATACCGCCCAGTTGCATCAGCTCCACCACGTCGTTGGTACGGCGGATGATCTCGTCCTGGGGACGCTTGGCCACCCGCAGGCCGTAGGCGATGTTCTCCCAGATATTCATGTGGGGGAAGAGAGCATAGCTCTGGAACACCATGGAAATCCCCCTCTTATTGGGAGGGACCTTGGCCACATCCCGCTCTCCGATGAACACATTGCCGCTGCTGGGATACTCAAAGCCGGAGATCATCCGCAGCGTGGTGGTCTTGCCGCAGCCGGAGGGGCCCAGCAGCGTCACCATCTCGCCGTCCTGAATCTCCAGGTTGATGCTGTCCACGGCGACAAAGTCCTTGCCGGTGTCCGGCTGCTGGAAAATCTTTGTCACGTTCTTCAAAACCACGCTGGAGCTCTTCTTGTTGAAGGCCAGCTTCTCACTCTGATTGCTCATTTCGTTCCCTCCGTTTTCTCTGACTTGACCTGGGGCACCTTGGAGCGGGGCGCCAGCAGCAGGTTGATCACGCCGTTGAAGATGCCGATAAATACCAGCAGGATCACCACCATCATGGTGACAAAGGCGGCGGCCTGGCTGTATTTTGCCTGATCGAACAGGGAGTAGATCTTGCTGGTCACCAGGTTCCACCGGGCGGACACCAGGAAGATTACCGCGCTGACGGCGGTAATGGCCTTGGTAAAGGAGTACACGATGCCGGAGAAGAAGGCGTTGCGCAGCATGGGCAGCGTGATGCGCCGGAAGGAATAGCCGGTGTCCGCGCCCAAAATAGTGGAGGCCTCCTCAATGGAGTTGTCGATCTGCAGCAGCGTGGTGGTGCCGGACTCAATGGCCACCGGCATGTTTCGGAAGGTGAACACGATGACCAGGATCACGGCGGTGCCGGTGAGGACCAGGGGTTTGGTGTTGAAGGCCAGCACATAGCTGATACCCAGCACCGTGCCGGGGACGGCGAACATCAGCACGGAGGAGATCTCGATGAACCGCTTGCCGTAATAGCTGCGTTTGGCGGTGATGTAGGCGATGACCATGCCAAAAAGTCCGCCCACAAGCGCGGAGATCAGACCCAGGACCATGGAGTTTTTCAGACTGTCCCAGCCGTAGGCCAGGGCCTTTTTGTACTGGTCCAGGGTCAGCGTATAGTCATAGCCCCAGGTCCTGATGAAGGAACCGTAGATCACGCTGCCGTACAGCAGGATGATCACTGCCGCCACAGCCAGGCAGAAGGCGAAGAGGGGCCACTTGATATGGGGTTCGTCAATGAGCTTCCGAGCCTGGGTGGGCTTGCCGGTGACAGTGACAAAGCTCTTCTTTCCCACCCAGTATTTATTAAAGAGATATGCGGCTACCGCGGGAAGGAGCAGCAGCAGGGCCAGCACGGAACCCTTTTGCATATCATAGCTTCCGGTGATAATCTGGTAGACCTCAATGGAGAGCGTGGAGAACTCGCCGCCGATGGTGGCGGGGTTGGAGAAGTCCTCCAGGGACTGGATGAACACCAGCAGACAGCCGGAGATGATCCCCGGCAGGGACAGCGGAAACGTCACCGTCCAGAAGGTATGCCAGCGGCTGGCGCCCATGTTGCAGGCCGCGTCCTCCACAGAGGCGTCGATGCTGGAGAGGATGCCGGAGAGGGTCAGGTAGGCCACCGGGAAAAAGCTGATGACCTGAACCACAATCAGGCTGCCCATGCCGTAGACGTTGTTGCCGGTGATGCCCAGCAGCGTCTTGGTGATAAAGCCCTGCTTGCCGAAGAGGAAGATGATGGACAAAGACAGGATGAACGGCGGGGACAGGATCGGCAGCGTGGCGATGGTCTTCAAAAACCGCTTGCCGGGAACGTTGGTGCGGGTGATGGTATAGGCGAATATGTACCCGATGAAGGTGGAGATGACCGCCACCACCAGTCCCAGCAGCATGGTGCGTCCAAACACCCGCAGGTAGCGGGAGGTGGAGAGAATCGTCCCCAGGTTTACCAGGGAGAAATTGCCCTCCGCGTCGGTGAGACTGAAAATCAGGATCTTGAGCAGGGGATAGATGACGAACAGGAGAAGCAGCAGAATCGTGAGGACCACCGCCGCCAGCAGGATTGGCTGGCGCAGGATCATCTTGGTCTCGTTCAGCTTCTTCACCCGGGCGGCGCTCTTGCCGCCCGCGCCGGCGGAATTTGCCATAGTGGGTCCCTCCTGTGCAGTTAGTGGGGCGGGGCCTCCTCCCCTGACAGGGAGGAGGCCCCTGTAAGCGGCGGACACACTGTCCGCTGCCGGTTTACTCCTTGGGGGCGCTGGCGATCTTCTCCTCGAACTGGTTGCAGTAATCGCTCTTGGCGCCGGCGGCCCAGACGGCGTCATAGTCAATGACCTCCACCTGATCCAGCGTCACCAGACCTTCGGCCACGGCGGCCTTGGTGTTGGTGGGTACGCGGAAGGAGTTGTTCTCCGCATACAGGCCCTGGCCCTTTTCAGAGCACATCCAGTCGATGAACAGCTTGGCGTTTTCCTGCTCCTCGGCCTTGCCGCCTTTGATGAGGGCGGTGGCGCCCACCTCGTAGCCGGTGCCGTCGGAGGGGAAGGACAGCTCGATGGGGTAGCCCTCGGCGGTGGGCTGCAGGCCGTCGTGGGAGAAGGTCAGCGCGATGGCGGCCTCACCCATGGCCACGGCGTTGGGGGCCGCCGCGCCGGACTTGGTGTACTGGGACATGTTGTTGTTCAGCTGGCCCAGGTACTCCCAGACCCCGTCGTCGCCCTTGAGCTGAACCAGGGTGGCCAGCACAGTGTAGGCGGTGCCGGAGGTAGCGGGGTGGGCCATGATAATCTCGCCCTTATAGGCGGGGTCCAGCAGGTCCGCCCAGCTGCCGGGATAGGACATGCCTTTGTCGGCAAACCACTCCTTGTTGCAGGCGAAGGCGATGCAGCCCACATAGATCGGGTTCCAGGTGCCGGTGGGATCGATATAGGAGGCGGGGGTGTTGCCCAGCTCAGAGGACTGATAAGGCTCCAGCAGGCCCTTCTCCACGGCGGCGATGTAGTTGTCCGTGGAGCCGCCGAACATCAGCGTGGCCTGGGGATTCTCCTTCTCGGCCTCCACACGGGTCAGCATCTCGCCGGCGGAGAGGCGGATGTAGTTGACCTTGATGCCGGTCTCCTTCTCAAACTCGTTGAAATAGTAGACCACCTCAGCCTCGGGGAAGGCGGTGTAGACGGTGAGTTCCTTGCTGCCGGAGGGGGCCGCAGGCTCCGCCGCATTGGAATCGCCGCCGCTATCGGCCGGGGGCTGCTGTGCCGTGTCTCCGCCACCGCCGCCGCAGGCGGTCAGCGCCAGCAGCATCACGGCGGTCAGCACCATTGCAAGAACGCGTTTGGTAGACTTCTTCATGATCGTTTCTCCTTTTCATTCAACTGTGGTGGTATGTGTATCCATGCCTCCGCATGGAGGGATCACCCAATCAGCCCAGGCGGCACATGGCCCAGACCGCGTTGTGGTCGGACAGCTCCGCCCCGGTGAAGGCCGCCAGCGCCGAGCCGGGACGGGCGTAGGTCAGGTCCTCCCGTGCGGTGGAGACCATGCGGCTCTCCCCCGCCGGGGCGCCCCGCAGCATAATCCAGTCCAGCCGCAGCGGCAGAAAGTCTCCCCCTGGCAGGGGCTTACGCCGGGTGTGTCTCGGCTCCCCCGGCACGATCTCATAGCCCGCCTCCGCCGCCATGGGCAAAAGCTCCTCAAACTGGAACACGTCCTCCAGGCAGCGGCGGCGCAGCTCGGAACTTGCGGCGATGACGCCGATGTCCTCCTTGTCCCGGCCGTCGAAGGTGTTGGTGTTCAGATCGCCCCCCAGGATCACCGGCATGCCCGGCAGTTCCCGTTCCACCGCGTCCAAAATGGCCCGCATCTGACGGCCGCGGCCCGGGCCGTCGGCCCGGTTTTCCAGGTGGATGGACACGGTCCCCAGGGGCCGCCCTCCCACATCCAGCTCCGCGAACACCGCCAGCCGCCCGCCGATGCGCCTCTGGCGGTCAAAGTACCAGTTGTACTCCTCCGGCAACCGGATGACTCCTGCCCGGCGGATGGGCCAGCGGGAGAACACGGCGTTGCCGTGGAAGCCCTTCTCATTTTCATCGTTCACCAGCTCGATGAACTCCAGACCCCAGGCGTAGTTCAGGCCGAAGGCCGCCGCCAGCTCCCGGGCGGTGTTTTTGTTGCCGGACCGGGCACAGCCGTCGTCCAGCTCGTTGGCCAGGATCAGGTCGAAGGGCCGGATATCCGGGCAGTCTCGCAGAAAATCCTGAATCTCCTCCAGGTGAACGCCCCGCTCCATGTTAAACATCAGCACCCCAAGGACCTCCGGCGCCGTCTCCGGCGGGGGCACGAAGTTGTCGGTCTCCGCCTCCCCGAACTGGGGGATCATAGCCATGACCTCCTCCTGGGACCGGGTGTCCAGCAGCGCCCCCAGGGCCTTGCGCTCCTCCAGTGAAATTCCTCTCATGACATTCCCTCCTGTGCTTCTCTTTTTCGGCAGGTGGAGCGGATAATCAGCTCCGGCTGAAGGACGTCCCTGGTCTGTATGTTCTCTCCGCCGGTTTTTTTCAGCAGGCGGTCCACCGCCAGCCGGCCCGCCCGGAACTTTTTCTGTGAGACAGTGGTGAGTTCCATCTGCGGCAGGCCTCCAAAAGAGATGTTATCAAACCCGACCAGGGAGAGGTCCTCCGGTATCCGGAGACCGCAGGCCTCAGCCGCCTCAAGAATTTTCACCGCCGCCATATCGGAGTAGGCGAGAACCGCGTCCGGGCGCTCTTTGCTCCGGAAGAGCTTTTCAGCCTGTTCGCCGCACCATTGCAGCAGGCCGCTCTCCTCTCCCGCCCAAGTGATCTCCCGGCAGGGCCGGCCGTTCAGCGCCATGGAGCGCCGGTATCCCGCAAGTCTCTGCTCCAGGGTCCGGGTCCCCTGCCGGCCTCCCAGAAAGACAATTTCGCGGTGGCCAAGGAGATGCAGATACTGCGCCGCCTCATAGGCCCCCCGGGCGTTATCCGCCTCCACATAACTGCAGTCAGGCCCGTGGTTGCTTCCAAGATAGACACAGGGCATATCCCCCAGCAATGCCCCGTGCTTGCTCTGTGAATCGGGGGAAGAGGCGGTAATCAGCATCCCGTCCACCCTGTGGGACAGCAGCTGGTCAATGGCCTCCAGCTCGTATGCCGGGTCGTGCAGCGTGTTGATGAGAATCGCCCTGTATCCCGCCTCCGCCGCGCGGCCCTCCATCGCTGTGCAGAGGGCGGAGAAATAGGGGTTTGAGATGTCCGGAACGATAATGCCGATGGTATGCGTCTCCTGCCCCGCAAGGCCCTTGGCCGTAATGTCCGGGACATAACTCAGCGCCTCGCAGGCGTCACGGACGGCTTTTTTGGTCTTTGGGGTAATCGCGGGATGGTCGTTCAACGCCCGGGAGACCGTGGAGGTGCTCACCCCCGCCAGCGCCGCTATATCTCGAACTGTCACTCGCTTCATGGTATTCTACTCTATCCTTGCAGCGTTTCATGCAACCGTTTTCTTTTATTAAAATATCACAGCGGGTAAAAATCGTCAATCCACAAAACTATTTTCTGTAATTTCTCCAAAAACCACTCTTGTTTTTGTGCAAAAACGCCTGTTGATATTCCATTGCTTTTTTGTATATTTTCACCTATAATGTCATGTAAAGAGGATGTATAAC
Organism: uncultured Oscillibacter sp.; assembly: GCA_951800675.1. Next base: position 7,190 of record CATOKC010000121.1, read on the forward strand.
CTATTTTTAATTGTGATTGAGATTTTAAAAAACAATCAAATCTCCGCACATCCGCAATAGGTCATCCCTATCTTATGCAACCGTTTTATACAGGGGGTGAGGCGCTTTATGGGCACTGTCACAATCAAAGACATCGCCAGAATCGCCGGCGTCTCCTGCGCCACGGTCTCCCGGGTGCTGAATGGATCGCCTACGGTGGCGCCTGAGCTGCGGGACAAAATCCTGGACCTATGCCGTCAGTATGGCTACCGCAGGAATTTGCTGGCCCGCGGACTCAGCTCCGGGAGAACCAACCTGGTGGGCTGCATCCTGTCCGACCTGGACAACCCCCTCTTCGCCGATATGGCCCTGGCGCTGGAGCGGTTTCTCCGCGTGCGGGGTTACCATCTCCTCCTTTGCCGGGGACGGGTGGAGGACGGCAACATCGGGCAGCTCTTCGACTTCCTGATCGGGCACCGGGTAGACGGCATCATTCTGGCCAGCTCCTCCAAACAGGCGCCGGAGCTGATCCGCCGCTATCTCAAATACATCCCCATTGTCCTCCAGGGCGGGCTGGACGATCCCCAGCTCACTATTCCCTCCGTCTATGTGGACAGCGCCGCCGGCGGCGAAATGGCCGCCCAGTACCTCTTCCGGCTTGGTCATACCGAGGTGGCGTATCTGGGCGCCCGGGAGAACAACTACTCCCATCTGGCCCGGCAGCGGGGGTTTGCCGCCGCCGCGGACCGGCTGGGCATGTCCGTGCGGACTTTTACCAACGGCGCCTTCTCCTCCACCATGGAGGTGGGGTATCATCTGGCACGGGAGTTTTTCCTGAATCCCTTCCGGGAGACGGCCGTCTTCGCTGCCTGCGACACCATCGCCCTGGGCGTGGTGTCCGCCGCCAGGGAATTCCATATCTCCATTCCCGATGACATCTCCCTGCTGGGCTTCGACAATATCATTTACGCCGGGTTCCCCCACATCCGGCTGAGCACGTTGGACCACCGGGCCAGATTGGTGGTGGAGACTGCCGCGGATCGGCTTCTCACACAGATTCAGCACCCGGACGTCGCCTGCGCACAGCCGGTCATGATCCCCCCCGTACTGGTTGAGCGGGCCACCTGTAAACCGCGCCGCTGAGCTCAGCCATGATACACAAAAGGGCGAAACACGGAGGAGGTGTATAAAAGACACAATGCGTCCGTCATGCCTTTTTCAACGCGGTTGCTATCCACAATTTTGACAGAGGAGAGAGCGCATGAAAAAAGTATTCAGGATTTTTTTCTCATTAGTTTTAACAACTGTACTTTTATCCGGTATATGTGCCGGAGCTGTTGGCCCTGACAGCCCTGATTATTCAGAATTAGCCGCTGTCTGGGCGCCTACGATTTATCAAGATGTCACCACATCCTACGACGTGCGTGCTGACTTCCTGACCAGATTCGATTTTGACGGAGACTGGGCTGGTGGAAACAATTGGGAAAACACTTTTTCTTACCCCCTGACATCTGCTGTTTACTATTCTGCGCAAGAGACTGAAACACATTACTTTATCAATTATTTCTTTTTCCATCCACGGGATGATGGCCCAATTTCCGCTGAAAAACATGAAAATGATTTTGAAGGCGCATTATTTGTAATAAAAAAAGACGGGACCCCCTATGGATCATTTGTGCTGATGGAAACGCAGGCACACAACCACCTCTACCAATACTCCAATGATAGCAGTATCATTGACGGAAGTGACGATATAGATGGCGCTGTTATCTTTGACAATGGGCATCCGTGCGTTTACATCTCTCCAAATGGTATCGGCACAAATGCGGGACATGGTGTGCGGGCATACGATGGATCTGCAGCGCAGGGTGATGACGGAATCATCTACCGGTACACAGACGGCCTTTCAATGGTACCAGAAAACGCCTCTGGCAATTATGAATATGTGTATGACTATGAGCTGATTAGTATGGATGTTTTTTGGGAGCGGCGTTATGATATTGGAGGCCCCGATTCGACTTTCGGCGCTTTTGGGCAGCTCTATGGAGATACCTACGGAAAAAATAAAGCTAAAATGCCATGGGCTTGGGATGATCCGGATGATGGCCCCGCAATGATTGGCGTTAACTGGTCTGATCCAGCTCATTTTGTCGATGTGCACTTCGATGGTCTTGGCGATTTCTCACACACTTATTTGTATAATCCTTACTTCTCACACATGATCACAATAAACAGCATAACAAGTCTGTCAAATGAAGACGCTTTTGACGATGAAAGTGATATTTATCTCTATTTAACGGCTGATAACGAAAAACAAATTGACGCGCGCTTTTGGAAGTTCAATCAGGCGGAGCTCAATGTGCCGAAGTCTGTGTTCTTCGGAAAGGACAATGCTGAATTTGGGGACCACTTTTCTGAAGCCTATAATACTCTTTATATTTGCATGAACCGTGATATTGAAATTGTGTTTGAGGTTCGGGATGCGGACGCACTGGGTGCGTACAACTCTATGGGAACTGTCTCTATTACGCCCGCTCCTGGTGAAACAATCATTCTGGACGCGCAATTGACTTCTGACGGGAAGGCTATGATCTCCGCAGTTGTTGTTACAAACTGAGCTCGCTTTATATCGCAAATCGGTATCTTCTCTTGACAAAGGGAAACAGAAAACTAATAACATAATAGGCTGTCAAC
>CATOKC010000122.1 GCA_951800675.1 uncultured Oscillibacter sp.
CTCTTGGATGCCTGGACGGCTTTTTTTTCGGCCTTTGCAGCCTGCTTTTGCTTGGCCACCTCGGCTTTCTTTCCGGCGATCTCCACCTGCTTGGCGGCCTTTGCCGCCCTGCGCTCGGCCTTTTGGATGATCTTATCCGCCTTATCCTGTTTCAACGCTTCACTCTCCTACTTATACTCAAAGGGCCGTCCTCAGTGGATGGTGATGGAATCCCGGTCCTTCACCGCCTGGCTGAAACCGCACTCTGTTCCGTTAATCGCCAGATGGACGGGGCCCTCCAGCTTCTCGAAATCCACCCCGGAGCGCTCCAGCAGGTCCATGACATAATAGGGCTGGCCGTTCTCCTTGGGCGGCAGGACGATGGGCTTGCCGTTGAGAAGAATCTCCACCTCCCGCTTCCGCAGGCGCGGCTTCACCACCTCCAGCCTGGGCGGCTCGTCTTTGGCGGGCGCTTCTTGGGGAGCCTCGGGAGGCGTCTCCTTCACCGGCTCCGGCGGCTCCGGAGCGGCGGGCGGGGGCTCTGGAGCGGGCTCTTCCACCAGCTCCGGCAGAGGCGGAATCCGCCCGGCGGGACCCTCCAGGGTTAAAATCACGTCCCCCTGGCGCAGCGGGGCCCGCGGATCGCCCTCCCGGTTGTTCACCAGCACCCGGCCGGAAAAGCCCTCTCCCAGCAGCTCGCCCAAGGTTCTGGCGGCGTCCTTGCCGCTGCGGGCGGGCTGGAAGCGGATACTGTCTCCGGCGTGGACCACCGCGTTGATGGCCGCCTCCTCCCCGTTCACCCGCAGGATGGCAGGGGCGGCGGGCTCTCCCCGGAGAACCACGCGCCGCCCGTTGAGCGTCACGCCCAAGTTCTTCCCGGAGCGGCCCAGCATGTCGGCGTAGGTGTAGCCGTTCATCAGCAGAATATCCCGGATGGTGAGGACGCCGCTGCGGAAGAGCTTGGCGGTTTCCCCGTTAAGGGTGATGACATAGCTGTCGTTCAGCAGTCCCAGCCCGGCGGAGACGGCAATGCCCAGAGGCGTGGCGTACTCGGGATTGTTCAGGTCAATTTCATCGGCAAAGGCGCTCTTCGCAAAGTTGTTTCCGGCGATGGCCACCCGGCGTTCGTCCATCCCCATGCTGAGGGCCACCTTTTCCCGGAGCCCCTCCAGCTTGCTGCCGCCTCCCGCCAGGAACAGGGCCGAGGGCGCGCCGCCGTTGAGCTCCGTCACCTGGGCGGCGATGGCCTCCGCCAAGCGGCTCATGGGCTCCTGGATGGCGGCATGAATTTCCTCAAAGGAGGCGGTGTTCTCCAAACCCAGAATGTCCGTATAGCAGGCGTCCTCCCCAGGCCGGAGGTTTCGCTTTATTTCCTCGGCGGTCTGGAAGTCCACCAGGAAGGCCCGCATGATGGCCTCGGTGATCTCGTCCCCGGCAATGGTGGCCATGGTATAGCCGGTGACGCTTCCGTCCCGGCAGACGGCAATATCCGTGGTTCCCGCGCCAATGTCCACCAGAGCCAAATTCAAAAGCCGCAGCTCCGCGGGGATGGCGGCGTTCATGGCGGCGATGGGCTCCAGGGTCAGACTGGAGACCTGGAGATCCGCCGCCCGCATGGCGGCGTACAGGCTCTCCACCACCTCGCCAGGGAGGAAGGTGGCCACCACATCCGCCTCCGCCTTCTGCCCGCTGTGATCCAGAAGGGAGGCCAGGGGGTAATTGTCCAGCCGGTACTGGGCCACGGTATAGCCCACCATGAAGAACTGCCGGCGCGCCTCGTCCTCCACTTGCAGCGCCTCCTCGGCGGCGGAGAGGGCCCCCGCCTCCAAGCGGCTGATGGTCTCGGCGCTGATGGTTTTCTCTTCGCTGATATCCATGGTGAAGCTGCCGCTCTGGGTCCGCAGGGCCCGCCCGGCGGCGGCCACGCAGACCCGCTCCAGGTGAACGCCCAGGCGTTCCTCCAGGCGGTCCGTCACCGTCCGGGCCAAACCGCCCACCTGGTGGATGTTGTCGATCTGCCCGTCCAGCATCGCACGGCTCCCGTGCTCCGCCATTTCGATGTCCAGGGCCTTAAACCGGCCCCCAGAGGGTCTGCCCACAACGCCCACGACGCTGCGGGTTCCGATATCCAGGGCGAAAATCAAGTCCCGCTCCTGGGCTCTTAGATCCTTCATAATGAGACGCTCCTTTTCATGCCTCGCAGAGGCGCAAATGATGCCAGAAGGCGGAACCGAACCGCCTTCTGGCATCATGGCAGGGGACTCTACTGCCAGCGCGGGATGGCGCGAGTAATCCTGCGTTCCTTCCATTGGCAGCTCGCGTCTTGACTTAGGCCGGCGACCCGGCGGAAAATCCGTTAATACTTGCTAAAGGCGCTGCCGCCCGCGCTGTAGTCGCTGTCATAGGAGACCTCGGCCACACTGTCGTCGGAGTAGACGGGGGCGCTGTAGCTGCCGGAGGTGCTGTCGCTGCGAAGACGGAACTTGCTCAGCAGGTCCTTCATCAGGCTGGCCTGGCTGCTCAGCTCCTCGCTGGCGGCGGCGGACTGCTCCGAGGTGGCGGAGTTGGTCTGCACCACACTGGAGATCTGGTCGATGCCCTCGGTAACCTGAGCGATGGCCTCGGCCTCTTCCTCGACAGCCTTGGCAATCTCCTGGAGGGCGGACATGGACTCGTTGGTAGCCTCCACTGTCTTGTCCAGGGACTCGGACACCCGCTTGACGATCTCACTTCCGTCCTGAACGGAGGTAATGGAGTTGTCGATCAGCTCCTTGGTGGCCTTGGCGGCCTGGTCGGACTTGGTAGCCAGGTTCCGCACCTCGTCGGCCACAACCGCGAAGCCCTTGCCGGCGCTGCCCGCCCGGGCAGCCTCCACGGCGGCGTTCAGGGCCAGGATGTTGGTCTGGAAGGCGATGTTTTCAATGGTGGCGATGATCTTGCCGATCTCCTCGGAGGAGCTGGAGATTTTCTCCATGGCCTTGACCATCTCTTCCATGTAGTCGGCGCTCTCCCGGACCCGCAGGTCGGCGTTCTTGGAGTGGTCGATGGCCTGCTCGCTGCGCTTGGCGTTGCTCTGGGAGCGGCTGGAAATCTCGGCGATGGTGGCGGACAGCTCCTGAACGGCGCTGGCCTGCTCGGTCGCGCCCTGGGCCAGAGCCTGGGCGCCGGTGGACACCTGGTCGGAGCCGGAGGAAACCTGCTCGCCGCTGAGGCTGATCTGGGCCAGGGTATCGCTGAGGCTGCGGTTGATAATCCGGATGGACTTGAGCATATTGCTCAGCTCGCCTACATACAGCTGCTCCACCTCGGTGCGGCAGTTGAAGTTGCCGTTGCCCATCTCGTCCAGGAGGCGGCAGGTGTCCTGAATCACGCCGGCCAAGGTGTGCTGGCTGCTCCGCAGCGCGTCGCACATCTCGCCCAGCTCGCTGCTGCTCTCATAGTCCACGGGGATATCCAGCTTGCCCTCGCTGAAGCCAACCAGGGCGGCCCGGACCTTCTCCGTGGGGATCACGATGCTCTTGATGATGAGGAGCGCGATCCGGATGACGACGAACGTCGCGATGATCATTGCCACGACAATCGAGATGATGGCGATGGTGGAAATCATGCTCTGCCGGTCAATGATATCGGCCTGGGCCGCCTGAAGCTTCTGGGCCAGGGCGTCGCCGGAGGAGGCGGCCTGCGCCAGAACGGGCGAACACTCTTTCACGATCATATCGGCGGCCTTCTGCTGGTCCGTCCGGGCCATCTTACCGATCTCATCCGCCTCAAGCTCCCAGTTCTCCACCAGCTTGGTGAAATTGTTCAGCTCGGTTTTGTCGTCCAGAGGATAAGTGCTGCTCAGGCTCGCCAGCTCTTCTTTCAGCTGGCTGATTTTGCTGTTGGCGGAGTCAACGTTGCTCATATCCCCGGACAAAACCGCGTCCCGCAGGTTGCGGGCGGCAATGTTATAGCTGATCCGACATTCGGATACCAGCTGGTTGGACTCCACGTATTCGTCCAGAATGTTGGTATACTGCCGCTTCTGCACGGTCATCAAAACCAGGGAGGTAATAATGATAATCACAGAGACAACAATGGTAATTCCATACCCCATCACCAGGCTTTTTCTGACCTTCATATTTTTGATCATTTGCGTCTTCCTCCTCTTTACTTCTTGGCATTCTTTCCTTATCTATGATTATCGGCTTCGAGACTATACCACGTCGCCGTATCTTCCCTTCTCGACGTCGCCGAAAATCTTTCCGTCCACCAGCGTAATTACCCGCCGGCGCATAATGTTCACATACCGGCTGGCGTGGGTGGCCATGATCACGGTGGTGCCCATGCGGTTAACCTCCTGCAAGAGCTGGAACATGTCCCAGATGTTATCGTCGTCCAGGTTTGCCGTGATCTCGTCCAGCACCAGAATGGGGGGGCTGTTGATCAGGGCCCGGGCCAGCTCCACCCGGCGGCACTCCCCGATGGACATTTCCACGGGATACCGGGCTTCCACCCCCCGCATGCCCACCAGGCCCAGCACCTTCTTCACCCGAAGCTCCACGTGCTTGCCGCTTTCAAAGCGGCGGCGGCCCACCTGGGCGGCAATCCAGAGGTTTTCCTCCACCGTCATCTTTCGGATCAGGCTGTGCTCCTGCTGAACCTTGCCGAAGAGAATGGCCATGCGATTCTGGCTCCAGGGAATCAGCTTGGAAAGGTCCTTCTTGTCCAGACACACCGTTCCCTTGTCCGGCTTAATCTTTCCCGAAATCAGATCCAACAGCGTACTCTTTCCCGCCCCGCTGCTGCCGACCAGAAAGACAAATTCCCCCTGCCGGATGGTCAGGTTGATATCCTCCACACCGACCTCGTACTTTTTGCCCTTCTGCTCCTTTTGCTGGCGGCGGTCCAGCTTGTAGTTTTTTGTGACGTTTTCCAGCGTAATCGTGGGCATACTCTGCGCTCCCGTAGTTTTGAATCTTCCCTGGGAAGGGAGCTTTTCCCCTCCCCAGGGAGGCGGTTTCCCGGTCTCCGTCCCTACGCGCGCAAAGGCGGGAGCCCGGCCGGTCCGGGCTCCGGCCTTTGCGGTTTATCTTATTGGTAAATGGACTTCTCTCGCGCCAGCTTGTGGTTGACCACCCGGTCCAAATCCACAAGCTGCCTCAAGACCCGCTGATTGACGCCTACCTGCGCCGCCAGCGGCGCCTCCGCCTCCGTCTCCGCCGCCGCGCCCTTCAAGATAGCGGCAAGGCGCTCGGCGTCGGCGGGGGGCAGGGTCTGCCGCTGCTGGGCCAGGGCCTGATGGGCCCCGGCCAGCTTGTCGGTGGGTTCCTGCCGCATGGCGATCAGCATTCGCGTCGCGACTTGGTCGTCCCGGTCCACGGCGTCCGCCAGCTGGCGGGTCAGGTCCAGGGCCTCGTTCAGCGCGGTGTAGATTCGTTTCAGCTGTACATGGGCGTCCATCAGCGCCGGTGCTTCCATCCTGATCCCTACTTTCCTGAGTCCCCACTTTTTTGCGCCTGGCGGAAGGCGTCCCGCAGCTCACCCACCATGGTTTTCACATGGGTCAATACCTCCTTGCGGCGGCCAATCTTCGCCCGGCCCAGCTCATAGGTAAAGTACTCATACAGCTGGGCCAGATTTCCGCTGATGGGATATTGCCGGTCCAGCGTGTCGTCCAGATAGTCAATGATGGCGACCGCTCGCTCAATGGAGGCCTCATAGACGGGGTAATTCTCCTGGTCCCGCATGAGCTCCGCCTGGGACAGGCGCTTATACAGCTCGTCATACAACAGCAGCAGCAGCTCCCCCTGGGTCATGGTGTTGACGCTTTGCTCCTTGTATGACTGGAAGCCTTTCATATCCATTGTTTGTGGATCACCGCCTTTTTAAAATCAGCCGCCTGCCATCAGCTGGGAGAAGTAGGAGCTCTGAGAGTTCATCTGCTGGATGAGCTGCTCCAGGCGGGAGAACTGGTTGGTATAATAGTCCACCTGATCGTTCATCTTGTCCTCCCACCGTTCGATCTGCTCGTCGATCCGGTTGAGCTCCTGTTGGATGGTGTTGTTGTACATGGTGCTGGGAGCCAGGGGAGAGCCCGCCTTTTCCACCAGCACGCCCTTGCCGCCCTCGGTCTTGCCGTAAATTTCCAGGGGCTGCTTCAGCGCCTGCATCAGCCCGTTGCTCTTGGAGCCGGACTCCACGCTGGCGGTAAAGGCGTCCCGAACCTTGTCGGGATCGTTGTTCAGGGCGCTGCGGAATTTATCCTCATCAAACTCCAGCGTGCTCAGGCCGTTGGAATAGTTCACCGTGATGCCCGCCTCCCGAAGGGCCACGCCATGCTCGCCGGTCATGGAGATGGCGGATGTCATGCGCTGGTAGAGGGAAGCCAGGTCCCGGTCACCGAAGAGGATGCCCTGCTTTGCCTTTTCATTCCAGTTCTTAATAAAGCTCTCGCTGGCATCCTCTTCATCCTCGGCGGTCAGGGGCTCGTAATACGCGCCGTTGGACCTCTGGGCCGGAAGGGTGGAATAGGCGTCCTTGATTTCCTTCGCCATGGCGTTGTAATCTTCCACCATCTGCTTCACCGCGTCCACAATTTTGTCCGCGTCGGAGCTGGTCTCGAAGCTAACGGCCTCGGTGTCCACCTTTTCCAGCTTTTCTGTCATGACCTTGCCGACTTCCGCCGCCTGGTCCGCGGTGGCGTCGAAACGCAGCTCGCCGTCTTTGCCCAGACGCGCGTAAACCTCAACTCCATTTTGGTTTTTAAAGGTCAGCTTTCCGTCTGTGCCAAATTCGCCGGTGATTTCCTTTCCGGTTTTCTCGTCGGTGAAAATCAGCTTCCCGTTGACTTCCTTGGCGGCAATCTCTTTCTCGCCAATGGAGAAGAGCAGCTCGCCCTTGTCATTCTTTGCCTGCTCCTGCTTGGTCTCATAGCCAAAGGTTCCCTTGAGGTTGATGGTCATGCCGTCCATTTCCACCTCGTTGGAGCTGCGGGTAATCTCTCCCAGGGAGGTGCCGTTGACGCTGGCTTCAAAGATGGCGTCCTGGCCCTTGGTGTAGGTTCCCTTTTTGTCGTCGTCATAGGTGCCGGGAGCCCCAAAGAGCTTGCTGGACAGGCCCTCAAAGCGAATCTCGCTGGCCGCGCCGGTGTCCTTGGCCGTGAGGGTCAGCTCGTTGGTAAGCTTGGAGTAGCCGACCTTTACTCCCGAGTCGCTGTTGCCGTTCATGGTATCAAAGACCGTGCTCAAAGAGGTATTTTTGGAGAACTGTCCGATTTCCTTGCCGTTGACCATGAAGGAATAGAGGGTGTTCCCCTCGGAATCGGTTTCGTACACATACTCGCCGTTCTCATCCGTTTCGTACTCGCCGGGAATTTCCTTCCCGTTTTCATCTTTTTTGAGCTTCTTGATCGCCTCCAAACCCTTGAAGCCGTCCTCACCCAGAAGCTCGCCCAGGGTCTTGTTGGTATTCAAGTAGCTGGTGACCCGCTTGCTTTCACCAAAGCCCAGCATCTCGCCCTTGCTGGCGTTGACGGAGAAGGTGGAGCCCTTGGGGGCCTCAAACTGGAGCTGAATCCCCGGCCAGTCCTCGTTCTTGTCGCTCACCGTGAGCTTTCCCTTGCCAAAGGCCTCGTCAATGCTCTCCTGGAGCTTGGCGAGGTACGCCTCGTCCCGCTCCGCTCTCGGGAGGTCCTCGTCAATGTCGTCCTTGCCGGGCAGCTGGATGGTTTTGGTCTTGCCGTCCAGCGTAATTTCCAGGCTGGCGCCCCGGGAGGACAGGTAATCCAGGGTCGTCATATTCGTGATCTTCAAGGCGTTCGGGGAAACGGACAGAGATTTGATCTGCTTCCCCACCTCGGAGCTGGGTTCCTTTCCGCCCAGCAGGTGCTCCTTTACGGTGCCGCTGGCGCTGCTGACATAAACGCCGTTTCCCTTCGGGTCCTTGAAGGTGATTTGGCCGTTTTCTCCCAGCTCAGCCTTTATCACATTATTCAGCAGCTCCTCGCCGGTATAGGTCTTGGTTCCAATGGAGACGTCCTGTTCCGAAAGCTGCTTGTTGATGTCGTCCACCAGCTTTTGGGCGGCGCTCTTCGTCACGTTTCCCTCGGCGTCCACATCGTCCAGATACGGTTTGGTCTCGTCAAACTCAATGGTCAGGGAGCTTTCGGCGTTGGCGCCGCCGTACTTCAAGGTCAAAGACCCGTTCAGCTTGCCGATGTTGAGCCCCTTATCCAGGTCCAACGTCCCGTCGGCGGCGGCGATGACGCTGGACTGCCCAAAAGCGGCGGTTGTGCCATCCAGGGCAGTGCCGCTGAACTTGTAGGTGGCGGCGGTCGCCAGCTGCTTCACCCGGTCGATGCGCACGTCGCTGCTGGCCCGGCCGGTGGCGGAGATCAGGTCCTTGTTGGCACCCTTGGTCACGGTCTTTACCGCCTGGTCAAAGAAGCTGGCGGACATCAGGTTGTTGCTGGAGCGGTAGGAGGTGTACTTGCTGAGGAAGGAGGACATCTTGTTGATCATGCTCCTGTAGGCATCCTGCTTCCACTCAGTTTTCGTTCGCTTTTGGTTCAGGGCCGAGATTTTATTTTTGTACGCGGAGATCGCGTTTTCGATCATGCCCTCCGTGTCCATACCGCTGGCAAGGCCGGTAATCACGTTTCGGTTCCCGTAAATGCTTCTAGAGCTGCTCACGCCGCTGACTGCCATATGATAACACTCCTTTCAGGAATTCCGATGACATCCGGACCAGCCCGGGTCCATGTCCATCGAAGTTAGAATTTTTTTGATATTCCTCTATGTTTTTTTATCGACATATAGTATAATAAAAATAAGAGGTCCCCGTTTAGTTTTTACAGTAAGGAGGAAAATCCTTTGACACAGGTTATCACCGTCACGAATCAAAAGGGCGGCGTGGGCAAAACCACCACCGTTTCCGCGCTGGTTTGCGGCTTAAAGCAGCGGGGCGCGCGGGTCCTGGGCGTCGATCTGGACCCCCAGGGCAATCTGGGCTTCACCCTGGGCCTGGACATTGGCGAGTGCAAAACCGTCTACGACGTGCTCACTGGCGCCTGCCCCATCGAGCGGGCCATTTCCCACACGGAGTACGGCGACGTTCTCGCCTCGGACATCATGCTCTCCACCGCCGAGGTGGAATTCACCGCCCCCCGGCGGGAGTTCATGCTCTCCCAGCAGCTGGATGTGGTGAAGCCCCATTATGATTTCGTCATCATCGACACACCGCCGGCTCTGAATATCCTCACCATCAACGCCTATGTGGCCTCCACCGGGCTCATTGTCCCCATGGAGGCGGAGGTCCTCAGCCTGGTGGGCGTCTCGCAGATTCAAGACACCATCGAGACCGTCCGCAAATCCTTCAACCCGGACCTGAAGGTCCTGGGCATCCTTTTGAACAAGTACGACCGCCGTCTGACCCTCTCCCGGGAGATTCTGGATCTGGCGGAGTCCGTGGCGGAGCAGCTGGGCAGCCAGGTGTTCCACACCAAGGTCCGCCGGAGCGTCAGCGTGGCGATGGCCCCCGCCCACGGGCAGAGCGTTCTCACCTACCAGCCCGGGTCCAAGGCCTCCGCGGACCTGCGGAAGATTGTGGACGCTGTGGCGGGTCCGGCCTTCCCGGCCCCCCGTCCCGCTCCTCTGACCAAGTGGTTTTAAGGTATTGACTTTTCTGATGTAAAGGAGTTTTCGTTATGGCATCCAACAACAGCAGCAAAACCGCCCATGTGATGAACCTGCTCAGCAAAAATCGCGGCCCCGCCTCCGAGCCGGCGGCAGAGCCCAAGGCAGAGGCCGCCCCGCCCCAGGA
>CATOKC010000123.1 GCA_951800675.1 uncultured Oscillibacter sp.
CGGAAAACATCGGCTCGAACTCCGCCTCCTCCAGCACCTCGCTGCCCATGGCGGGGCACCCAAAAGCCACGGCGCTGTAAGCGGAGAACTGACCGGCAGAGAAGTCCCCAGGCCCAAGCGGCGCCGCTTCGCCGCCAGCGGCCCGGACACCCTCGGCAATAAAGCCCGCCATAGCCTCCGTGTTGCCGGTTCCGCTCCAGAATACGATCGCGATCTTGTTCATGTTGAACACTCCTTCATGAAATATTTTTGGTTGTAGTTAGTAGCGGCTAACCCTTGCGGCCGGAGAAGCCCCAAGGGGAGAGGACCTTGGGGGGAAGAAAGTAAGGAGGTCATACGCCACTTTGGTTAGATATTGCTAACTACAAATTGAACGTTAGCACAGGTGGGGACTTTTGTCAAGAGATAAATTGGAATCTGCTACCTGCTTTTTCTCCATGTCCGGCATTGCTTTTCCTGGCCTTTCCAGTTACAAGGTTCAGAGGTATTGTAAAAATGTGGGAGGTTTTTTGTACAATGGTACTGGATTATGATCCGTTTCACCAGGGGCGGGGTCTCCTCCTCGGGCTCAGAGGACTCACAGGGGCTGACGCTGGCCTCGGGCGCGCCAGCCTGTCCTGCCTCCTCGACCAGGCTCAGCACAAACTCCCGCTGGGTCAGTCCTGCCGGTCCGCTGGGTTTCCCGTTCCAGGTGGGTTTTGATCCGCTGGAAGAGGTCTTCCGGAATCTGGAACGCCATCGTCCTCGTTTTGCCGCTCATAGTCATTGTACCTCCGTCTTTCTTTAAATTGTAGTATTCGATCAACAGGTTCGTGATATACTCGCTGGTGGTCTGGCCCGCCGCTTCTCTGGCCTCGCTGACCCGCGTGTGAAGGCTGAGGGGAATCTGAGCGCAGAGATTCTTTTTTTGCTCCATGCTGCCGTGCTCTTTCCGTTTTGTTGTAACGACGGTATAGCCGGAAAGCATTGATAGAGCTATTACCAAGACCACCGAAGAACGCTGAACAGATGAAGCATAAGCAACAATGACGGGAAGGTCCGTCCTGAAACGGAAAACCTCCCTCGGAGCGGCTTGGCAGCTCCGGGGGAGGTGTGTTTTTCTTTTTTAGAGAAACGTGGAAAGTTCGAGCCGTGCAGGTTGCCAAAACCGCTGTTTTTGCATCTCCGAAGCGTTATTTCACGTCCCCGGGTTTTTCCAACGGCTTTACATTATTCGTGCTTTTTGGAGAAAAAGTAATTTATAGAGCAAAAGTCCTGTATTTGCAGTACTTTCAGCGATTCCGCACAAATTTCAGACCAAACTGATAAACCGGTAGAGTCTTTGCGCCGCAATGATTCCATCGGTTTTTGCCCGTTTCATAGAACAGTAGTGAAATGGTAGCCGGCACTTTTTAAAACCGCCTTCAGGCTACCCGGTTTAACTGGCTTACCCGGTCAATAAATTCCTTTATATCCTCAATATAGGAATAAGGCGCATATTCCGAATAAATCTCCGGAGAATCCAAAATTACGATCTGGCCCCCTTCGCCCGAAGGGCCTCCAGCGTCCCCGGCAGGCACCGGGCTTCATTCGGCGTCTTGCGGAGATAAGCGAGGCACCCTGGCCGGTCAAAGACCTTGGCCACAATATAGATTTTTTTATCCCCCATTTAAGTTCACCTTCAAATTCCTTAGTCGGTTAAAGAAGCCCTGTTCCGTTTGAATCAGACCGCTAGAGTATTCCTGGTATAGAGCTTGTCCCGCTTCTGGAGTTTGGTATTTATAAACGTGCCAATGGCTCCGGAGATTGAAAAGATAATCCTTCCCGCGCCAGAGCTGAACCTCAATCGAACAGGCCAGATTGTCCCGCTGGTAATAGAGAAGGATCGCGCGGTAACCGTCGTCAATTTTCTTGCCTTGGCGCAGGTCGACCACACGAAAATAGTCCGAAAAGGTGTCGAGATATTCCTCGAATCGAAGCCGGAATCCCAGGACGCCGTTGAAGCGCTGCTTGAATCCGCCTCCGGCGCGGAGTGTTTTCTCGTATTTTCTGAGGACGGAGCCTTCGCTTTTGAAACGGGAACCAATCAGATTTTCCTGGACTAAAACGTCGATATAGCTGAAACGCTATTTCGCAATATCATCCAGTATCCGCTCCAGTGGGGTTTCCCGCAGGGAAATCTGCTTGCGGTTTTGTCCCAGCCCCGACCAGTAGGAGCGCATATCAAGAATCTTTTTGGAGATAAAAGCGCCCATGATATACCCCCTGAGCCTCAGTTTATCTAACTGGTCTCATACCACAAGACCAAGCGGCTAAGCAAGTCGATTTTAGGGTTACACAATATGCTGAAATTAGATTCTTTGCTCTTTAACCTCGCGCTCCCGCGCCCTCTGCCCTGGGGCGTTAATCTCGACCCACACACTTTTCCAGGGAGCATACCGTTCCAGTAGGATCCGCCAAGGGACCCCAATATTCAGCCGATGCAGTATTCCATTTGATGTGGTCCGGTTGCTTTTTCCCGGCCTTTTTCCAAGTATCGGTTTTCTGAGGTTAGCAGCTTTGCTCCCATCCCATCGTTATTGTGTTGAATCATATCGCTTCATGCCGTCAGCAACTATTTTCGTGCTATTTTTCAAATTCCTTTGCGACATCAACCAGCAGGTCCCGGATGTGAAGGTGCTGGGGGCAGGCTTTTTCGCATTTGCCGCACCTGATGCAATCGCTGGCCTTTCCGCCCTGTTTGGTATATACTTCATGATAAAAAAAGTCTGCATTTGCGTCTTGAAAGAGGGTTTTATTGTTCATCGCAACAAATAAGCCGGGAATTGCAATTTTTTGTGGACAACCCGCCGTGCAATAACGGCAGAAGGTACACGGAATCATCGTCATAGAATGTAAAATATCCCGCGCCTTTTCTACAGCTTCTGTTTCCGTTCTGTTCAAAGGTTGAAAATCCTTCATAAAGCTAATGTTCTCCTCCATTTGCTCCAGACTGCTCATTCCGGACAAGACCATCATCATTCCCTCAAACCCGGCAGCAAAGCGGATAGCGCAGCTGGCAGGGCTGGCATTGTCCAGAGCCTTGAAAATTTCCATAGCTTTCTCCGGTAAATTCGCCAGATTACCGCCCTTTACCGGCTCCATGACAATTACCGGCTTCCCAAACTTCCGGCAGACCTCATAGCACTTCCGGCTTTCTACGGCGGGGTTGTCATAGTCCGCATAGTTAAACTGAATCTGCACCACTTCCACCTGGGGATACTCAATGAGAATCTGTTCCAGCACCTCCGCCCGGTCATGGAAGGAGATACCGAGGTGTTGGACTTTACCTTCCGCTTTTAACTCCAGCACCGTCTCATAGGTGCGATGCTTTTTAAAAAAGCGGAAATTCTCAACATTCTGCGCATGCATCAGGTAAAAATCAAAATAGTCCACACCGCAGGCTTCCAGCTGACTTTGAAAGAGCGGCCTAATATCCGCTTGTTCTTTGAAAAAGAAATCGGTCAGTTTGTTGGTGAGAATGTAGCGGTCGCGGGGATAGCGGCTGGTAAGGCACTCTCGCAGGGCAGCCTCGCTTTTACCGTTCAGGTAGCCGTGGGCGGTGTCAAAATAGTTGAATCCCGCCGTCAAGAAAGCGTCTACCATTTGGCAGACTTGGGCGATGTCCACTTCCTCGCCCTTCATAGGCAGGCGCATGGCTCCAAAGCCAAAGTTCTTCTTGACACGTTCCATAAATTTAATCCCTTTCTTTACTATGCTTCTCTATCGAATGAGACTGCCCTTTTGTTATTATAGTACATTGCTTGTGACATGTATAGGAGAAATCTCGCGTTTACAGGCTTTCAAGATAAGAAAACTCCCGCTTTTCAAATATCCAATCGAAAAGCGGGAGTCATTCATATTTTAAACGCTTGGGGCTTAACGGTTTGCGTCATTGTGTAATTTGATGTGGATCTGATTTAGCTCTTGAAACCGGATGCTGACAAGCCCCTGAAACCATCTAAACACGCAACACCCCTCCTTTTCACTCATGACTGTGCCTGTTAGGATACCACGTATTCGAAAAAAGTCCAGAGGAAATTTAAATGAGTTACATGAAAATGCCCCTCCGCTTTTTGTGCATTATAACAAAACGGGGCATTGCCATTTATACAAAACGACCACAGTTTTTCATTGAACCTCAAGATTTTCCATACAGAGAATATTGATCTGCCCTTGGAATTGCCCGGATTCCAGGGGCTTTTTTTTGCGCAGATGATCCCTTAGCAGCAGGAGCGGGGCATGCCCTTGGCGCTTCAGATCCTGGGGTATCGTAAAGTCCACTGCGCCGGAATGTATGAGTTTTCGGACGCTCTCGTTGATATCATGGCAGACCACATGAACTCCGCCGGTCCTTCCGGCCCGCTGGATAGCGGCGCAGCAGCCGGAAACGCTGAGGTTGGCCATGTATATCCCCCGCAGGTCCGGCCAGTTCTCCAGGGACTCGGAAACCACTCGGAGTGTCGTCTCATAGTCGTTATAGGTTTCCCGGACAACGATCTGCTCCGCCGGAAAGCCCAGCTCCGCCAGCCGTTCCCGAAAGCCGTCCAGCCGCTGGCGGTGGCCGTCGAACTTCAGGTTTCCGGCGGTGGCCAGAATGGGACCTTGGCCGGAAACACACTTGAACAGCAGCCCAGCCGCTACCCGGCCCGCCTGGCGGATGTCCTGGCCCACGAAGCACAGCCTCCCGCTTTCCGGCAGGTCCGAGTTAAAGGTGACACAGGGGATTCCTTCTTCCACACTGGCGGCGATCCAGCCTTGAATCGCCGGGTCGCTGACGGCACAGACCGCAAAGCCCTCCGCCCCCTCCGCCTTCATGGCCTCCAGCAGCTCCACAGCCTCCTGGGGAAGGTCTGTCTCGCAGCGGCGGACCAGCACCCGTACTTTCGATTCCTCCAGCTCTTCGCACGCCTGACGGACGCCCTCCGTCACCTCCGTGCGGAACTGGCCCTCCCAGTTGGGCAGCAGAACGCCCAGGGTCAGCGGACGGAGGGCGGCGTCTGCCTGCCGCCGGTAGACCTCCCGCGGGGAGACGTAGCCCAGCTCCCGCATGGCCTCCAAAACCCGACGCCGGACCTCCTCGTTTACATGGGGCCGGTCATTCAGGACCCGGTCCACCGTTCCGCGGGAGACCCCCGCCAGCTCCGCCACCATCTGAATCGTCGGCCTGTTCCCCATCGTCATCGCCTCCAATTGTGTGTTTGCACAACGCTGTTCCTAATCATATACGGAAATGTATTCTTTGTCAATCCGTAAAAAAACACGTCTCTCTTTTGTGCAATTATCTAATTTTCAAAATGTTTTGCTATTTCTTATTGACAAAAGCGCCGGAAGTGCTATTATGTGCTTAACATCAATATGTGCATAGCACAAATCAAAAAAGCACAAGGAGGAAGAAGAATGGTTTTTCAAAAATCGGCCTGCATCGAGCCCATGTACAGCGAGCTCCCCTTCCTGGAGCGGTTCCAGGCGGCGAAGGACGACGGCTTCGATTTTGTGGAGTTCTGGAGCTGGACGGACAAGGACCTGGACGCCGTGAAGGCGGCGGCGGAAAAGGTGGGAATCGGCATCTCCGGCTTCAACGGGGACGCGGAGCTATCCCTCATCGACCCGGAGCAGAAGGAGGCCTACCTGGCTTTCCTTCGCCGGTCCGTGGAGGCGGCGAAGAAGGTGGGAGCCCGGTCCGTCACCATCCACTCCAACGGCCTGGGAGACGGCGGCGTGGTCATCGACCACTATGACAATCTCAGCGATACGGTGAAGCTCTGCGCTATGTTCGGCACCCTGAAAGAGTGCGCCAAAATTGCGGAGGAGACCGGCATCCTGATGAACCTGGAGCCGCTGAACGTCACCACGGACCATGTGGGCAACTTCCTCCAGACTACCCGCATGGCGGCGGAGATGACCCGGCTCATTGGCTCCCCTAAGCTCAAGGTCCTCTACGACGCTTACCATATGCAGCTCAACGAGGGCAGCCTCTGCGACAATATCCGGGCCTATGGAGACCAGCTCGGCCACATCCATGTGGCGGACGCCCCCGGCCGCCATGAACCCGGCACCGGAGAGATCAACTACGCCAATGTATTCGCCTGCCTGGAGAAAACCGGATACACAGGGCTTATCGGCTTTGAGCTCATCCCGAAAACCACCACTGCTGAGGCGGTAAAAGCAATCATGAAACTTTAAGTTCAATATTTTAAAAAGGAGAGTCGCATATGAAAACCATTAAAATCGGCATCATCGGAGCTGGACGGATCGGCCGTGTTCACGCGGAGAACATCGCGAAGTTTGTCCCTGAGATGGAGATCAAGACCATCGCCGATCCCTACATGAGCGAGGAGACCGTGGAGTTCCTCCGGCGGCTGCGGATTCCCAACATCGTCAAGGACGCGGACATCATCCTGAAGGACCCCGAAATCAAGGCGGTCGTTGTCTGTTCCCCCACGGACCTCCACGCGGAATACTCCATTAAGGTGGCCGAGGCCGGGAAGGACGTGTTCGTGGAGAAGCCCGTGGATTACCGTATCGACCGGGTGAAGGAAGTCATCGCCGCGGCGAAGAAGAACGGAGTCAAGCTCCAGGTAGGTTTCAACCGCCGCTTCGACCACAACCACCGGGCCGTCTACGAGGCCGTCCGGGCCGGGAAGGTCGGCAAGGTGAATCTGGTGAAGATCAGCTCCCGGGACCCCGAGCCCCCCACCATCGACTATGTGAAGGTCTCCGGTGGCATCTTCTACGACATGATGGTCCACGACTTTGACATGGCCCGCTTTCTGGCGGGCTCCGAGGTCACCGAGGTTTTCGCCTACGGAGGCGTGCTGGTGGATCCGGCCATCGGCGAGGCGGGGGACGTGGACACCGCCGTGGTGTCCCTGAAATTCGCCAACGGAGCCATGGGCGTCATTGACAACAGCCGGAAAGCAGTCTACGGCTACGACCAGCGGGTGGAGGTATTCGGGTCCGATGGGGCGGTCATGGATGAAAACGACACCCCCAACAACGCCACCTACTACGGGGCGGACGGAACGTCCTCCAGCCCCTGCTACAAGATCATGTGGGACCGCTACACCATGGCCTTCGCCGCCGAGCAGAAAGCCTTCGCCGAGGCGGTTCTCAACGATACGCAGACCCAGGTCACCGGCGAGGACGGCCTGGCTCCCATCCTCATCGCCGCCGCCGCCACAAAATCCCTCAAGGAAGGGCGGCCCGTCAAGATTTCGGAAATTCAGTAAGCCAGAGTCTGACTCCCTGTCTCCCCGTGTCCCCCTGGCAGCGGAGGGCAGACACCCCGGCCTGTCCCGGTAGCCTGTGGACAGGCCGGGCAGTTTTGCGGTCATTTGCGCAGTCCGAATGGCCGCAAAACTGCCCGAACAGGATGAAAAACAAGTGAATAAATAGAAAGGGGCATTTCCATGCTTTGGACAGTTGTTTCCTTTATCGGTTTTACCATTGCGGTGGCGGTCATCTCTTATATCAAGACAAAAGGCGATGACCAGACTACTGCCGAAGGGTATTTTCTTGCGGGCCGCGGCCTGCCCGGTATTGTGATTGCCGGTTCGCTCCTGTTGACGAACATCTCTGCCGAGCAGCTGGTCGGCACCAACGGACAGACCTGGGCCTCCAATATGAGCCCGATCTCCTTTGAAGTCGGCGCAGCCATCGCCTGCCTGATCCTGGCATTCTTTGCGGCCCCCCGCTACCTGAAAAGCGGCATTTCCACGATCCCCGAGATGCTGGGCCTCCGCTATGACCGCACGACCAAGCTCTGGTTCAGCATTGCCTATATTATCCTGTACATTTGTGTGCAGATTCCCGTGATTCTCTACTCCGGCGCTCTGGTTTTTGAGAATATTTTCGGCCTCTCCGGCATACTGCGCTGCGGCAAGCTCCAGGCGGTCGTGATTCTCTGCGTCGCGATTACCATCGTCGGTTCCTGCTACGCGATTTTCGGCGGGCTGAAAGCCGTGGCGGTATCGGACACGGTCAACGGCGTGCTGCTGATCGTGGGCGGTTTTATGATACCTTTCCTGGCCCTGCATATTCTGGGCAAGGCCGCCGGGTCCGAAGGCTTCGCTATGCTGGACGGCATGAAGCACCTGATCGAGGTCTACCCGGAAAAGCTGAACTCCATCTGTCCCGCCGACGTCCAGGCCCCCGAGGTCCCCTGGCCCACCATCTTCCTGGGACTGTTCTTCCTTAACACGCAATCCTGGTGCACGCATCAGTCCTTCATCCAGCGACTGCTTGCCGCCCAGAACCTGAAGGAGGCCCAGAAAGGCGCCCTGTTCTGCGCCTGCATGAAGATCCTCGGCTTCCTCTATCTGGCTCTTCCCGGCGTGATTGCTTACGCGCTGTTCGAGCTCCAGGGCAATCAGGCTTCCACTATGGACGACGCCTATCCTCAGCTGATTACCCAGGTGGTTCCCGCTCCCCTGATGGGCTTCTTTGCCGCCGTCATGTTCGGCGCGATCATTTCCTCTTTCAACTCCGTGCTGAACTCGGTGAACACCATGTTCACGATGGACATTTACCATGAGTTTATCAACAAAGACGCGGACGAGCCGCACCTGGTCAAAGTTGGGAAAAAGGTGGGTATCGTATTTGCGGTAATCACCATGGTGATCGGTCCGATGATCTATTTCTTCCCGGCCGGCTTGAAGACGTTCCTGGATTCTCTTGTCATGCTGATTGGCCTGCCGGTCCTCTCCGGCGTTTTTGGCGGCTTCTTCTTTAAGCACCTGCCCAAGTATGCCGCTCGATTTGTTTTGGTGTTCCATGTGGTATTCTATGGCCTGTTCCTTCTCACCATGAGCGGCAGCGTGCATTACCTGTGGGCCATCTCCGTCCTGCTGCCCGTGGAGTTCCTGATGCTCTGCATTATGAACACCCGCAACAAAGTCAACCAGCCTGAACCGTGGGTCCAGAAGGATGTCCAGGCAGTGGATTTGACCCCCTGGAAATACCGCTGGGTCATGGCCGCGATCGTACTCGTGGGCGTGCTCGTTGTATACGCTATTTTCTCCCCTCTCGGCATTGTGCGCTGAATATTTCCAGCTGGCCGCCGTTTGGCACAGGCCCTTTAGTGGGTAGAATAGGGAAACCTGTTTTACATACTTCTTTTCTCTGCGGAACGCCCAATCGGAACACCCGGCTGGGCGTTTCGCGCATAAGATAAAAATGACCGCGTCATCGCTGTGGGCGGCGGGGAGATCATGGACCGTTTGATCTGGAGAGTGGGGAAGCTATTTATAGAAAATGCTTCTAATCCATTGGAATCAAGTTCTGAGGCCGGTCCCGTATGGGACCGGCCTCAGCTTGTCGAATTTTCAATTGGATTCAAATCAGGGCTGTACGCTGGCAAGTACCGTAATTTCATGCCAGCCCCCCGCAAAAGTGTTTGGGCCTCTTTGACATGATGTGCGCGCATATTATCCATGATGACAATATCCCCTTCGCGCAGTATTGCCGAGACCGGGGACGTGGGCGAGACCTACCGTTACCTGGACGTGCGGGAATAAGGAGGGAGACAGTCAACTTTGAGAACGCCGCGGCCACCCTCTCCGGCGTAGAGACGGCCTACCACGCCATGAAAAAGCGGGGCAAAATCGACGCGACCTACAAGTTCATCGCCTTCGGCGGCGACGGCGGCACCTATGACATCGGTTTCCAGAGCCTGTCCGGCGCTATGGAGCGGGGCCACGACATGGTCTATGTCTGCT
>CATOKC010000124.1 GCA_951800675.1 uncultured Oscillibacter sp.
TTGGGCAGGAAGAAGGGGAAGCCGGGGCCCTCGTCCCGGAGCATGAACAGGCCCAATTCCTTGCCCAGCTTCCGGTGGTCCCGCTTCTTGGCCTCCTCAACGCGCTTGAGGTATTCGTCCAGCTCATCCTTCTTGGGGAAGGCGATTCCGTAGATGCGCTGGAGGGTCTCCCGGCTGGAGTCTCCCCGCCAGTAGGCGGCGTTGCAGGCCGTCAGCTTAATGGCATTTCCCTTTACACGTCCTGTAGAATCCAGGTGGGGCCCGGCGCAGAGGTCCGTGAACTCGCCCTGCTTGTAGAAGCTGATGGCGGCGTCCTCGGGGAGGTCGTTGATGAGCTCCACCTTGAAGGGCTCGCCCTTTTCCTCCATGAACTTCACGGCCTCCGCCCGGGGCAGCTCGAAGCGCTCCAGCTTCAGCTTCTCCTTGCAGATTTTCCGCATCTCGCCCTCGATTTTCTCCATGATCTCCGGGGTGAAGGGGAAGGGAGAGTCCATGTCGTAATAGAAGCCCTCGTCGATGGAGGGGCCGATGGCCAGCTTGACCTCCGGGTACAGCCGCTTCACCGCCTGGGCCAGGATGTGGGAGCAGGTGTGCCAGTAAGTCTTACGGTAGGTTTCGTTTTCAAAGGTATACAGATTGCTTTCTTCACTCATGGTAATTCCTCCTTGTATTACGGGGCGGGGCAAAAAATCCCACCCCTGATGAAGAATCAGGGGTGGGATACGAAAAACGCATTCCACGGTTCCACCCTGCTTGCGGCCCGGATGCGGACCGCCGCTCGCGTCCTCGGTAACGGGAGGGCCCGGCCCGGTTATCCCGGGCGGCTCGGGAGTGGTGGAGGCTCCGCGTTCGGCGCGGGACGCTTTCAGCATGCGCGTCCCTCTCTGGGCGTTTCCGGCGGCTCCGTCTCCGTCACAGCCAATTTGACAAAGACACTATAACACCAAGCGGCGGAAATGTCAAGCGTGCGGAAACGGCCATTTTTCCCCTGCCCGGTTCATATTCGTTGACAGCCGGAATATGGTTGTGGTATCATCTAAAAACTACATATACAGGGAGGCTCCCCCATGGATATTTTGGAACTGCTGCTGATCGCCGCCGGCCTTTCAATGGACGCCTTCGCCGTCTCCATCTGCAAGGGCCTGTCCGTCCAGCGGCTGAAGCCCCGGCACTACCTCCTCACCGGCGCCTGGTTCGGCGGCTTTCAGGCGTTGATGCCCTCTATCGGCTTCCTGCTGGGCTCCGCCTTCGACCAATATATCAGTGCCTTTGACCACTGGATCGCCTTCGTCCTCCTGGCCTTCATCGGCGGAAACATGGTCAGGGAGAGCCTTTCTGGGGACGGGGAATGTCATGACGATTCCTTCGGCCTCCGCACCATGTTCCTCCTGGCCGTGGCCACCAGCATCGACGCCCTGGCGGTGGGCGTCACCTTCGCCCTGCTGCCGGACGTACATATCCTCTCCGCCGTGTCCCTCATCGGCGCCGCCACCTTCCTCCTCTCCGCCCTGGGGCTGAAAGCGGGCAACGTCTTCGGCCTGCGCTACAAGGCCCGGGCGGAGCTGGCGGGAGGCGTCATCCTGATTCTCATGGGCCTGAAAATCCTGCTGGAGCACCTGGGAATCCTCACGTTCTGAGAAAAACGCCCGCGCCGCCTTGGGCGCGGGCGTTTTGCCTTAGCGGTCCATCAAAATCAGGTTCTGGATGTTGTTCCGGTTTCTGCCGCTCTGGAGGAGATAGACGCTGTAAATCGCGTTGCTGGTCACGTCCAGGTACAGCGAGCCGAAGGTCTCGTGCGGCGGATAGACCCCCAGCCAGGCGGAGTCCATGGTCTCGATGTCCAGGCCGGAGGGCATGGGCGTCAGGTTCGTGTCGGCGTAGAAGAACTGGTAGGTGCCGGGCATGATGCGCTTGAAGGCGGGGACCTCCTTAAACCGCAGGTCCGCCCAGACCACCCGGCCGTCGCTCATGATCACGTCCAGGGGGCCGCTGTTATAGGCCAGATTCCCGATGCGGAAGCTGGAATACCCGTTGGTGGGCGGGCAGCAGCTGTCGGTAATCTGCATCAGGTCCAGGCCCCCGGCGGTGTTGATGATGGCGATGGTGGTGATTCCGTTGGACTGGAAGGGCATGGTTTTCTGGATGTAGACATAGCCGTCGGTCCCCGTAACCGTCACCGTCTGGTAACCGGCGTTGACCTGGCCGTAGGTGGTGGCGGAGGCATAGTTCAGCACGTTCACAAACCGGCGGTTGCCGACGAAAACGCGGAAGGCGGGATAGCCGTAGCCCGCGTTCAAAAAGCGGACCTTCGCCGCGCCGGGCCACACGCCGCCGATGACGCCGGGCAGGACGATGATCCCGCCGCAGCCTCCGCCGTGACAGGGCCATGTCTGATTTCCGCCGCCGGGGCCGGGGTAAACCGGGCCGCCCTCGCCGGGGTTGGGCAGGGGGATGACGGGCTCCACCACGCCGCCGCCGTCGGGACCGGGATAGACCGGGCCGCCCTCGCCGGGGTTGGGCAGGGGAATCACGGCCTCGCCTCCGTCCATGTTGCCGGGGTAGACAGGCCCGCCCTCGCCGGGATTAGGCAGGGGAATGACAGCTTCTCCCGACCGGCCGTTCCAGGCGGTGGGAGAGGAGAATTGCCGCATCATATTCTGATTCTGATTCATATACGCAGCCGGAAGCACGCTTCCGGCGTCCTCCTTTCGATTGGGGCTACGACAGTCTATGCCAAAGCCCCCTCTCCGGTTCATGATGCAAGAATGATGGAAGGACGATACAAACTATACTCCAAACAGGCATCTTGTCAAAGGACGTGATTTCCGTGAACAAAATCCTCATTGCCGAGGACGAGGCCCCCATCGCCAACCTCATCCGCACCGCCCTGGAAGGGGCGGGCTACCGCTGCGCCTGGGCCCCTGACGGGGCGGACGCGGCGGACAAGCTGGAAGCCCAGCCCTTCGATTTGGCGCTGCTGGACATCATGCTGCCCAAGGCCGACGGCTACGAGGTGCTGGAATACTGCAAAAGCCTGGAGGTGCCGGTGATCTTCCTCACCGCCAAGGGAGAGCTGGAGGACCGGGTGAAGGGCCTGCGCCTGGGGGCGGAGGACTATATCGTCAAGCCCTTCGAGCTGATGGAGCTGCTGGCCCGGGTGGAAACCGTCCTCCGCCGCTGCGGAAAGACGGGGCGGGTCCTCTCCCTGCCGCCGGACATTGAAATCGACACCGCCAGCCGCGTCGTGCGCCGGGCCGGGGCCCCCGTGGCCCTGACCGCCAAGGAGTACGATTTGCTGCTGCTCTTCCTGCAAAACAAAAACATCGCCCTCTACCGGGACCGAATCTATGAAAAGGTCTGGGGCGAGGAGTTCCTGGGGGACAGCCGGACCGTGGACCTCCACATCCAGCGGATGCGGAAGAAGCTGGGGCTGGAGAACCGGCTGGTGGCGGTTTATAAGGTGGGCTACCGGCTGGAGGTGTAGGGGCGGCATGACGGAAGCGGGCGGACACACAGGGCCGCCCCCGCGGTTCGCTCCCACCCAAAAGGAGGCTTTTTGTGAGATTATTCTGGAAGCTCTTTTGCAGCATGGTCCTCATCACGGCCCTGGCCTGCTCCGCCGGGGGCTACGCCCTCATCCACGCCCAGTTTCGCGCCTCTTTGGACCGGGAGGTGGCGGCGCTGTACGAGGAAAACGACCTCCTCCGCTTCGCCCTGGCCCAGGAGCTGGCCTTCAACCCCCTGTACAGCCGGGAAGAGCTGGCCAAAGCCGCCGGGGGCATCAGCATCACCACCGGCCAGGGGCGGACGGTCTCCTTCCGCCTCAGCGACGAGGCGGGAACGGCCCTGGGCGGCAGCGGCGCGCTGCCGGTGGAGGCGGCGGGCCTCACCTCCCAGCTTCCCGCCGGGCAGCGGGGCTGGGTCATGAACGCCCTGGCCGACGGGCGGATTTACCTCCACGCCGCCAGCCCCCTGGCCCTGGAGGACGGCATCCTCTACCTGGAAAACTGCCGGGAGGTGGGAGAGCTGTTCCAATCCCGGTCGGAGCAGTACCGGAGCTTCTTCTCCTTGATGCTGGTCCTCACCGGGGCGGTGGGGGGCCTGTCCCTGGCGGTGGCCGCCATGCTGGCCCGGCCCCTAGCCCGCCTTTCCGCCGCCGCCCGGCGGATGGCGGAGGGGGAGCTCAGCCAGCGGGTCCGGGTGGACGGGGACGACGAGATCGCCCGGCTCTCCGCCGACTTCAACGTCATGGCCCACCGCATCCAGCGCCAGGTGGCGGAGCTGAAGGCCGCCCAGCGCCGCCAGGAGGACTTCATCGGCAGCTTTGCCCACGAGATCAAAACGCCCCTGACCTCCATCATCGGCTACGCCGACCTTCTCCGCTCCCGCCCGGCCACGGAGGAACAGGTCCGGGAGAGCGCCGGGTATATCTTCGGCGAGGGACGGCGGCTGGAGGCCCTGAGCCGGAAGCTGCTGGACCTCATCGTCCTGGGACGGCAGGATTTCCCCCTGCGGCCCGTTCCCCTGGACGCGTTCCTCCGCCGGGTGGCCGGGGCCATGGAGCCGCCCCTCCGGCAGGCGGGCATCCGGCTCACCCTTCAGTCCCAGGCGGTGACGGCGCGGATGGAGCCGGATTTGATGGAGACCGTCTGCATGAACCTGCTGGACAACGCCCGGAAGGCCATGGAGGACGGCGGGGAGATTTTGCTGGAGGGCTTCGCCCTGGAGGATGGAAGCTGCTGCGTCCAGGTGACGGACCAGGGCAAGGGCATCCCGGCGGAGGAGCTGGAACGGGTGACGGAGGCTTTTTACATGGTGGACAAGTCCCGCGCCCGGGCCCAGGGGGGCGCGGGGCTGGGGCTGGCCCTGTGCCGCCGGATTGTGGAGCTCCACGGCGGGGAGCTGGAAATTGAGAGCGAGCCGGGCCGGGGCACCCGGGTCCGGGTGCATCTGAACGGAGGGGAGGAACTGCCTTGCGAAACTGGAAAAACTGGCTCCTCCCCCTCCTGACGGCCCTGACCGTAGTGGCCCTGGCCCTGCTGCCCCTCCACCTCTCCACGCTGGAGGACGGGCGGCTCACCGGAACCGTCCACGCCGAGGCCCTGACGGCGGACAACAACTTCCCCTCCAAGCCCCCGGAGCTGCCCGGGCGCATCCGGCTGCTGACCCAGTACCAGTCTGTTCCCGAGCTTCTCACCATTGTGGGCCAGGAACCAGAAGCGGCAAAGCTGGAAGAGCTGTCCAACCAGGCCTGGGCGGAATTGGCGCGGCTGGTAAAGCTGGGAATTCTGCCCGAGAAGTCCGGGGTGTACAACCGGGGTTTTAAAGGCAGCCTTCTCTACGTCCGGGACCAGAGGGACTTGTCCAGCGCCGCCTTCGCCATGCTGGATGCCTACGACAAGGAGACCGGAGAAACGCTCTCTTTGTATCTGGATGGAGAGTCCGGGCAAATCCTGACGCTAGAGCTGCATTCGGAGTGTCTCTTAGATTTCGACGCCCCGGCGGAGAACATTGGCAGTTCCTTCTTCAGCGCCCTGGGGCTGGACTACGAGCCGCTGGACGACATCCAATCGAACCTCGCCGCCTTTCGGCTGGCGGAAAGCGACACGGTTTATTGGATCATCCGGTACGATAATTACCTCCACATTACCCTCGAGATGGACTGGCGGTCCATAGATGACGATACCCGCACCGCCATGGGCTATCCTCCCGGCTTCAGTGTCAGCGTTGATGCCGGTCCGATGCAAAATTGGTGAGACTTCGATGCAGGAATGTTTCGGTTTCGACGGGGACAAGCCTTATCATAGAGGCAGTTCAAGAGCAAAGGAGCTGTTTCTATGTCTATCCATTCCTGCACCGTACATGAATTTCCCCGTCCCGACCGGGAATATTACGCCGCCGCCCCTGTTCAATGGGACACGCCCATGGTTTCCAGGCCCCGCCGCCTCGCGCCCTCCCGGCGGAGGAACCGGCGGTCTCCCCTGCCTCTTCTGCTCCTGCTGGGGCTGACGCTGTTTACCGGCGGCTTCCTGCTGGGCCGGGCC
This sequence comes from uncultured Oscillibacter sp., assembly GCA_951800675.1. The sequence goes on from CATOKC010000124.1 coordinate 6,045, forward strand.
GAGGCCGAGGGAACCCAGGCCGCCTGCGCCGCGGCGGGAGCGGGGGCCGGGAGCGGCGAACCCGTCCATGTCCTGACCGTTCCCGGGGCGATAACCTCCGGCGGGGAGGGTAACCCCGCCTCCGATGGGAAGGACAGCGCCGTCCCCAAGGACGACTGGAAGCTGATCCTGGTAAACGGCAGCCACCCCCTGCCGGAGGATTTCCAGATTCCCGCGCTGACCCAATTGCGGAATAACCACGCCATCGACAAGCGGGCCTACCCCGCCCTCCAGCGGATGATGGACGACTGCCGGGCGGAGGGGCTGGAGCCCACCATCTGCTCCTCCTACCGAAGCTGGGAGAAGCAGGAGGAGCTGTTCCAGCGAAAGGTCCAATCCTGCCTCCCCCAGGCCGGGTCCTTGGAGGAGGCGGAGGAACAGGCCGCCCTCTGGGTGGCCCGGCCCGGGACCAGCGAGCACCAGGCCGGGCTGGCGGTGGACATTGTGGACAAGTCCTACCAGCTTTTAGACGAGAGGCAGGAGGACACGGCGGTGCAGAGATGGCTGATGGAGCACTGTGCCGAGTACGGCTTCATCCTCCGCTATCCCACGGAGAAAAGCGCCCTCACCGGCGTGGGCTACGAGCCCTGGCACTACCGCTACGTGGGGGAGGAAGCCGCTGGGGAAATCATGCGCAAGGGAATCTGCCTGGAGGAATACCTGGGATGCTAAACCGTCAAAATGACGGTTTACACCTCTCGTTTTTGGGACTATAATCAAAATCCATCGAGAAGTCCGAAAGAGAGGTGCATCCCCATGAACAAAGACCTGACCGTGGGGAGGCCGGAAACCGTGTTGTGGCGGTTCTGCCTCCCCTTGTTTGGCAGCATACTTTTCCAGCAGCTCTACAACATCGCCGACAGCCTGGTGGCCGGGAAATTCATCGGCGAGGAGGCCCTGGCCGCCGTGGGCAACAGCTACGAGGTGACGCTGATTTTTCTGGCCTTCGCCTTCGGGTGCAACATGGGCTGCTCCGTGGTGGTCTCCCAGCTCTTCGGGGCCAAGGAATACGGGAAGATGAAAACGGCGGTGTCCACCGCCTGCATCGCCAGCGCCGTCCTCTGCGGGGCGCTGATGCTGGGAGGCATCCTTGGCTGCGGCGGGCTACTTCGGCTCATTCACACCCCGGAGGGGGCCTTCGCCGCCTCCAAGCTCTACTTGGACATCTACATCTGGGGCCTGCCCTTCGTCTTTTTCTACAACATCGCCACCGGCGTATTCTCCGCCCTGGGGGACTCCCGGACCCCCTTCCTCTTCCTGGCGGCCTCCTCCACCGCCAACATCGCGGGGGACATCCTCTTTGTCACCGCCTTTGACATGGGGGTGGCCGGCGTGGCCTGGGCCACCTTCCTCTGCCAGGGAATCAGCTGCGTCTTGGCCGTGGGTGTGGTATACGCCCGGCTGCGAAAGGTGGAGGCCCCGAAGCCCACTCCCCTGTTCTCTCTCCTGCTGCTGAAAAAGATTGCCGTCATCGCCGTGCCCAGCATCCTCCAGCAAAGCTTCATCTCCGTGGGCAACATCATCCTCCAGGGGGTCATCAACGGCTTCGGCACCGGCGTTATGGCGGGCTACTCCGCCGGAGTAAAGCTGAACAACCTGGTCATTACCTCCTTCACCACCCTGGCCAACGGCGTGTCCAACTACACCGCCCAAAACATCGGCGCGCAGAAGCTCTCCCGGGTGAGGGCCGGATTCCGGGCCGGGGTGAAGCTGGTGTGGCTTCTGAGTCTTCCCCTGTTCCTGCTGTATTTCTTCGCCAGTCGGCACATGCTGTCCCTTTTCCTGGACAGCCCCACGGAGGACGCCCTCCGGACCGGCGTAGCCTATCTTCGCATCCTCTCCCCCTTCTATTTCATCATTTCCGCCAAGCTGGTGGCCGACGGCGTTCTCCGGGGCTCCGGGCGGATGCTCCATTTTATGGCCTCCACCTTCACGGATCTAATTCTCCGGGTGGTCCTGGCCATGCCGCTGGCTCGGACAGCCCTGGGGGCTCTTGGCATCTGGTGCGCCTGGCCCATCGGCTGGACCGTGGCCTCCGCCATGTCCGTTTTCTTCTATGGGACCGGCCCCTGGAAGCACGCCGGGGATGGAACGGAGTAAAAAGGAGCGGGAACGCGTTCGCGCGTCCCCGCTCCTTTCCTTATTTTTTCTCCAGACCGTCTGCCAGCCGCTTCAGCATGGTGCACATCTGCTGCCGGGTCACAGGCTCGGTCAGCTTCAGGTCACCCTCCGCGTCGCCGGTAAGGATGCCGCTTTTCACGGCCCATTCCACGCCCTCTTTGTGGGCGGGGCTGGGAGTATTGTCCATAGGGTTCGCCTCCTTTTCCTCCAGGGGACGGAGATACGCCGTCACCAGGGCGATTTTTCGGGTTCTCCGGCAGACCATGCCGCCGTTATCTTGACTCCCCGCCGTACCGGGGGAGGTGTTGCCCTCAATGGCGGTGACGGTCCCGCTGCCCACGGCCTCCACCACGCCGGTGTGGCCGAAATTGTAGAGGACGATATCCCCCGGCCGGGCCTCCTTCACTACCTGGGAAGGCTGGTGGGCCTCGTACCAGCTCAGCAGAGCCGAGCAGGAGGCCGTCTTACAGGGAAGCCGCTCCCCCGCTTGGTCAAAGACCCACTGGACGAAGGCCATGCACCAGGGGTAGGCGGCCCCGGAAACCTCCCGTCCATAGAACCAGTCGTTGTACTTCACCCGGTTGGAGCCCGCCGGGGACTCCTTCACGTTGATCTCTCCCCGGGCAATGGAAAGCACTTGCTCAGCCAGCGTCATATCCGCCATCTCCCTTCACGCCCGGAGTCTTTTGACTCTGGGTTCCAAAATAGAAGGCAATGACCACGGCGTAAACCGTCATGAACTCCTGGGAGATTTCGCCTCTCAGGGCCATCACGGAAAACACCGCCGTCAGAGCCAGCGTCACCAGGCTCTTCACGCGGAGGAGCTTTCCCAGCCCCTCCAAAATACTCTTGTTCATGGTTTTTCTCTCCTTCCCAATTCAGTATACGCGCCTGGCCCGAAGCCGCGTCTCCAAACCAGCGCCCACAGACTTCCCGCAATTCCCCTTTTGTTGCGCCTTCCCGTGCAACCTCCCCTTGGGCGGCAGCCCCTGCCGCTCAAGGGATACCCTGTTTCCGCGATTTGTCAAGCCATGATTTACACGAATATCCTCTCCTTTTTTCTCCACTCCCACCATTGCTTTTGCCGGGAGAGTCCGCTACAATATCTAGCGGTTGCTTATGAATATGAATGGAGGATACGGCAGATATGGAATTGGGTTATGATCCGCTTTGGGACGAGCAGGGCCGGATGCGGCAGGGCTGCACCGTGGGCGAGGCGCTGGCCTGGATGACGAAATTCGGCGGCCGCACCGCGGGAGAGTCCGTGTGCATCAATGGTGTGGGCTACAAAATCGGGCGCCTGCTCTATGGTCCGGAAAGGCCCGCTGTGGCGGATAAGCCCATCTCCCGGGTCTATGACGGGTACTACCGTCAGCTGAATTTCAGCGTGTAAGCTTCCGGGAAGCCAGGGAATCCAACGGGGCGCACGGCCCAAAATGCCGTGCGCCTCTTCTTTGTATTCAGAAAAAGCGCTCTTTCTGCCCCTTGGAGCCCCTTCTATGGTTGACACCGGCA
>CATOKC010000125.1 GCA_951800675.1 uncultured Oscillibacter sp.
CTGGGCATCTCCGGCATCGCCAACGTGCTGTGCTGCATCAAGATGGCGAAATATTATGAGCTTACCGAGCGTGACGTGGTGGGCACGGTCCTGACGGACTCCGCCGCCATGTACCAGAGCCGGATCACGGAGCTGGACCAGATGCACGGGCCCTACAACGCCACCGAGGCGGCCATCGACCACAACCTGCATATCCTGGGCCTCAGGACGGACAACATGTTGGAGCTCACCTACGCGGAGCGCAAGCGGGTCCACAACCTCAAGTACTATACCTGGGTGGAGCAGCAGGCGCGGGATGTCCAGGACCTCAACGCCCTGTGGTACGACACCGAGGGCACGTGGGACGCCGTCCACCAGCAGGCGTCCGAGCTGGACGAGCTGATCAACGAATTTAATGAAGCCACCGGGCTTTTGAAGAATCTGTAAAGTACCGCAAACCGGGCGGGGCTGACCGCCCCGCCCGGTTTTTTATCTGCCTTCGTCACCATCTGCCAAGTACATCTCTTCCGCGTCCTGCTGGGCGCGGATCAGGATCAGTTGTGCCTGTTCGTATTTCTGTTTCTGCAGCGCCTCGATAGCGTCTGTGATCCCATTGAACAAGCGGGTGTAGTATTTCGGGAAATCTTCCATTATATTATCCACCTTTACCAAGATAATGGTATGGTAACACATTGCACTTCTTTTTGCAAGACTTTTGCAAGGCTTATCTGACACACATATTGCAATACATTTGTCATATACTTATATGACGAGGTGCAATATGCGAAAATTCCAGATTCCCAAAATGTATACTACGACGAATAAAACCATCCGATTTCCTGACGATGTGATTGCGGAGGTTGAAGAGGCAATTCGCGGTACAAATTGCAATTTTTCCGCCTTTGTTATTGAGGCAACCCGGGTTGCCCTGGAGAATTTGAAGGAAGACGAAGCGGAAGCCCAGAAGGAATAGAACAGAAAATCCCACCCCCAAGCACCCCGGGGAGTTTGCCCCGCCAGACGGTAGGGACTGCCGGCAAACACGTTAAAATAGACGCAGAAGACCTTCGAAGCGGACGGCAGTAAGGTTTAGGCCAAACAAAACTGTGCCTCGGGCGCAAACTAAACAGATGAGGAGCGGGATTCTCAAGGGGGAGTCCCCTACCCCTTGAGCGCGTTTTTGGTTACTTTTGCCGCGCGGCAAAAGTAACCGCAGAGTCCGGGGCTGCGTAAGCCCCGGGCCATCGAGAAGAAACAAACCACCTCGCGCCCAAAGGGCGCGAAGAAGGAGACTGCCATGAAAAACGTCATCCACGCCAAATGCGTAAAATGCGGAAAAATCTACGAGTCAACCCCCGATCTGACCAACTGCACCTGCGGGGGAATTTTAGATATCATCTATGACTACGACTACATCAAAGCCCAGCTGACCAAAGAAAAACTAGCCTCCCGCCGGGACAACTCCATGTGGCGCTACCGGGAGCTCCTCCCGGTGGAGGAGCCCACCCCCGCGCCTCCCCTGCGGGTGGGCTGGAGCCCTCTCTACGAGGCCAGCCGTCTGGCAAAGGAGCTGGGCATTGCCCGGCTGTACGTGAAGGACGACGGCGTGAATCCCACCGCCTCCCTCAAGGACCGCGCCAGCTCCATGGCGGTCGCCAAGGCCATGGAGGCGGGGGCGAAGGTGATCGCCTGCTCCTCCACCGGCAACGCCGCCTCCTCCCTGGCGGGCAACGCCGCGGCGGCGGGGCTGAAAACCTACATTTTCGTGCCCAGCAGGGCCCCAAAGGGGAAGGTCGCCCAGCTGATGACCTTCGGGGCCACCGTTATCTCCGTCCAGGGCAGCTATGAGGAGACCTTCGAGCTGAGCAAGCAGGCCATCGAGAAGTGGGGCTGGTACAACCGCAACGCCGCCATCAACCCCTACCTCTCCGAGGGCAAGAAGACCGTCGGACTGGAGATCATGGAGCAGCTGGGCTGGGAGGTCCCGGACTATATCGCCATCTCCGTGGGCGACGGCTGCACCATCGCGGGACTCTGGAAGGGGCTGAAGGACCTGTACGCCATCGGGTTCATCGACAAGCTGCCCCGGCTCATTTCCGCCCAGGCGGAGGGCTGCTACCCGCTGAACCGGGCCATCGAGACCGGCGAGCCGTGGCGTCCCATGGAGGAAAACACGCTGGCGGACTCCATCGCCGTGGGCGTTCCCCGGAACGCGGACAAGGCGCTGATGGCCATCCGGGAATCCAATGGGCTGGTGGTGAACGTCTCCGACCAGGAGATCATGGCGGCCCAGAAGCTGCTGGGCCGGACCTGCGGCGTGTTCGGCGAGCCCGCGGGCGTCACCGGAACGGCGGGGCTGAAAAAGCTCTGCGCGCAGGGGAAGATCGCCCCCGACGCGACCGTGGTCTCCGTGGTAACGGGCAACGGACTGAAGGACGTGGCCAACGCCATCGCTGCCTGCGGGGAGCCGATCTCCATTCCCGGCGATATGGGGCGGCTGCTGACGGCGTTTGCGGAAAATGGAATCGTAGTGGACTGAGTACATAAAAGCGCCCGGTTTCCAGCTTTGAGGCTGGCAACCGGGCGCTTTTTCATATGATATGCTTGGCCGTCTCCACGGCGCGGCGGTAATAGAAATCTGCTTCGACTTCCTCCCGGGTGGTTTCCGGGTCATTGATCTGTACCTCGAGAAATTCCACGTACTCGTTAAGGGCCGCCAGCTTGATATCCTCGATCCGGAGTCTCCGCCAGCTCTTCCGATTCCACTGGGGCGATCTCCGCCGGAGCGATGTCAGTCACAGCGGGTCCCGATTCATCGGGGGACGACTCCCCTTCCCCGGCGGTGAAAGAACAGCCGCACAGCAACAAGGCCAGCGCCAGCAGAAGCGCGGAAATTTGTCTGTATTTCGTCATAAATGCTCCTTTCTATAACTCCCAATTTGCTTTTGTATACCATCCATCTTCCGTGCAATTCGGATCAGCCAGTGTTCTTTTCTCGGCCACGAAAGCCCAAGATAATGACAAAAGTCCCGGAAAACCTTTGGTTTTCCGGGACTTTTGGAGCTGGAAATCAGACTCGAACTGACGACCTGCTGATTACGAAGATTGGGAGCGCAGTCCTAACCAGCGCTTTTGTGCCCAGGTGGAGCGGTTTGGGTAGATTTGAGATGCAGCGTGGTACTATTCCTTCCGCTGTGTCCGCCCAAATCTTTGCGGACGTGGGTCGGGCGGTTGACAGCAACCAGCTCCACACAAAACTACAGAATATCCCCTGAAACGCTATCCCACACAATGTACATGACCACATCCCTTAACGATGCCTTGGCAACTCCCCGATTTGCATCAGGTTGAATATGATAGCTTCCACCCGCATGGAATCTGCCTCATGAACTTGCAACTTTTGAAGGATTTTGCGGTCTCTGCTTAACAAAGAAAGCTGGTTTTTACAACTGCGTTTTTTGCGGACTTCCTATGAGGCAGGGGAAATATATAAATAGCAAAGCAGAACGTTGTGTTTTTCTCCAAACTCCTCAAAATTGTAACGACAGGACTGGAAATACTCCCCCGTAAAAAGGTAAAATGGACCCATTACTTTTCACGGAGGACATGACCATGAAAGAACGCGCCTTGACAAACACCCACATCACCGCCTACGCCCGCTTCCTCCGCCAGGAGGAACGCGCCCCCGCCACCATCAAAAAATACCTCCGCGACATCCGCTCCTTCACAACCTGGCTGGAGCGCCGCCCGGCAACAAAAGAACTGGCGTCCCGCTGGAAAGCCAGCCTGCTGGAGGGCGGTCAGTCCCCGGCCACGGTCAACGCCAAGCTCTCCGCCGTCAACGGCCTGTTCCGGTTCCTGGGCTGGGAGGACTGCCGGGTGAAATTCCTCAAGCTCCAGCACCGCGTTTTCCGGAACGTCTCCCGGGAGCTGACCAAAGAGGAATACCACCGCCTGCTGAACGCCGCCCAGCGGCAGGGCCGCGACCGCCTGGAGCTGCTCATGGAGACCATCTGCGCTACCGGCGTGCGGGTGTCAGAGGTGCTCTTTATCACGGTGGAGGCTCTGCGGGAGCTGCGGGCGGACATCACGCTCAAGGGCAAGGTCCGCAGCATCCTCCTGCCCCAAAAGCTCTGCCGCAAGCTGCTCAAATACGCCAAACGGCACCGGATCACCTCCGGCGCGATCTTCCGCACCAAGAGCGGCAGGCCCATCTCCCGGGGCCAGATCTGGCGCGAAATGAAATCCGTCTGCAAGGCGGCGGGGGTCGCCCCGTCCAAGGTCTTTCCCCATAACCTGCGGCATCTGTTCGCCACCGTGTTCTACAGGGCCTGCCGGGACATCGCGAAGCTGGCGGATCTGCTGGGACACAGCTCCATCGACACCACCCGCATCTACCTGATGACCACCGGCGCGGAACACGCAAGACAGATCGAAGGGTTGGGCCTGCTTTTGTAGCGAAACCGGCAAAATAGACAAAATCAATATTTTGTCTTCAAAATAAACATGGCCAACGGCAAGGGAAGAGAACCGGGTCTTCTTCTCATCGCCTCTTTGGCCACCTTTATTATAATCACAGTCAGCAAAAAAAGGAAGTCATTTTCCAAAATTCAGCGAAATCACGAAGAAGGGCGTAAAAAGCCAAGACTGCGATAGTTAATTTTTTGACAACTACTTCGCAGGCCTGTTTTTGCGCCCTTTTTCGCTTATGATAAGTGCTGCTTATGTGACCGGTGCGGCCCTTTTATGACAAAATATTGATTTTGTCTACTGAAAGGGGAGCGGCGTCGTGGGATACTCACGCAAAAAGCTGGACCTGACCGGCCAGAGGTTCGGAAAGCTCACCGTCCTTGAACCGGCGGCGAATGTCAGTACCAAAACCGCCTGGCTATGCCGCTGTGACTGCGGGAAGGAAGCCGTGGTCACTACCCAGCGCCTCCGGGACGGACACCGCACCTCCTGCGGCTGCGACAAGGAGCTTTTCGGAGAGCCCCCGTCTGCCATCGGCCGGGCCAGCCTGACCTATATCGATGGCACCTGCGTGGAGATGATCCGCACCAGGCCGGTCCGCAGCAACAACACCAGCGGCGTCACCGGGGTGGACTGGCTGGCGTCCAAGGGGCGCTGGCGGGCTACCATCTGCTTCAAGGGGAAGCGCCGCTACCTGGGCAGCTATGAAAAGCTGGAGGATGCCGTGAGGGCCAGGAAGCGGGCGGAGGAAGAAGTGTTCGAACCCTTCCTGGACGCCTGTGACGGAGAGGTTCCGCCAAGCGGGCTGCGTTCTATCGAGGAGGCTTGCCCCCCTGTTGCCAGAGATTACAGCGATCAGCGGCTGGAGCTGGCCGGAGAGCGGTTCGGTATGCTGACGGTGCTGGAGCCTGCGGAAAACATCGGAGCCATGACCGCGTGGCGGTGCCGGTGCGACTGCGGCAAGGAGCTCGTGGTCATGACCGGCCATCTGCGGAGCGGGCAGACCAGCTGCGGCTGCAAGCCCTCCTGCACCTATGTAGACGGCACGTGCATCGAGCTGCTGCGGGCCAAGACCATCCGGAAAAACAACACCAGCGGCGTGACCGGTGTGGATTGGCACCCAAGCGCAAACAAGTGGAAAGCCAGCATCTGCTTCAAGGGCAAACGCCATTATCTGGGCTGCTACGAAAACTTCGAGGACGCGGTGAAGGCCAGGAAAATGGCCGAGGAGCGATATCACGACAGCTTTGTCCGGGAGTTCGACGAGGGGCTCGTTTCAACGGATCAGGCAGTTTGACAGCTTGTCCGCCGGCCCGCAAGCCATGCGGGAACGGCTGACATAGATTTTCCCGGCGAATACGGCAAAGGAAGGAGGGCCCCATGGGTGGTGGGGCTCCGGACGGGCGAACCCGGCCGGCCGGACCGTCCGCTTGGCGCATCGGGCGGCGGAACGGAGCACGAAGGACAAGAGGGTCCACATGACAACTGAATGCGCTAACCAAAAATTTGGGCAACCGCAAAATTTATTTTACCCATTTTTTTCGGCAAACCGCAGGAAACTGCGGGACGGCAAAGCCCACGGAACTAAGGTGTGTTTCTATGACGTTTGAACTGTTCACACTATGTTGGCCGGGTTGCAAACTTAGCAAACCGTTGAGAAATCACGGGACGCAAAGCTAGTACAGCCGTTGGAACCGGCTGTGCGTGGGGGCTAAATCGTCCTCTTGGGGGTTCCATTCCCTCAATGACGACGACAGGCCAGCCCGGCTGCCGGATACCTTTGCATCCGAACGATATCGCAAAGAAAGGAAGAATTGATTGCATGAAGATTTTTAAGATCCTGAGCAAACGCGGACTTGCCCTGTTCCTTGTCCTGACGATGTGCGTAAGCCTTCTGCCCACCACCGCCCTGGCGGCGGAGCTGGCGGAAGCAACCCATACCCACAATGAAGACGGCTGGGCTTGCGTGGAAGAGTCCCAACTGATCTGTGGATATGAGCAAGAGCATACCCACGACGAAACCTGCTGGGAAACCAGCGAAGCCCCCGAGGAGCCGGTCTGCGGACTGGAGGAGTCGGAGGGCCATCAGCATGACGAGGCGTGCTATGCCGAGGAGGCCAGCCTGACCTGCGGTCAGGAGGAATCCGAGGAGCATACCCACGACGAGGCGTGCTACAGCACCGAAACTGTGCTGACCTGCACTCTGGAGGAGACAGAGGGCCACGCCCACGGCGAGGACTGCTTCGCCGAGGGGGAGAAGACCCTGGTCTGCGAACTGGAGGAGCATAAGCACGGCGAGAAGTGCTATGAGTCCGAGTGGACCTGCACCGAGCCCAGCGACGACGTCAAGGCTTTCCTGCGTGCCGTGAAGGCGATCCCGGAAGAGATCACCCCGGAGAACGTGGAAGAGGCCGAGGCCCGGATCGCCGAGGCGACCGAGGCGTGGCAGCACATGAGCGGAGCCGACAGGACCAACGCCTCCGTGGTGGAGGCCAACGCCGTCCTGGAGAACGCCAAGATCGCGGTGGAAGCCGCGAAGGAGGCGGTCCCGGAGGAACCCGTGGCCGAGGAGCCCACCGAGACGCCCGTGCAGGAGACCGTGATCCCCGAGGGCGCGGTCGTGGTCACCCCCGACAAGCTGCTGAAAGCAGCCGTGGGCAGGACCGTGACCATGGAAAGCTTCTTTGGCCTGGTCCAGAGCAGCAACGTGGTGGCGAACAAGACCCCCGAGTCCCTGACCTTCGTGGTTGGCGGCGAGGAGAAGGTGTTCACCTACAAGGACGCCAATACCTATACTGAGCAGGTGGCGGTTACCGAGAGCGCAATCCTGTTGGATAACGCCGAGGCGACGGTCTATGCCCAGGGCGAGGCGGCGATCAAGGACGGCGCCGAGACGCTGGCCGAGGGATTGGGGAGCACGTACGGACTAACAGTCGAGCTCGGCAGCGGCTTGGCTCTTAATAATCTGCAAACGCAGATTAACGCCGCGAGCGAGATCATCCTCACAAGTCCAAGCGAAGGCACGAGCTACACGTTTACCGGTACGCTGACCATTCCCACCGGTAAGACCGTCACAGTTAAGAACACCGCCATCTGGCGCGGCGGTGGCACTGGTTACGATGGCCCCCTGTTCCGCGTGGAATCCGGCGCGACGCTGAACCTGGAATCCATGTTTTTGCACGGCACCGAGAACGACGACAAGTGCACCGAGCGCTATGACGCCCAGGGGCTGTGGGCCAAGGGCCCCCTGGTCGAGGTCTGCAGCGACGGCATCCTGAACCTGAACAACGGCGCGTACCTGCACGGCAACGGCCACAACGGCAACGGCGGCGGCGTGTATGTCCACAGCGGCGGCACGCTCAACTTTAACGAGGGTGCCCAGATTGTCAACTGTGACGCGGTTAACGGCGGCGGCGTGTGCCTGGAAAATGACGCCGCGGTTAACCTCTGGAACGACAGCATCGAAGGCTGCCGTGCCATTGGCGGAAGCGGCGATGACGTCTGGCACCACACCATTACTGGCGATTCCCGGCTTGATGGCAAAAAAATTGTCGTCACCGTGCTGGCCTCGAGTAACATCCCCGGCGAGCCCTCCGTATCACAGTATGGGCCCGATGCCTATACCTGGGTGACCAGCAGTTATACGGTGGGAAATACGGATGAGGTATTCTCCAACAATGCAGCCACCTATATCCGCAAAGAGATTTTCAGCGACCCCAATTTCGCCGTTAACGGCGGCGCGCAGGGGGTTGGCAGCTCGGCGGAAAAGTACTTGATCGGCATTGACTGGGATCAGGTTTGTGCGGCTGTCGCCGGGAAGGGCAACGTAACCACCACGAACGGGGTCGCCCTCACCACCGGCAACCAAAACAGCTACACAGCCTACCCGTATGTGGCCAAGCTCCAGGAGGACGGCTGGCACATCGACTGCGTCATCGTCCCGAAGGATGATGTCAAGCTGACCTATGAGCTGAACCTGCAGGGCTATATCGACAACCTTAACGGTTTTGAAGCCCCCAGCGGCAAGACGTATGCCAAGGGCGCCACAGTCACGGTTGACAGCGCGATGTACAAGGAACAGCCTGTCGAAGTGGGCGAGGGCATCAGTGTGACAAAGGACGGAAAGAACGCCACACTGTATTTCCTGGGCTGGAGAATCGATCCCCCGATCGCCCCCGAGGAAGCGGCCGGCTACATGGAGCCCGACGAAACGTTTGCCATCCAGCAACACACCACCCTCTACGGCGTGTGGGCCACCAAGTACACGACGTACACGGTGAAGTTCGACGTGAACGGCGGCAAGGAGACGATCACCGATCAGACCGTGAAGCACGGTGAGAAGGCCACCGAGCCCACTGATCCTGCCAAGGACCAGGCGGTGTTTGAAGGCTGGACGCTGAACGGATCGGCCTACGACTTCAACGCTGAGGTCACCGGCAGCATCACACTGGTGGCGCAGTGGGCGGACGACAAGATCGGCACCGATCCTGAAAATCCCGACAAACCGGACGGCGTCCCCGACAAGTATCAGGTGACGGTGGTGTTTGCCTCCATCAACGGTACGGTAGATGGCAAGACCCAGGTCGAGCGTGTCGTGACACTGGTGGACAGCGAGGGCAACTGGTCTGAGACCGGCAGCTATACGCTGACGGAGCAGGACATCCCTGTTACCGCTCCTGCAGAGGGCTATGTGGAGCCTGGTACGTGGCATGACACGCCCGTGGGTGCAGTGATCGACAAGAACGAGGACACGAACGTCACATTTGTGATCGAATTCGCGAACTACGTGGGCTTCAAGGTGGTCTACCACTTTGAGGGCGTCGAGCAGGCTTTGGAGGTCCCCGGCATCGGAATGATCGGGGATAAGATCTCCAATCACTATTACGCACCTGAGATGCGTGAGTATGAAGGCCGCGACTACGCGCTGGACTACGTTGATGCTCCCGACAAGACCATCGGTCAGACGGAGAGCGCCAATATCGTCAACATCTACTACGGCCTGGACGAGATCGGCGAGAAGGATCCCGTCGAGCCTGACGGCGTCCCCGACAAGTATCAGGTGACGGTGGTGTTTGCCTCCATCAACGGTACGGTAGATGGCAAGACCCAGGTCGAGCGTGTCGTGACACTGGTGGACAGCGAGGGCAACTGGTCTGAGACCGGCAGCTATACGCTGACGGCTAAGGACATTCCCGCTGCCGCTCCTGTCGATGGGT
>CATOKC010000126.1 GCA_951800675.1 uncultured Oscillibacter sp.
CCTCCGTAAGCGTGACTTTTTTGCTCCCGCGAATGAGCAGCTTTTTCCCAAGCTCATCCTCTAAATCTCTTAACTGCCGGGAAAGGGGCGGCTGTGTCATCCGTAAAGCCTCCGCCGCTCTGGTAATGCTTTCCTCTCGCGCTACTGTAAGAAAATATTGCAGAACTCGTATATCCATAGGAACACCTCTCTTTTGTTTCTGCGCCTTATTATAGCAAGAAACCGCATACCTTTCAAGTATGCAGTTTTACCCTTTATATGTATTTGATATTTTGTGGATTTGCCTATATAATCACAGCGTAAGGAGGCGGAGTTATGACAGAGAGGAGGAAGTGGGAACAGGCGGTTGTCGCCAATCTTGCAGACGCCGGATGTGACAAGGAACAGATTGAGCAGTTTATGGACTTTCTGAAATCCGGCAGGAAGGGAGCGGGACTGTCTCTGCTTGCAAAACACCGTCGTTTTCTGCTGGACCGCTACCATGCGGATCAGAAAAAGATCGACTGCCTGGACTACCTGATCTACAAAATGAATCAAAATCAGTAAGGAGAATTTCACCATGACAAGCAAGGATACACGCACATTCAAAATTAACCCCAGCATCGAAATGAAGCCGGTCCGTTTCAAGAACCGCTTTGGCATTGAGCTGGCAGGACACCTCTATCTGCCCGAGAATTACGAGGCGCGGAAAAACGCGGCCATCATTGTGGCCGGTCCCTTCGGCGCGGTGAAGGAGCAGGCGGCGGGCCTCTATGCCCAGCGGTTCGCCTCCATGGGCTTCGTGTCTCTGGCCTTTGATCCGTCCTTCGGCGGAGAAAGCGGCGGCGAGGTCCGCAACACCGCCTCCCCGGACATCTTCACCGAGGATTACAGCGCCGCCGTGGACTGCATCGGCCTGCTGGACTATGTGGACCGTGATCGGATCGGGGCGGTGGGCATTTGCGGATTGTCCGGCATGGCCATTACCGCCGCCGGGACTGACACCCGAATCAAGGCGGTGGCCACCCTCTCCATGTACGATATGTCCCGCGATATGAGCCGGGGCCACATGGACTACTACACCGAGGAACAGCGCATGAAGATCAAGCAGTACCTCAGTGAGCGGCGGTGGAGGGACGCCGAGAGCGGGACCTATGCCCTGGGCAACCATGAGATTGGATTTGACGAGGCCGGCAATCCGCTGACCGCCGCCATGGAGGTCCCGGAGGAACTGTCGGAGGGCGCTGACCCCGTTTTCGCCGCCTTCTTCCAGTATTACGCAAAGCGCGCCCGCCACCCCCGCGCAGTCAACTTTGTGTCCTCCTGGACGGCCACCATGCCGGTGTCCTTCTGGAACTTCCCGCTGATGACCAATATCAAGGAGGTTTCTCCCAGGCCTATTCTGCTGGTCGCTGGCGAAAACGCCCACTCCCGGTACTACTCCGAGGACGCTTACACTACCGCCCAAGAACCGAAAGAGCTGGTGATCGTCCCCGGCGCGGACCACGTTGATCTCTATGACAACTTCGATAAGATTCCCTTCGACAAGCTGGAAACCTTTTTCAAGAAGAATCTGTAATTTGATAAAACAACAGGAGGAATCCGTCATGAATACAATGCCGAAAATCGCGCTGGGCGCGTGGTCCTGGGGTGCCGGAGCCGCTGGCGGTGACCAGGTGTTTGGGAACCATCTCTTTGAGGACGATCTGCGTCCGGTGTTTGACAAGGCGCTGGAGTGCGGCCTGACCCTGTGGGACACCGCCGCCGTCTACGGCGAGGGAACCTCCGAGCGTATCCTGGGCAGCTTTGTCAAGGACGTGTCCCGTGAGCAGGTGGTTCTCTCCACCAAGTTCACCCCGCAGATCGCCAGCGATTCCCCGGAGGCCATGCGGGAGATGCTGGGCGGCAGCAAGGCCCGCCTCCATGCGGACGTGATGGACATTTACTGGATTCACAACCCCATGGATGTGGAGAAGTGGACCCCCAAGCTGATTCCTCTGGCGCAGAGCGGACAGATCAAGACCATCGGTGTGTCCAACCACAATCTGGCGCAGATCGAGCGGGCCAATGAGATTTTGGGCGCCGCCGGTCTGAAGGTCTCCGCCGTTCAGAACCACTTCTCCCTGCTGCACCGTTCCTCCGAGCGGGCCGGGATTCTGGACTACTGCAAGGAAAACGGCATTACCTTCTACGCCTACATGGTGCTGGAGCAGGGTGCGCTGTCCGGCAAGTACGATACCGCCCACCCCTTCCCGGAGGGCAGCGACCGGGCCAGATGCTACGGCCCCGTCCTGCCGCGGTTGGAAAAGCTGATTGAAAAAATGCGGCAGATCGGCGGCAGATATGACGCCTCTCCCGCGCAGGTCGCTACCGCCTGGGCCATTGCCAAAGGGACCCTGCCCATTATCGGCGTGACGAAGGTGGAGCAGGTGGAAGCCGCCGCGAAGGCCGCGGAGATCGTTCTGACGGCGGAGGAAGTCTCTGAGCTGGAAACCCTGGGCGACACCGCCAACATCAATACGTTGCGGGAGTGGGAGAAGGAGATGTGAGCATGAAAGTTTTACTGTTAAACGGCAGCACCCGCAAAAACGGCTGCACCTATCTCGCCCTCTCGGAAGCGGCAAAGGCGCTGAATGAGCAGGGCGTGGAGACAGAGATCGTCCAGATGGGCGGCGCCCCTGTCCGGGACTGCGTTGGCTGCGACGGCTGTGCCGGGAAGGGCCAGTGCGTCTTTGGCGATGACATGGTCAACGAGGTGATTGCCAAAGCGAAAGAAGCGGACGGCTTTGTGTTTGGCTCTCCGGTCTACTACGCCCACCCCAGCGGACAGATTCTGTCCCTGCTGGACCGGGTCTTTTACGCCGGTGTAGAAGGATTTCTTCACAAGCCAGCCGCCGTTGTGGTGACGGCCCGCCGGGCCGGGACCACGGCCTCCCTGGACGCGCTGAATAAGTACCTGCTGAACGCGGAAATGCCCATTGTATCCTCCACCTATTGGAACATGGTCTTTGGTCCCGCCCCGGAGCTGGTGGAGCAGGACAAGGAGGGCCTTCAGACTATGCGGAACCTAGGCCGGAACATGGCGTGGCTGCTGGGATGTATTGAGGCGGGCCGTCAGCAGGGCCGCACGCCGCCCCAAGCAGAGCGGAAGCACTGGACCAACTTTAACCGGTAGGAGGCGAAAACATGACGGCAGAGGATGTTATCAAGGGGTTTCGGGAGGACGCGCCCGAGGACGCGGCGCGGGCGGCTTACGCCAATGAGCTGTTCCAGGAGGCCATCCGGCTGGGAATGGAACTAAACAATCAATACCATACGCCGGAGGAAATCCGGGAGATCATGGGACGGCTGACCGGGAAGGAGATTGCCCCCGACTTCCGGCTGTTCCCCCCGTTCTATACGGACTTCGGGAAAAATATCACCGTTGGGCGGGATGTGTTCATCAACTCCGGCTGTCACTTCCAGGACCAGGGCGGGATTGAGATTGGAGACGGCGCGCTGATTGGACATAACGTAGTCCTTGCCACCATTGACCATGACCTGGACCCCGCTATGAACAGGAAAAACCACTACGCGCCTATCAAGATCGGCGCTCATGTGTGGATCGGCTCCAACGCCACGATTCTGTCCGGTGTTTCCGTTGGAGAATGGTCCGTGGTCGCCGCCGGGGCGGTGGTGACGAAGGATGTCCCGCCTATGACAGTGGTGGGCGGGGTTCCCGCTAAAGTCATTAAAAAAGTGAACGTACAGGAAATGAGGACATCCGCATGAAAAGCATGAAATTTCTTTCCTTCTCCATGGCGGTCTGTATGATCTGTCTCCTGACCATGACCTCCCGCTCGGCAGCGGAGGTCCCTGCCGCCAGCGGTGGGGCGGGTATGGACAGCGCAAAACTCACGTCCGAAACACAGCCTGTGTCTACTTTTTCGGATGTCCCTGCCGGCGCCTGGTACGCCGAAGCGGTGGGCTGGTGCCTGGACAACGGCCTGATAGACGGCACCTCCGACACAGCGTTTTCTCCGGATTCTCCCGCAACGCGGGCGGTTCTGGCCGGCGCTCTCTATCGAAAAGCCGAAAGCCCCAAAACAGATGCCCGCAATTTTTCTGATATTCGCGCTGGTGCGTGGTATGCCCAAGCAGCGTCCTGGACGGCGGCAGAGGGAATCATCGGCGGGTACAGCGATGGCCACTTCGGTGGCGAGGATTCCGTGACCCGACAGCAACTGGCTGTGATTCTTTGGAGAAGCGCCGGAAAGCCCGTCCCGGCAAAAGATGGAGCTTTCGCGGATCAGGTGCAGATCGCCGCTTACGCCACAGATGCTTCCGCCTGGGCGCAGGAGCAGGGAATTATTAACGGCAAGGCAGGAAACAACTTCGATCCCCACGGAACCGCCACACGGGCTCAGCTGGCAGTTATGCTCCACCGCTGGATGACCGGAACCGAAAAACAGGAGGATTCTATGAACAGAGCCAAAACTTTAGTAGCCTATTTCTCCGCCACCAATACTACCCGTCCTCTGGCGGAGTACACGGCGGATATTTTGGGGGCTGACCTCGTAGAGATCGTGCCGGAGGTCCCCTATACGGATGCCGACCTTGCCTATTACACCAATGGCCGGGCCGACCGGGAGCAGAACGATTCCTCCGCCCGCCCCACGATCGCCGGAAGCGTTGAGAACATGGCGGACTACGATGTGATCTTCCTGGGCTACCCCATCTGGCACGGACAGCCGCCCCGGATCATCAGCACCTTCCTGGAGAGCTATGACTTCGCCGGAAAAACCATCGTCCCCTTCTGCACGTCCCACTCCAGCGGGTACAGCGACAGCAGCATCAAGTCCCTGGCTCCTGGCGCGAATTGGATCACCGGACGCCGCTTCGCCGGTGGAACCAGCCGCGGCACCATGGAAGAATGGATCAATGGTCTGGAACTGCCGAAACCGTCGGTTCCGGCCACCAATCCGGCTGCTTTCAATTTTGAAACCAAAAGCGTCACCCTTAACAGCGGCTATGATATGTCCATCAACGGCCTGGGGACGTACAGCCTCCACAGGGAAACCTGCGTCAATGCTGTCAAATCCGCCCTGGCCAGCGGGGTCCGACTCATTGATACCGCCTCCGCCTATGGCAACGAGGAAGAAGTGGGCCAAGCCATCCGGGAGGCCATTGACGAGGGCATCATCAAGCGGGAAGATGTTTTCGTTATCACGAAGATTTACCCCGGCAGCGAGATGGCGAACCCGGAGCAGTCCATCCAGGCGTGTCTGGACCGGCTGGACATTGACTATGTGGACATGATGCTCCTGCACCACCCTGACCGGAACGACGCGAAAGCATATCAGGCCATGGAAAAATTTGTGGAGGAAGGAAAAATCCGCTCCCTGGGCCTGTCCAACTGGTATGTGAAGGAGCTGGGAGAATTTTTGCCCCAGGTGACGATCACCCCGGCTCTGGTTCAGAACGAAATCCACCCCTACTATCAGGAGAATGATGTGATCCCCTATATCCAGGACCTTGGAATCGTGGTCCAGGGCTGGTATCCCCTGGGGGGCCGTGGCCATACGGCGGAGCTGCTGGGGGATGAAGTGATCTCCGGTATCGCCAAGGCCCACGGCGTATCCTCCGCCCAGGTAATTCTTCGCTGGAATCTCCAAAAGGGCGTGGTGGTCATCCCCGGCTCCAGCAATCCCGACCACATCAAGGAGAACACCGAATTGTACGGCTTCGAGCTGACCGATGCGGAAATGGCGCAGATCAACGCCCTTGACCGGAACGAAAAGCACGATTGGTATTAAACGGCATCCTGCCCGCGACACCTGTGACCGGCGGCGCGCAGGTAGGGTAATTTTTTTGTAAAACAGGAGGCATGGCTGTGTGAAGCCGCAAAAAAAGAGGGCTCCGCTTATGAAGCGGAGCACCAGAATATAGCGGAGCGGCTGATGCGGGAAATGCCGCCATTCAAGGAAGCGGAGCAGCTTCTCGAACTGGTCCAGACGCATTTCTCCCTCGCCGCGCGTGATACCCCGCATCCGAAAGTGATGATATTGGGCAGCGCTTTCCCGGAGGAATTGGTTCACGCCTTCGGCATCACGCCCTATTGGGTATTGGGCGGCAGTCTGCAAGCCGGCGCGTGGGCCGGGGAACTGGCCCCCAGGGACGCCGACCCGGTTAGCCGTTCCATCCTTGGCTTCCTGCTGGGCATGGTGGAAATGGCCCGCGACGCGCTGATCCTGCTCCCTATTGTCAGCGACAGCACCCGGAAGCTGGCCTATCTGCTTCGGCGGGAAGGGCTGAAGGTCCATACGCTTGACATTCCGCCTGTCAAAGATGAATCTGCCGCACGCAAATATGAACGGCAGTTGGAGCTGTGCGCGGAGGCGATCTCCGCGCACACCAGGAAACGGTTTACCCGCCGTGCTTTGCGCAATGCCGCCAGTCTGGTGGCCCAGGCCCATGATGAACCGCGCCGGTTCCTCCGGCTCACAGAGGAACGTTCCGCGTTGCTGCCCGCTCCGTGGCGGACGCTGATCTGTTTCAGCTACTACCGCGCTCACGATCTCCCGCAGTGGACGGAGCTGCTTGCCGGACTGAACGACAAAATGGAGGCAAGCCATACCCGCAGGCCCAGCCGCGCCAGCGGCAATGTGATCCTGATGGGGTCCCCAATCTATTTCCCCAATTATAAAATCCCCTTTTTGCTTCAAGATGTAGGTTTGCACATTACGGCCCATCTCGACTATACCACGCGGCGGGCTGTAGCTGCTTTGACAATAGAAGAAGCAGCGGATATTACCCTGTCCGGCCTTGGACAGCGGTTTTATCAGGCGGATTGCTCCGGCTCTTACGCAAAAAACGGAACGCCGCAAGCGGCGGCTTCGGAATTGCTGGACAGTCATGACGTTGACGGTGTGGTTTACCGCGTCCTGAAAGGCCAGATTGAATATGACTTTGAGCTGGAGCGTTTGGAGGTGTTCTGCGGTGAGCGGAATATCCCTGTGTTCCGCCTGGAAACAGACTACAACCAGCAGGATGTGGAACAGCTCCGTATCCGTATGGAGGCGTTTTCGGAAATGCCGCGGCAGAGACAGTATCAGAAAGGGGTGGCCGTGTGAAGGAAATCAAATATGGCACGGCGGCGGTGCTTCTTTACGGCAAGACCGAGGAAGAAGCGCAACCGCTCACCGGCGCGGATATGTCCCCCATCCGGGAGGACCTGATTGGCTACTTCGGGGCGGCGCTTCCGGCCCGGCAGGCGAATGGCCGGACAGTCCACGACTTTGCCAGAGCCGACATCGGCCCCCATACATACGAGCTGGCCCCCAGAGAATTTAATATCCCGGAAATTCCCTTTGAAGTGGCCTATGCGGAACGAAAGTATATCCAGGTTTTTTATCAGAACCAGCTTTTGACGGATGCGGAGGTCTCCGTGACAGGCAGGGACGGCTCCGAAAAAGTCTATCGCGCCGATAACCACGGCTGGATCAGCGGCCTGCCCATCGAAACCCTGCGCGGCGGCTTTACCGCCTCCTATTCCCCGGACGGTCAGAATGTCTACCGGATGTACTGTCTGGTGGAGGACTACGAATACTTTACCGTCCACTTCTTCAAGGCGCACATCCCCCTGCTTATCATTCTGGCCCTCACCGCGTTGGGCATCGTGATCGTCTACTTCCTCCGGGAGTGGTACTGCCGCAAGGACCCGGCCTATGCGGTCTATGGCCGGGAGCGTCCCGGCTTCGGCGGCGGGAATCCCCCGCGGGAGCGGACAAATTCCAAATTCCTGCTGATAAGATGGCTGTTTCTGATCTTCGGCTTCTTTTTCTGGACGTATGCCGGAAAGCTCATTCACCAGGGGCAGTCCCTCAATCAGATCGCCGTTCCGGTGTTCAGCTGCCCCTTTAATCTGGATCAGACGCTGGAATCCAGCTGCTACTATCTGACCCATCTGCCCATCCTGTTCACCCGGAATTGGGGTTATATCCTCTGCTTCCTGGGAATGCTGTTCCTCTCTCTAATCTTCCTGGGGCGGATGCTCTGTGGGTTCATGTGTCCCTTGGGTCTGCCGCAAGACCTGATGGACCAGCTTCGGAAGGTTCTTCATATCCGGCCTATCCAGGTGACAGACCGGATGAGCAAGGCCATCCAGCCGCTGAAATGGCTGTGGATCATATTATTCCTGGGCTTTGTATTCGTGGGCGGCGATTTCTGCGATATTTGCCCGAACAAGGTGTTTTCCACCGCTTTGGGCGGCTGGTGGGCCAGCTACGCCCTCACCGGCTTTTTAACCGTGTTTTTGCTGGTAGGCAGCTTCTTCATCAAGCGGTTTTGGTGCCTGATGTGTCCCATGGGGTATCTGCTGGGCATCTTCTATCAATTCAATCTGTTCAAGCTGAAAAAGGACCGCGCCGCCTGTACCGAGTGCGGGGCCTGTTATGAGGCGTGTCCCATGCGGCTGAAAAATATCTACACCGAGCGGGACAAGGCCAATGTTCAGACCGTGGACTGCCTCATGTGCGGAGAGTGCATCCATAAATGCCCGGAGAACAACGCTCTGCGGCTGACCTTCCGCGGCAAGGACATCTACAAGTCCTCCCGCAAGGCGTTCATTTCCAAGTACGCGCCCAAGACTTCCGCCGGAAAGGAGAAGCAGACCCATGGCAAGTGAGATGCAGTATAGCCCCCGCCAGCGGGAGCTGTTCATTCAGAAATCCACGCGGGTCGCCTCCTCCTACCTGCGCCGTGCGGAGAGCCTGGGGGACCCGCCGGAGGCCCTGCGGCCCTTCTTCGATGTGCTGGGGCGAATCTTCGTGGATTTGGAGGATGTTCCGAAACCGGCTGGGATGAAAACGGTTGGAACCTATTGCGTCATGGTTCCCAGCGAACTGATTTGGGCGGCGGGGGCCATGCCGGTCCGCCTCTGCTCCGGCAGCTACACCGCCTATACCATCGGTGACGGTCTTGTACCGAGAGACGCCTGTCCGCTGGTGAAATCCGTCATGGGCTTTGGTGAGATCGAGGTATCGCCGCTTTACTCAGGCTGCTCTCTGATGGTGATTCCTGTGACCCGCGACTGCCAGAAAAAGCTGGCCGGGATGCTGGAGTGTTTGAAGTCCACGGTGACGCTCCATGTTCCGTCCTCTAAAAAGCAGGATGCAGATAGGGAGGAATATGTGCGGGAGCTGTACCGCCTGATCCCTATTCTGGAAGAAGTGACCGGACAGCAGATCACGCCTCAATCGCTGGCGGAGGCCATCAACCAGAAGGGCTACGCGCAATATGAAATGTCCCGTTTTCTGGCTTACCGTCAGAACAACCCGCCCCTGCACCTGTCCCACCTTCACAGACAACCGCCAGCGGATTTTCCGCATCAAGCAGATGATAAAGGATCATCAGATCCAGGGCGTGATCTACCATGTGCCGCGGGGCTGTCTGGTCTATGACTACGAGTACCCGGTGCTGGAGGAAGAATTGGAGAAAGAGGGCATCCCCATCATCCGGGTGAAAAGCGACTATAACGAGGAAGATGTGGAGCAGCTTCGTATCCGCGTTGAGGCGTTTATTGAATTACTGAAGCTGAAGCAGTTCAGCGAACAGAAAGCGAGGGGAACAGTATGAGTTATACCATTGGATTGGACGGCGGCTCCACCTACTTGAAGGGCGCTTTGCTGAAAGGCCGTCAGG
>CATOKC010000127.1 GCA_951800675.1 uncultured Oscillibacter sp.
GGCCAGCTCTTCCGAAATCTCCTGCTTATCCGTGTGCCGCAGGGGAATGTTCTGGGCGATGAAGTCCGCCAATCGTCCTACGTCCCGGCTGTCCATCACAGTCGTGACGATCTCCTCCGGCACCGCGCCGGAGAGCTGGGCGTACTCGCTGAACAGGCTCCAGGCCTGACGGAGCAGAGCTTCCGCCCGGGGGCTTCGGGCCTCGGAGGGGACCTCCTCCGGCAGCTCCTCAACGTTGGCCTGGAGATATGGGGATGCCTGCCACAGCCGCCGCAGCCGGGCCCGCCGTCGGCCCTCTACCATAACCCGGGCGGAGCCGGAGGATAGGCGGAGAATCTGCCGGATATGGGACACGGTGCCGATCTCATACAGGTCCTTTTCCTCCGGACGCTCTACGCTGATCTCCCGTTGGGTCACCAGGAAAATGTCCTGTTCCCCCTCCATGGCCCGTTCCAGGGCCGCAATGGAAATCGGGCGCTCCACATCAAAGGTCAGGTTCATATGGGGAAAGACCGTCAAACCCCGGAGGGCCAAAACGGGCATATTCATCGTGATAGGTTCCACAGGTGTCATAGGGTTCACGCTCCTTTCCAAGGGCTGGGGAATTATGGTAAGGAATGGAATTCGTCCTTACAACCCGAGAGGAAGGGACATTACTCCCTTCCTCTCTTTCAGCCCGGTACAAAACCGGGCTCTTTCTTGTGTCAAGACGCGGACTTGGGGGGGCGGGACTTTCCGCCCTTGCCGGGGTTCAGCTTTACGGAGTAGCTCACCTTTTCCGGGTCCTTCGTCAAAATGGGCTGGCCTGTACCGTCTACGCACTCCTTGGTGATGACAGCCTTGACAATGGTGGGGTCCGAGGGGATGTCATACATGATCTGGGTCAGCATGCCTTCCATAACGGCCCGCAGTCCCCGTGCGCCGATGTTCCGCTCGATGGCCTTGTCCGCAATGGCGTCCAGCGCCTCCAGCTCGAACTCCAGCTCCACATCGTCGTACTCCAGCAACTTCCTGTATTGCTTCACCAGGGCATTCTTAGGCTCCTGGAGAATACGGACCAAGTCCTCCCTCCTCAGACCGTTTAGCGGCGCGATCACCGGCAGACGGCCCACCAGCTCCGGAATAATGCCGTATTTCAGGATGTCGTGGGGCTGAACCTCGTGAAGGATTTTGCTCAGGTCCTTGTCCTTCTTGCCTTGGACATTGGCTCCGAAGCCGATGCTCTTCTGGTCCAGGCGCTTTTCGATGATCTTCTCCAGCCCGTCAAAGGCGCCGCCGCAGATAAACAGGATATTTTTCGTGTTCATCTGGATGAATTCCTGATGGGGATGCTTCCGGCCGCCCTGGGGCGGGACGTTGGCCACGGTCCCCTCTACGATTTTCAAAAGTGCCTGCTGCACGCCCTCGCCGGAGACATCCCGGGTGATGGAGGTATTTTCACTCTTCCGAGCAATCTTGTCAATTTCGTCCACGTAGATGATGCCGTGCTCCGCCCGCTCCACGTCGAAGTCCGCCGCCTGGAGCAGGCGCAGGAGAATGTTTTCCACGTCGTCGCCCACATAGCCCGCCTCCGTGAGGGTGGTGGCGTCGGCAATGGCGAAGGGCACCTTCAAAATCTTGGCCAGGGTCTGGGCAAAGAGGGTCTTGCCGGAGCCGGTGGGGCCCAGCATCAAAATGTTGCTCTTCTGGAGCTCCACGTCCTCGTCGCCGCCGAAGAAGATGCGCTTATAGTGGTTGTACACCGCCACGGACAGGGCGATTTTCGCCTCGTCCTGACCGATGACATACTGGTCCAGCACGTCCCGGATCTCCCGGGGAGTGGGCAGCTGGTCCGGCAGGTCCTCCAGCGCGGGAGCGTCGGGCTCAAAGCCGTCGTTCAAAATGCTCATGCACAGGTGGACGCACTCGTCGCAGATGCGCACGCCGGGCCCTTGTATCATGCGGTGAATTTGCTGCTCGTGCTTGCCGCAGAAGGAACATCGCAAGGTTTTCTTGCCGTCGTCGTTCATGGTTTCTACCTCTCTATCGGGGATGGGGCTTCGCGTTTAGGCCTCGTCCTTTTTCTCTTCTTTGTTGACCAGAATCTTATCGATCAGGCCGAACTCCTTGGCCTCCTCGGCGCTCATGAAGTTATCCCGCTCACAGGCGGCCGTGACCTCCTCGATGGAGCGGCCCGTATTCTCCGCCAAAATGCGGTTCATCCGCTTCTTGATGGTCTCCAGGCGCTTTAGATGGATGGCCATATCAGTGATTTGACCCTGGGTTCCGGCGGAGGGCTGGTGAATCATAATCTCCGCGTTAGGCAGGGCGATGCGCTTGCCCTTGGCGCCGGCAGAGAGCAGGAAGGCCCCCATGCTGGCCGCCATGCCCACGCAGATGGTGGAGACGTCGCATTTGACATACTGCATGGTATCATAGATGGCCATACCGTCGGTAACGGAGCCTCCGGGGCTGTTGATATACAGCTGGATGTCCTTATCGGGGTCCTGGGCCTCCAGATAGAGAAGCTGGGCCACGATCAGGCTGGCCGTGGTGGCGTTGACCTCCTCGCCAAGAAAGACGATCCGGTCGTTCAGCAGCCGGGAGAAAATGTCATAGGACCGCTCGCCCCGGTTGGTCTGCTCAACTACGTAGGGAACTAAACTCAATTTGAAAACCTCCAGTCTTTTGTGGACGCCGCTTCCGCCGGGTGGAGCACACTCCAGCGGACAGCCCATATAACCATTTTCACATGATACCACAGGCATCATGTGAAAATGTGTCGAATCTGTGAACCCGCAAGTAAAGATTGGGCTTATTTATAATTATTCAGCGTCCTTCGGCTCCTCAGCGTCCTCGGTTTTCTTTTTCCGGGGCTTCCGGGCGGGCTTTTTCTCCTCAGCGGCGGGCTCTTCGCCCTCGGAGATCTCTTCAGACTTCTTCTTCCGGGGCTTCCGGGCGGGCTTCTTTTCCTCGGCGGCGGACTCGGAAGCCTCCTCCTCGGCGGGCTTCTCCTCGGGCTTGACGGCGGTAGCGCTCTCGGCCACCACGTCAATGGCCCGGCGGCTGCAAATCTGGTCCTTCACCTGGTCCGCCTGGATGTACTTCTTTACCATCTCCACATCCATGCCGAACTGCTCCGCCAGCTTCTTGTACTCTTCCTCCACGGCCTCGTCGTCGGCCTCAATGCTTTCGGCCTTGATGATGGCCATGACCGCCAGGTCCATCCTCACCTGGCGCAGGGCGGGCTCCTTAGCGTCCTCCAGCAGCTTGGACTCCTGGATGCCGGTCATCTGGAGATACTGGTCATAGGGGATGCCCTGCTGAGCGATCTGGGTGCGGAAGTTCTCTACAAACTGCCGGGCCTGGCCCTCCACCATGGCGTCGGGAATCTCCGCGGTGATGCCCTGAGCCACCTGCTCCATCAGCGCGTCCTCAAAGCCCCGCTGGGCCTCCTTCTCCCGCTCCTCGGTGATCTGCTTCTCCAGGTCCGCCTTCAGCTCATCCAGGGTATCGAACTCGGATACGTCCTTGGCAAACTCGTCGTCCAGGGCAGGGACTTCCTTCTCCTTCACCTCATGGCACTTAACCTTGAATACCACGGCCTTGCCGGCCAGGTCCGCGTGGTAGTCCTCGGGGAAGGTGATGTCGATATCCTTTTCGTCTCCGGCCTTCATGCCCGCGACCTGCTCCTCAAAGCCGGGGACAAAGCTGTGGGAGCCCAGCTCCAAGCTGTGATTGGTCCCCTTGCCGCCGTCGAAGGGCTTACCGTCCAGGAAGCCCTCAAAGTCGATGACGGCGGTGTCGCCCTCCTTGGCCTCCCGCTCCACGGACACCAGACGGGTGTTCCGGTCGGTGAGGGTCTGGAGGCGGCGGTCCACGTCCTCAGACGTAACCTGGACCTCCTCCTTGGGAGCGGTCAGGCCCTTATACTGGCCCAGAGTAACCTCGGGATACACGGGCGCGACAGCCTTGAAGGTAAAGCCCTGCCGGGTGCACTCACCCACCAGCTCCACAGACGGATAGCCCACCACCTGGAGCTCCTTCTCCTTCACAGCGGCCTCGTAGGCGTCGGGGAAGGCAATATTGATGGCCTCGTCGAAGAACACCTCCGCGCCGTACATACCCTCGATGATCTTCCGGGGGGCCTTGCCGGGACGGAAGCCGGGGACGTTGATCTTGCCCCGCATCTTCCGGTACGCCTTTTCCATGGCGGCCTCGAACTCTGCGGCCTCCACCTCGATGGTCAACGCGACCTGGCTTTTCTCGATCTTCTCGCAGCTTTTCACACTCATGTCTGTTTTCCTCCGTTCATTCCCGGCGCTCAAAAGCATTCCGCCGGGCAGTTTAGTATTCTATCAGAAAAAAATTGAAAATACCAGTCTTTTTTCCTTCAATCACAAATTTTTTTCGGAACAAAGCCCAGATGGTCGGCGGAGATCAGGGAAAACTCCGTTTCTCCCCGTTTTCCCTCCAGCCTCCGGCGGATGGCATGGCCGTGAAGATGGCCGTAGCAGCATAGGGAAACCCGGTATTTTTCCAGCGTTTCCAGGATTTCCGGGCACTCGTAGCCCTGGTACAGGGGTGGGTAGTGGAGGAAGCACAAAATGGGCTTCTCCCCCGCCGCTTTCAAAGATGCCTCCAGCCGCCCCACCTCCCGGTTGAGAACCTTCACGTTGTGAGCGTCCTCCTCCAAAAACCAGCCCCGGGTGCCACAGACGGCGTAATCCCCGTAAAACACGCAGTTGTTGTGGAGGATGTCCAGGGTATGGATGCCCTTTTCATCAAAGAAACGGTGGAGCTTGGCAGCGGTGGTCCACCAGTAGTCGTGGTTTCCCTTCACCAGGTACTTCTTACAGGGGAATTGGTCCAGGAATTGAAAATCCGCCTCCGCCTCCTCCAGGCTCATGCCCCAGGAGGTATCTCCCGCCAGGATCAGCACGTCCTCCGCCGTTAGGGCGGAGAGGCTTTCCCCGATGCGGGCGGTGTAATTCTCCCAGGCGGGGCCAAAGACCTCCATGGGCTTGTTGGCCGTCAGGGAGAGGTGCAGATCTCCGATGGCGTAGAGGGCCATAGCAGCTCCCCCTTTCTGTTTGATGCCCGGCGCTCTTTATTTTAAGAAATCCAATACCACGCCGTCCATGCCCGGCTTCTCGCAGGTGAGGTCGAACCGCCGTTTCTTGCCCTTGAGGGCCGCCAGCCGCTTAGGGATCGCCACGCCGGAAACGGCGTTCAGCTGTTCCAGCAGCTCCACGCCGCCGCCCTTGGGCGTCTCGCCGATGGCCCGGAGAACGTGGTCGCAGAACTTATAGGGGGACGCGGTAGAGGCAAAGACCGTCAGGGTCTGGTCCCCGGTCTCCTTCCGGTACTGCTCCAGCACTCCCGCCGCCACGGCGGTGTGGGTGTCGATGAGGTAGCCGTGCTCCTTATAATACCGGGCGATGGTGGCAGTAGTCCCCGCCTCGTCGCAGAAGCCGCCCCAGAACTGCTCCCGGAGGGCCGACTTGATAGTCTCCGAAACCTCGTACTTCCCGCCGGCGTTCAGGGCCTCCATATAGCCCCGGACCTCCGCGTCGTTCTCCCCGGAGAGGTCGAACAGCAGCCGCTCTAAGTTGCTGGACACCAGAATGTCCATAGAGGGGCTCATGGTGGTGTGGAAGGGCCGGTTTTTGTCGTACACGCCGGTGCGGAGGAAGTCCGTCAGCACGTCGTTTTTATTGGACGCGCAGATGAGCTTCCCTACCGGCAGGCCCATGCGCTTCGCGTAATACGCCGCCAGGATATCCCCGAAGTTGCCGGTGGGGACGCAGAAGTTCACCTTGTCCCCCATGTTGATCTCCCCGTCCCGGAGCAGGTCGCAGTAGGCGGAGATGTAGTAAACCACCTGGGGCAGGATGCGGCCCCAGTTGATGGAGTTGGCGGAGGACAGGAGATAGCCCCGCTTCGCCAGGGTCTCCCGGATGCCCTCGTCGGAGAATATACGCTTCACCCCCGCCTGGGCGTCGTCGAAGTTGCCCACTACAGCGCAGACGCCCACATTCTCCCCGTCCTGGGTGACCATCTGGGCCTCCTGGACCTTGGACACGCCGTCCTTGGGGTAGAAAACCATGATTTTCGTCTGGGGCACGCCGGCGAAACCCTCCATGGCGGCTTTGCCGGTGTCGCCGGAGGTGGCCACCAGAATGCAGACCGTCTTGTCCTCCCCGGTCTTTCGCAGGGCGGCGGAAAGGAGCTGAGGCAGCATCTGGAGGGCCATGTCCTTAAAGGCGGAGGTGGGGCCGTGCCACAGCTCCAGGCAGTGGGTGGAGCCGTCCACCTTCCGCAGGGGGGCGGCGGCGGGGTGGCCGTACTTATCGGGACCGTAGGCGTTATTCGCAAAGCCCAGCAGTTCTTCCTCGCTGTAGTCCGTCAGATAAAGGGCCATGACCTTGGCGGCCCGCTCCTGGTAGGAGGCCCCGGTAAGGCTCTTCAAAAAGGCCTCGCCAATCTGGGGAACGGCCTCCGGGGTCAGCAGCCCGCCGTCCCGGGAAAGACCCAGCTTCACGGCCTCGGCCCCGGTCACCCGCAGGGCACGGTCTCTGGTGCTCAAATACTTCATGTCTTGTATCTCACCTTTCTGGTTGTGTTTTTGATCCTATGCAAAGGCGTCCTCCAGGTACTCCACCCGGAACGCGCCGTCCTTTCCCTCGTAAACCTCCGCCACGTCGAAGCGGGCGGGGCAGTCCAGGCCGTGAAAGCCCATGTAAAGATTCGCGGCCCGGCGGAGGCGCTGCTGTTTCCGCCCGTCCACAAATTCCCGGGGCAGCCCGATGGAGCCGGGGCCCCGGCGCTTCGCCTCCACAAAGCAGAGGACGCCCTCGGGGCTGCGGGCCACAATGTCCAGCTCCCCAAAGCGGCAGCGCCATTGGCGGTCTAAGATGGTATAGCCCCGCGCCTCCAAATACCGCCCTGCCAGGGCTTCCCCCTGGTCCCCGGAGGCCTTTGTCCCGCTCACCGCCGGGCCTCCCACTTTTTCAGGAAGGTCTTTCGATGAGCCGGGCATGGGCCGTGCCGGTCCAGGGCGGCATAGTGGGCCTTCGTGCCGTAACCCTTGTGCTTTGTGAAACCGTATTGCGGGTAAAGGGCATCCAGCTCCCGGGATACATGCCGGTCCCGGCTGACCTTCGCCAGAATGGAAGCCGCGGCGATGGAGGCGCTTTTTCCATCCCCGCCAATCAGGGTGACGTGGGGCGTTTCTATGGCAAACCGGCTGCCGTGGTCCCGATTGCCGTCGATGAGGGCCAGGTCCGGCTTCGCGGACAGGCCGTCGATGGCTCTTTGCATCGCCAGCATTCGGGCGTTGAGGATATCCATTTCGTCAATTTCTTCCGCCGTGGCGAAGGCCACGGACCACGCCTCCGCTTGAGCGGTAATCTCGTCAAAGAGGATTTCCCGCTTTTTCTCGGTCAACTTCTTGGAGTCATTCAAGCCGGGAATCTCGATTTCCCGGGGAAGGATGACGGCGGCGGCGTACACCGGACCCGCCAGGGGGCCCGCCCCCGCCTCGTCCACGCCGCAGAGGAAGCTGTACCCCCTATTCCACTGTTCCCGCTCCGGGGTCCACAGGTCCATGGGCCGTCTCTCCTCTCGTTTTGGCCCGGCGGTGGAGCCAGGTGAAATACAGGAAATGGAGCAGGCAAACGAACAACGCCGCTCCGCATCCCCCTCTGTACCGGACAAGTCCCGGCAAGCCCGCCATCCATTGAAACAGCAGCCACGTAAAGGCCAGCAGCTGATTTAGCGGCGTCAGGAAGGAACAAAGCACCCCAAAAACAAGAATCCCATTCACATCCCGGATCAACTCCAGTTCCGCAGCCAAAATCACTCCTGCGGCCAGCGCGGCGCTGAACCCCCAGTACCACTTCACGAAACGAAGCAGCCCCGCTCCCCCGGAGACAAGCCACAAGTTCAGAACCAGCAGGCCCACAAGCCATACCCCCAGCAAAATCCAGAACCGCGTTGTATATGTTTGATACAAGCCGTATCCAAACGCGCTGACGCTAGTATACAAATGCAGGGCCACCCATAAAAGCGCCGCGAAGTCGGCGGCGGACCATCGCTTGTTATCTCCCATTACGGTACCTCCAGCGTAAACCGCCCCAGCTTGCCGGAGCGGAACTCGTCCAGCAGAATTTTCGCCATGCGCTCGGTGTCCACCTCGCCGCCGGAGACAAGAAAGCCCCGCCGCCGCCCGGCGGCCTCCAGAAGCCGCCAGCCGTAGGCCACGTCGTTCTCCTCCCCCTCCCGCTCCGGAAGGGCGGGGAGCTTATAGCCGGTTTTCAGGGCCTCCGGATAGTGCTCCGCCAGGTAGGCCATTAGGTGGCACCCTAAAGTCTCCGTGTCCAGAATCTCGTCCTTCACCGCCCCGGTGAAAGCGAGATGGAGTCCCACGTCCTGATCGTCCAGCTTGGGCCAGAGGATGCCGGGGGTGTCCAGCAGCTCCAGTCCCCGGTCGATGGGCACCCACTGCTTCGAGCGGGTGACGCCGGGGCGGTCCTCCGCCTTGGCGGTCTTCCGGCCCGCGATTTTATTGATAAAGGTGGACTTCCCCACGTTGGGGATGCCCAGGACCATGACCCGGACCACCCGGCCCGTCTGGCCCTTCTCCGCGTAAGCCCGGAGCTTGTCCGCCAGCAGGTCCCGGACGGCGGCGGAAAACCTTGCCGTGCCCGCGCCGCTTTTGGAGTCCGTCTCCAGCACGGCCCAGCCCTTTTCCCGGAAATAGGCCGTCCAGGCCTTCGTGGCCTCCCGGTCCGCCTGGTCCGCCCGGTTCAAAACCACCAGGCGGGGCTTTCCCGCCGTCAGGCCGTCCACGTCCGGGTTCCGGCTGGACCGGGGGATGCGGGCGTCCAGGATCTCGCACACCGCGTCCACGTTTTTCAGCTGTTCGGCAATCATCCGGCGGGTCTTTGCCATGTGTCCGGGATACCATTGGATTTCCACTAGCCGATTCCCCCTATCCGTTCATAGTCCCGTATTCCCGTCCCGGCATCCGGGCCTGGGAAGGCCAAATACACCGCCCGGCCGATGATATAGCGCTCATCCACCGTGCCCAGTCTCGCGTCCCGGCTGTCGGTGGAGTTGTTGCGGTTGTCTCCCAGGACAAAGACGCTGCCCTTCGGCACCGTGAGGGGAAACGCCGTTCCCTCCGCCGTGAAGGTCCGCTCACTGATATAGTCCTCCTGGAGGGGCTTCCCATCCACAAAAACCGTTCCGGAGGGGAAGTCAATGTCCACCACCTGCCCCTCCGCAGCCACCACCCGCTTGACGATGGGTGTGGGGAGAAAGCTCTCCTTCCGCAAAACCACAATGTCTCCCGGCTCGTAGCCGCCGCAGAGCATGGCGTTCAGCACCAGCAGCCGGTCCCCGTCCTGGAGGGTGGGCACCATGGAGTGGCCATCCACGCCGATCAGGCGGACGGCAAAGGTAAACAGAAGCACCACCGCCAGCACGGAGCAGACCAATGCCTGCACCCACTCGTATGCCTCCCGGCTCTTTTTCTCCCGGGGCTCCGCCCGTGCTTCTTTCCGCATGTCTCTTTCT
>CATOKC010000128.1 GCA_951800675.1 uncultured Oscillibacter sp.
CGGCAAGGGCCAGTACGGCCACGTCAAGATTCGCGTGGAGCCCAACGAGTCCGGCAAGGGCTACGAGTTCGTCAACGAAGTGGTGGGCGGCGCGGTGCCCAAGGAGTATATCCCCGCCGTGGACGCCGGCATCCAGGGAGCCATGCTCTCCGGCGTGCTGGCCGGTTATCCGGTGGTGGACGTGAAGGTTACCCTGTACGACGGAAGCTATCACGAGGTGGACTCCTCGGAAATGGCCTTCAAGATCGCCGGTTCCATGGCCTTCAAGGAGGCCTGCCAGAAGGCGGACGCCACCCTGATGGAGCCCATTATGAAGGTCAGCGTCATTGTGCCTGACGAGTATCTGGGCAACGTCATCGGCGACCTGAACAGCCGCCGCGGACAGATCCAGGGCCAGGAGAACCGCTCCGGCGCCGTCCAGATCGACGCGCTGGTGCCTCTGGGCGAGATGTTCGGCTACGCCACCGACCTGCGCAGCCGCACCCAGGGCCGCGGCCAGTACAGCATGGAGCCCCACAGCTATCTTGAGATCCCCAAGAGCATCCGCGAGAAGATCATCGACCAGCGGATGGGCGGCCGGGCCATGAAGTAGGCGGCGCCTGCGCCGCCGGACCGGTCGTTGGCCGCGCAGCGGACAATGACGGTCCTGGGGAGGTAACTCCCAAAATATTCCTGGCAAAGTCCGTTTTAAGGATTGCTTTTTCTGCGGACTTGTTGTAAAATATCAGCATAATGACGTTTCCTGCTGATCACCAATTTAAACATTCAACCATTAAGGAGGATTTTTCCAATGGCCAAGCAAAAGTTTGAAAGAAGCAAGCCCCATGTCAACATCGGCACCATCGGCCACGTTGACCATGGCAAGACCACTCTGACCGCCGCTATCACCAAGTACCTGTCCTTCCAGGGCAAGGCTGACTACGCCGACTACTCCAGCATCGATAAGGCTCCCGAGGAGCGGGAGCGCGGCATCACCATCAACACCGCCCACGTGGAGTACGAGACCGATGCCCGTCACTACGCTCACGTTGACTGCCCGGGCCACGCCGACTATATCAAGAACATGATCACCGGCGCTGCTCAGATGGACGGCGCGATCCTGGTCATCGCCGCCACCGACGGCCCCATGGCCCAGACCAAGGAGCACATCCTGCTGGCCCGTCAGGTGGGCGTGCCCGCCATCATCGTCTTCCTGAACAAGTGCGATCAGGTGGATGACGAGGAGCTGCTGGAGCTGGTGGAGATGGAGGTCCGCGAGACCCTCAGCTTCTACGAGTTCCCCGGCGACGACATCCCCATTGTCAAGGGTTCCGCTCTGAACGCCCTGGTCTGCGAGAGCAACGATCCCTCCGCTCCCGAGTATGCCTGCATCAAGGAGCTGATGGACGCTGTTGACAGCTATATCCCCACTCCCGACCGTAAGGCCGACATGCCCTTCCTGATGCCCGTTGAGGACGTCTTCACCATTTCCGGCCGCGGCACTGTTGCTACCGGCCGTGTGGAGCGCGGCCAGCTGAAGGCCGGCGAGACCGTTGAGATCGTTGGTCTGACCGACGAGAAGCGCACCACCGTCGTCACCTCCATGGAGATGTTCCACAAGACCCTGGATTACGTCGAGGCCGGCGATAACGCCGGCTGCCTGCTGCGCGGCGTTGCCAAGACCGACATCGAGCGCGGCCAGGTCCTGGCTAAGCCCGGCTCCATCCAGCCCCACACCAAGTTCGTGGGCCAGGTGTACGTCCTGAGCAAGGATGAAGGCGGCCGTCACACCCCCTTCTTCAACAACTACCGTCCTCAGTTCTACTTCCGTACCACCGACGTTACCGGCGTCATCAATCTGCCTGACGGCGTTGAGATGTGCATGCCCGGCGACAACGTGGACATGAACGTTGAGCTGATCACCCCCATCGCCATCGAGAAGGGCCTCCGCTTCGCTATCCGCGAGGGCGGCCGCACCGTTGGTTCCGGCGCTGTCACCGACATCGCTGAGTAATTTCCTGCGCATAAAAAGGACTGCCGTTTTTCGCGGCAGTCCTTTTTTCTTATTCCCCCTTTTGAATGAGTGGCTCTTGAAATCCCCTGGCTCCGGAGGAGCAGATGTCTCCGGCCACCGGAGCGTCCTCGCAAATGTAAAGATTCGCTTGCACGCCCTCAGCCTGGCCCGGGTAATTTGTGACGGTGTAAGTGCAGCGGCTTATCTGCCTGCCGCAGCAATTTGTCAGGTCGAAGCCTTGGCTGAGCTGAAGCTCGTTGTAAGAGCGGTAGGGCTCTTCCAGCTCCGCGGGCAGCAGGAATTGCAGGGTTTCGATAGGCTCCGGCTCAACCTCCCAGCCTAGAGAGCGCAGATAGGCTACCCGCTCCTCATTGGTTGACAGCGTGGGCAGAGGAACTTCCGGCTCTTCCGGGGTCCGGCCGGTCAGGACAATCAGCGCCGCCATAACCACGCCCATGAGGACGACGGCGGCGACGGCTTTCTTTCGGGAAAATTTTGCGGTCCAAATCAACATGTCAATCCCTCCTGACAGTTCCTTATTCATTTTTCTATAAAAATATGCTACAATTGAGCAAGCAATCGGCAGGCCTCTCCAAGGAGGCCGGAAAGGGGAGGACCACGTTGGGAAAGGAACGGCTGGACAAAATTATAGCCTCGATGGGAAAATGGTCCCGCAGGGAGGTAAAAGAGCTGGTTTCCAGGAGACTGGTCAGAGTGGATGGAATCTTGATTTCCTCTGCGGAGGAGAAGTTTGACCCGGAGGTGGCGGAAATTTTTGTGAACGGCGGGGCGCTGTGTTACCGCCGTCATACCTGGGTCATGCTAAATAAACCTGCGGGTTACCTATCGGCCACGGAAGATGGAAGAGGAAAGACAGTTTTGGACTTGCTGCCCCAGGAGCTTCAGCGGCAGGAGCTTTTTCCGGTGGGCCGCCTGGATAAAGACACCGAAGGACTTCTGCTCTTGACCAACGAGGGGAAATTAGCCCATGCTCTGCTGTCTCCCAAACGGCATGTGGATAAGGTGTACTACGCCAGAACGGCAGGGCGGCTGACAGAGGAGGACTGCCGGGCATTTGCCGGCGGAATGTCTTTGGCCGACGGACTTCACTGCCTTCCTGCCAAGCTGGAAATTCTCTCCGCGGGGGAGGAGAGCGAGGCCCGGGTTACCCTTCGGGAGGGGAAATATCATCAGGTGAAGCGCATGCTGGCGGAGAGAGGAAAGCCGGTTGTGTACCTGGAGCGGATACAAATGGGGAATCTCTCGCTGGATGGAGAGCTTCCCCGGGGAAAGTACCGCTTTTTGACTGAGGCGGAGATCACAAACCTTCACGCCCTTGTGTAGTTCTGAGAAAAAGCCCGAATACTTACCAAAAAGGGAATGAGTTTTTTGTTGAAAAAAGAAAAAACATCTTGCAATTTGGTGAAGTTGACGATATAATATAGATGTTTTGAAAATGGTATCAATGCTTCCCCGGTATTTTAGGTGAGGAGGACGGCCATGTCTGGAAGAATTTATCAAAATGTAGTATTGCAGTTGAAGGAGAATACCGACCGCACAATTGGGGTCATGGATGGGGAAGGTGTGGTGATCGCGTGCAGTGAGCTTTCCCTGATCGGACAGCGCTGGACGGAGTATGTTCCAGTGGTGAACAATGCCTCCGGTGCACTGGTCTCTTCAGAAGGAAAGACCTTCAAGGCGTTAAACGGCTGGGGGAACCAGTTTGACTATGCGGCCTTTGCCTTTGGGGAGAACGACATCAGCAAGGCGGTGTGCTCCGTAGCTACGGTGGCTCTGAACGCCGCAAAGGCCTACTACGAGGAAAAGCATGACCGTGGATCCTTTATCAAGGACATCATCTCCGACAACATTATGTTGGGCGACATCTATATGCGAGCCAAGGAGCTGCGGGTGACCGCCGACGTGGCCCGGGGTGTCTTTGTGGTTCGTGCCTTGAAGAAAGGGGAATCTGTGCCCACCGATGTGGTCCAGACCATGTTTCCAGACCGGCAGAATGACTTCGTGCTGAACATCGGCGACGGGGACGTGGTGCTGGTCCGGCAGATGCCCGAGGGAGCGGGCTTCCGGGAACTGAACAAGATTGCCTCCTCCATTGAGGAAAGCCTCCGCTCCGGCACAGAGAGCACGGTTGTCGTGGGCATCGGCACCATCGCCACCCATCTGCGGGATTTGGCCAAGTCCTATAAGGAGGCCCAGATTTCCATTGATGTGGGCAAGGTGTTCGACACGGAAAAATATGTGATTAACTACGAGAATCTGGGCATTGGCCGCCTGATTTACCAGCTGCCCACTACCTTGTGCGAGATGTTCCTCCAAGAGGTCTTTAAGAAGAATCCCATCGATGCGCTGGACAAAGAGACCTTGTTTACGATTCACCGCTTCTTTGAGAACAATCTGAATGTCTCCGAGACGGCCCGGAAGCTCTTTGTTCACCGGAATACCCTGGTCTATCGGCTGGAGAAGATCAAGAAGCTGACGGGACTGGACCTGCGGGAGTTTGACGACGCCATCACCTTTAAGGTGGCGCTGATGGTTAAGAAATACCTGACCTCCCGGGGAATTGACTCCTGAACTGGAAACCGGAGCGGCGGACAGAGGTCCGCCGCTTTCTCACGCGCTGCCGGCGGGCTGGTTGTCCGCAAGAAAAGGGTGCGCCTATCATGAAACAGACAACTGGGGATTTGGATAGGAATAGAATTTTCGTAAAATTTTTCCTTTCTCATTTCCGAGAGCTCTTGATATCTTGATAAAGGATGCACGAAAACTACCGCAATAGTTTGGCGGTACG
Source organism: uncultured Oscillibacter sp. (assembly GCA_951800675.1). The sequence goes on from CATOKC010000128.1 coordinate 4,803, forward strand.
CCGCATTGACGGGGGGCGTGGTTTATGCTACAATAACATCCGAATTCTGTCGACTGCTCCCGCGATTCCCAGTTTTCGACGCCAATTGGAGGTGCCCCTATGTTAGAATCAGAAAGCGCCCTCATTGAATTGAAGGACGTGGAAATGGAATACGACAACGGGACCAAGGCCATCCGGGGGATTTCCCTGCGGATCAATCCCGGTGAATTCGTGTTCCTGGTGGGCCCCTCCGGCTCCGGCAAGTCCACCATCATCAAGCTGCTCACCGGCGAGGTGGAGCCCAACGCGGGCCGGGTCCGGGTCAACGGCTTCTCCACCCGGAACATCTCCGAGAGGCAAATTCCCCTGATGCGCCGGACCCTGGGGGTCATCTTCCAGGATTTCCGCCTGATCGACAAAAAAACGGTTTACGACAACCTGGCCTTTGTCATGCGGGCCGTGGGAGCCTCCGCCAAGGAGAGCCGGAAACGCATCCCCTATGTGTTGGAGCTGGTGGGCCTGGAGAAAAAAGCCTACAGCTACCCCGACGAGCTCTCCGGCGGAGAGCAGCAGCGGGTAGCCATTGCCCGGGCTCTGGTAAACAACCCGGCTACGATTATTGCTGACGAGCCCACCGGAAACCTGGACCCGGAGCGGTCTTTGGAACTGATGGATTTGCTGGTGAAGATCAACGAACTGGGCACCACCATGGTGGTGGTAACCCATGAGAAAGACCTGGTGGACCACTTCGGCAAACGGGTGGTCACCATTGATTCCGGCCGTGTGGTCAATGACAGCGTCGGCGGCTATGTGGGAGGACGCATTCATGTCTAAGCACAATTTCGGATATTTTATCCATGAGGGCGTCTCCAACATGTTCAGCCATGGGTTCATGAGTTTCGCCGCCATCGGCATCACCGTGGCATGCCTCCTGATCATGGGGACCTTCACCCTGGTGGCGGTGAACGCCAACGGGCTTTTGAAGGACCTGGAGCGGGAGAACGAGATGCTGGCCTTTGTGGAGGAGGACTTCGCGGAGCCCAAGAACCTCCAGAGCAAGCTGGCGGCGATTCCCAATGTGGCCTCCGTTACCTTCATCAGCCGCCAGCAGGCCATGGAGCGGTTTGTAGAGCAGTATCCCGACGAGGAAATGTTCCGGGACCTGGACCCCAACATTCTGCGGGACCGCTTTTCCATTAAGGTCGCGGATCTGGAACGCATCTCGCAGACGAAGGCGGCGGTGGACGCGGTGGACGGCATTGCCCATGTCAACGCCTCTGAGGAGATTGCCGGTGGCTTCATCACCCTGCGGAATGTGGCGACTGTGGTCTGCGTGGCCCTGATTGCCATTTTGTTCCTGGTGTCCGTGTTCATCATCTCCAACACCATTCGCCTCACCACCTTTGACCGACGGGAGGAAATCGCTATCATGCGGATGGTGGGCGCTACCAACGGCTTCATCCGCTGGCCCTTTGTCTATGAGGGCTTCCTCATGGGCTTCCTGGGGGCCTCTGTGGCCTTCCTGATGGAATGGGGCCTCTACGAGGCCGTGGCCCGGGGCGTCAGCACCAGCGATGCCATGCAGCTCATCGACGTGATTCCCTTCAAGGAGCTCTGGGTCCCTGTGGCAGGCTCCTTCGCGGGGGCGGGCATCTTCATCGGCGTGGGGGGAAGCCTCTCCGCCATTCGGAAATACTTGCAGGTTTGAGGAGGGCGGCATGAAGCGAAACTGCAAAAGGTTCTTTCTCCGCTCCCTGCCGTTGCTGGCCCTGGCGCTGTGCCTGATTTTGGCGGACCTGACCCCCGCCGCCGCAGCCGTGACCCAGGCGGACATCGACGCATTGAAAAGCGATGCCAAGGGCCTGGCTCAGGAGAAAAAGGACATCCAGGCCCAGATTGACAAGCTGTCCTCCGATATCAGCACCACCATGGAGCGCAAACGCCTGTTGGATGGGCAGATCAGTGTAACCGAGCAGGAGATCAGCAACAAGGAAGAGGAAATCGCCACCTACGAGGACCTGATTGTCCAGACGGCGGCAGAGCTGGCGGACGCGGAGGCCAAGGAAGAGGCCCAGTATGCGCTCTTCTGCAAACGGGTTCGGGCCATGGAGGAGCAGGGGAAGGTGGAATACTGGTCCGTGTTGTTCCGTGCCAGCAGCTTTTCGGACCTCCTGGGCCGTCTGGATGTGGTGAACGAGATCATGGAGTATGACCAGCGGGTCATTGACGATTTAAAGACCCTCCAGGCCATCACCGCTGAAAAGAAAGCGGAGCTGGAGGGGCAAAAGAATGCCTCCGAGGAGGCCAAGGCGGAGCTGGAGGCCAAAAAGCGGGACCTGGATTCTCAGCGGGACGTGGCCAACGCCCTGGTGCTCAAGCTCCGCCAGCAGCAGCAGGAGCAGGAGGACGCTCTAGACGATCTCTCCGAAGAGGAAGAGGCGGTTCAGGCCCGCATCAAGGCGCTGATCAAGAAGATGGAGGAGGAAGAGGCGGCCCGGCGGGCTGCGGGACAGTCCGGTCCTGCCTCCAACCCCGGCGGCTACATTTGGCCGGTGAATAGCCGCTACGTCACCTCCACCGTGGGCGGACGGGCCTCTCCCGGCGGCATCGGTTCCACGAATCACAAGGGAACGGACATTGGCCGGGTGGGCTATAACAGCAGCATCTATGCGGCCAAAGCGGGACAGGTGATTATCTCCGAGTATTCCAAGTCCTACGGAAACTATGTGGTGGTTTATCATGGCGCGGGGAATACTACTCTGTACGCTCATATGAGCAGCCGGAAGGTCAGCGTAGGCCAGCAGGTGAAGCAGGGCGACGTGCTGGGCATCACCGGCTCTACAGGTAATTCCACCGGACCGCACCTCCATTTTGAAATCAAGGAGAATAACACAACGATCAATCCCCTGAGCCACGGGGCAGAGCCCAAGAAGGGCTATTTGGGCGGCTACACGCTCAGCGATTAAACCGGGTCAATGAGAACATAATTCAGCCTCCCGCCCCATATCATGGGGCGGGAGGTAGTTTTATGGTAGGATACTTGTCTTGGGCGGAGCCCCAAAAGGGACGGCGGAGCATCCGGCTGGAGGAGCGGCACATCCTGCGGATGCGGTTTTTACAGGCGGAGATTGTAAAGAGCCCTCATGGAGCCATCCTTTCCCGCCGGGTGCTGGCGGCGGGGAAGAAGCTGCGGAAGCGGGGGGTGACGCAGGTGGTGCTGCCGGAGGAGTTCCCCTTCCGGGAGCAGCTGGAGAGGTGCGGTCTGCGGTCCGCAAGCACCCTGTCTCTCCGACGATGTCTGGCAGCGGACTGGGTCCGGGCGGGCCTGGCGGCAAAGGGACAGCCGGTAGCGGGCGCTCGGGTGGCGGTATCGGCAGGGGCGCTGACGGGGGAGGCGGTGCGGACCGTGACGGAGCTGTGCCTCCGGCACCGCTATGTGCTGCTGGACCTGCCCTACGGCGGGGAGGAGCTGTGCCGTCAGCTCCGGCGGGAGTACGGCGTGTCACTGCTGCTGGGGCCCTCCAAGGACCAGCTGGAGGGGGCGGAGGCCCTGGTCCTCTTTGACCCGAGGACGGATTTGTCTTTGAAAAACCCTGTTGCCCTGCGGCTTTACGACGAAAAACAGACTCTGCCGCCCCTGTCCCTGCCGCCCAGCTTGGAGGAGGCCCTGCCCGAGGGGGCGGATCGGGGGCAGCTGCTGGCGATTCTTCGGGAGGCGGGGACCTTGAAGCGGGAGCAGATTGCCCTGGGGGCGGGAAACTGGTCCCCGGAGGGAGAGACTTGACATTCCCTCATACCTTCTATATAATATCATCTTGTAAAATTGCGCCCCGGGGAAATATTCTCCAGGATGAAGCATCGTAAGAAAGGAACTGTCCGACATGGCAAAAGAATACAAGATGAGTCAGGCCCGCTACGACGAGCTGCAGGAGGAGCTGAATTACCTCAAGACCACCCGCTCCGACGAGGTGGCGGAGCAGATCAAGGTGGCCCGGGGCTTTGGTGACCTCAGCGAAAACAGCGAGTACGACGAGGCGAAAAATGAACAGGGCAAGCTCTACTCCCACATTGCCGAGGTGGAGGAAATCCTCCAGCACGCCGTCATTGTGGACGAGAGCGGCAATACAGACGTAGTGGCCATCGGCTGCAAGGTAACGGTGGCGGGCCCTGACGGAAAGGCTCTGCCTACGCCCTATACCATTGTGGGCTCCCAGGAGTCCGACCCCATGCACGGCATTATTTCGGAGGAATCCCCCTTTGGCAAGGCCCTCATCGGCAAGAAGGAAGGGGAGACCGCCGTGGTGGAGGCCCCCCGGGGAAACATCTCCTATAAGGTGTTGAAAATCGAGCGGTAAGCCGCCGTCATATAAGGAGAGAGAGCATGGCTGAACAAATGAAGAAGCCCGAGCAGGACCTGGGCGAGCAGACCAGGGTCCGCCGGGAGAAGCTGGCGGAGCTCCAGGCCGCCGGAGAGGACCCCTTTCAGTTGACCCGTTTTGACTGGGACGCAACGTCCCGGCAGATTAAGGAGAATTTCGACGCCATGGAGGGCAAGCCCGTCAAGGTGGCGGGCCGCCTCATGAGCAAGCGGGGCATGGGCAAGGTCAGCTTCTGCGATTTGCAGGACAAGGACGGCCGCATCCAGCTGTACGCCCGCCAGGACGAAATGGACGAGGCGGTTTACAAGAAGTTTAAGAAATTTGACATTGGAGACATTGTGGGTGTAGAT
>CATOKC010000129.1 GCA_951800675.1 uncultured Oscillibacter sp.
GGCCAAAGGTGTAGATGTCGCAGAAGGCCATGGCGAAGTTATCCCCGTTGAGCTGACCGGACACGGTGAGGTTGGCCCGCTTGCCGAAGAAGTCCTGGCTGTAGTCGATCTGCCCGTCCGGCGTCCGGGGCGGGTCGTTCACATCCAGGGTGGTCACCTGGAACATCTCCCCCGCGCCCTCGCAGTCGCTGGCAGTGATGATGGGGGTGTGGACGTAGACGAAGCCCCGGTCCTGGAAAAAGCAGTGGATGGCGTGGGCAGCGACAGACCGCACCCGGAACACGGCGGAGAAGAGGTTCGTCCTCGGCCGCAGGTGGGCGATGGTGCGCAGGTACTCCACGCTGTGCCGCTTCTTCTGGAGGGGGTACTCCGGGGAGGAGACGCCCTCGATCTCAATGCGCTCCGCCTTGACCTCCAGAGGCTGCTTGGCCTCGGGGGTGAGGACCAGCTTGCCGGTGACAATGAGGGCCGCGCCCACGTTCTGCCCGGCCACCTCCTTGTAGTTGGTCAGGGCATTGGCATCCATCACCACCTGAAGGTTCCGGAAGCAGGAGCCGTCGTTGAGCTCCACAAAGCCGAAGCTCTTCATGTCCCGGATGGTCCGGGCCCAGCCGCACACGGTGACGGTCTGGCCGTCCAGGGTCCCGGCGTCGGCGAAGAGGGACGCGATCTTGGTTTTTTCCATATCATTTCACCTGCAATTATAGAAGTTTTTCGGGTTCCTCCCGAATAGAGGTATTATACCTCCGGGAACCATATTTTACAAGGGCTTTTCGCGCTTTCCCCGGAAAGACCTCCCGGCATTTCCACCAAATTTCCGCTCTCCCGCCAAAAATCTCTTGACAAGCCGCCGGTCTCTGCGGCATAATATAAGCAATTGATTATTTTATAAGCTTAGTTTTAGGAGGCGGTGTCAATGACCCAGCGGGAGCGGCAGATCCTGCGCTGGATCGAGGAGGACCCCATGATTACCCAGCAGGAGCTGGCGGAACGGGCGGGCATCACCCGGTCCTCGGCGGCGGTCCATGTGTCGAATCTGATGAAGAAGGGGCATATCGCCGGGCGGGGCTACATCCTGAGCACCGCGCCCTACGCGGTGGTGGTGGGGGGAGCCAACATGGACATCGGCGGACGGTCCATGGGCCCCCTGGTCCCCCGGGACTCCAACCCGGGCCGGGTGCGCATGAGCCTGGGGGGCGTGGGCCGGAACATCGCCCACAACCTGGCCCTCTTGGGCGTGGAGGTCCGGCTTCTCACCGCCTTTGGGGACGATGTGTCCGCCCAGAAGCTGGCCGCCTCCTGCGGCGAGCTGGGCATCGACATCAGTCAGGCCCTGCAGGTCCCCAACGGGGCCACCTCCACCTACCTGTACCTGGCCGGGCCCGACGGGGACATGGAGCTGGCCGTCTCGGACATGGAGATCTACGACCACCTGACTCCCGCCTTTCTCCAGTCCCGGTCCGCCCTTCTCTCCAACGCCCAGCTGGTGGTCACGGACACCAACATCCCCGAGGCGTCCCTGCAATGGCTGGCGGAGAACTGCCGGGTCCCCCTCTTCGCCGACCCGGTCTCCACCGCCAAGGCAGAAAAATTGCGGCCCATCCTGGGCAAACTCCACACCCTCAAGCCCAACCGCCTGGAGGCGGAGCTCCTCTCCGGCGTGGCCATTACGGACATCTCCAGCGCCCGGCGGGCCGCCCAGGCCCTCCTGGACACGGGCCTGCGCCGGGTGTTCCTCAGCCTGGGGGCCGGCGGCGCCCTCGCCGCCGACCACAACAGCGCCCTCCACCTCCCCTGCCCCCCGGCGGAGATGGTCAACACCACCGGCTGCGGCGACGCCTTCATGGCCGCCATCGCCTGGGCCTACCTGGAGGGTACGGACCTGGAGGGCACCGCCCGCCTGGGCCTCGCCGCCTCCGCCATCGCTATGGGGAGCGCCGAGACCATCAACCCCGCCATGAGCGCCGCCGCGGTGCGGTCCTTCCTTTCTTCTTTGTGAACAAAGAAGAAAGGAAGCGAAAGAAGAAAAACTTTTTGCCGCGAAACTTCGTTTCGCTTCTGTGAAAGGAGGACTATCATGCACATCAGGACTGCCTCTGCGGCGGAGATGCTTGCCCTCTGGGGCGAGAATCCGGACCATCCGTCTCCCACCGCCCGGTTCAACTGTGAGAACATCGAAAGCGGCAGCGCCACCCTCTTCGTCTGGGACCGGAGCGGGGTGCTGGTGGGGGAACTGTATCTCTTCCGCTCCCTGTCTGACCCGGACTTCGCCGACGGGAAAAAGCGGGCCTACTTCTGCGCCCTCCGCATCCGGAAGAACCTCCGGGGGCAGGGCCTCGGAACGGCCCTCATGGAGCACGTCATCGCCCAGGCCGCCCGGGAGGGCTTCACCGAACTCACCATCGGCGTGGAGTACTCCGAGGAGGCCAACATCCGCCTCTACCGCCGCCTGGGCTTTACGGAGCCGGTGAAGGACTGCGTCTTTGACCCCTGCGCCATGGATGAAAACATGGAACCCGAGGCCCACGCGGGCTTCCAACTGCTCTTGAAGCGGCTATGAATAAACCGGCGGAGGACACAATCTTGGAATATTTGACCCTTCTAAAAAACTTCCTGGACGAGGAAAACCGGCTGAAAGCCTTCCCGTCCAAGCGAAAATTACAGCTCTGTGCCGTCAGCTACCTTGCGGAGAAGTTCGAGCCCGGGAAAATCTACACCGAGCGGGAGGTCAACGGCCTGCTCAACCAGTGGCACACCTTCCGGGACCCGGAGACCCTGCGCCGGGAGCTCTTTCAGAACCACTATCTCGACCGCAGGCGGGACGGCAGCGCCTACTGGCTGGAGGCCCCCGCAAATACGAAACAAGAATGTCAACATCACAAGGAGGATATCAGCATGAACAAGTATCTTGACGTAGCCCCCGAGGTCGCCGAAGCCCTCGCCGCCGGCAAGCCCGTGGTGGCCCTGGAATCCACCATCATCTCCCACGGGATGCCCTACCCCCAGAACGTGGAGACGGCCCTGGCGGTGGAGAAGCTGGTCCGGGAGAACGGGGCCGTGCCCGCCACCATTGCCATCATCGGCGGGCGGCTGAAGGCGGGGCTCTCCCCGGAGGAGATCGAGTACTTCGGCAAGAAAGGTGCGGCCATCGCCAAGGCCAGCCGCCGGGACCTGCCGGTGCTCATCGCTAAGGGCCAGGACGGCGCCTGCACCGTGACCACTACCATGATGATCGCCCACATGGCGGGCATCGGCGTCTTTGCCACGGGGGGCATCGGCGGCGTCCACCGGGGAGCGGAGACCACCATGGACATCTCCGCGGACCTGGAGGAGCTCGCCCAGACGCCGGTGATGGTCATCTGCGCCGGGGCCAAGTCCATCCTGGACCTGGGCCTCACCCTGGAGTACCTGGAGACCAAGGGCGTGCCCGTCATCGGCTACGGCACCGAAGAACTCCCCGCCTTCTACACCCGTTCCTCCGGCTTCGGCGTGGACTACCGCCTGGACACCCCCGCCGAGCTGGCGGCGGCTTTCCGGGCCCAGCGGGACATGGGCCTCAAGGGCGGGATGCTGGTAACGAACCCCATCCCCGCCGAGTACGCCATGGACCGGGCGGTCATCGACCAGGCCATCGATCAGGCCATCGCCGAGAGCCGGGAGCAGGGCATCCACGGCAAGGCTACCACCCCCTTCCTCCTGGCCCGGGTGAAGGACCTCACCGGCGGCGACAGTCTGGCAAGTAACATCCAGCTGGTGTTCAACAATGCCCGTCTGGCCGCCCAGACGGCGGTAGAGCTGGCCAAATAATCTCCCACTGCCTGCTAAATGCTGCCCTCAGGTACTTTTTGTTCGGACAAAAAGTACCCCAAAAAACCGCTCAAGAAGCGTAGTTTCTTGAGAATCTTCCTTGATTACGGGGGTTATTGGTTTGCGCTGCGACCTGATAGTCTGGTTTTTTCCAATTCCTCCCCTCCGTGGTATACTGTATATACAACGAGAAAGGAGGCTGATCTGCTATGAAGAAAACCACCCGTCCGCTCCGGTTGATCCCCTGCGGAAACGGAGGCCCAGGAATGAAGTACACGTTTCTTCCGGAGGTCCAAAACGACGCACTATTCGTCCTGACCGGCTCCCCCCTTCCCCTGCTCGCCGGTTACTTGGCGGCGGTAAACCTCTGGGCCTTCGCTCTCATGGGCGTTGACAAACGCCGTGCCAAGCGCAGGGGTGCCCGCCGCATCCGGGAACGGACGCTGTTCCTCTCCGCGCTCTTAGGCGGAAGCCCCGGCGCACTCCTTGGCATGTGGACCTTCCGCCACAAGACGAAGCACTGGTACTTCGTTTGGGGGATGCCTCTGATCCTGGCGGCGCAGATCGCCCTCGGAATATGGATTTTTCATACCATTTAAGGCAGAGGCCCGGAACGTCAGTTCCGGGCCTCTTTCGTCTTTAGTTGATGCTGACCACCGTGTAACCGGCGTCGGTGACGGCCTTGGTGAGGGCCTCGTCGCTGGCCTCGCCGGTGACGGTGGCGGTACCGGCCTCCAGGTTCACCTTGGCGGTGACGCCGGGCAGGTCGTTGAGGGCCTTCTCCACCCGTCCGGAGCAGTGTCCGCACATCATACCCTCGATTTTCATGGTCTTTTCCATACTGCTGGTTCCTCCTTCGATGATTTCTTGGATCTCAGGGATTTCAGGCAATTCGATCTCGCCCAAATCTATGTCGCCGGACTGGACGGCCTCCCCGTCGAGCCCGCTGGGCGCGGCTGTCGCGGCGGCGGCAACGGCGCTCCGCCGTGCCGCGGCCTCGGAGCGGAAGCGGCTCTTGAAGAACCGCAGGCGCAGGGCGTTGGATACCACCGTCACGCTGCTCAGGCTCATGGCGGCGGCGGCGAACATGGGGTTGAGCTGCCAGTGGAGCGCCGCATAGAACACCCCCGCCGCCAGGGGGATGCCCAGGGAGTTGTAGAAGAACGCCCAGAAGAGGTTCTGCTTGATATTCCGGATCGTGGCGCGGCTGAGCTCCACGGCGGCGGCGGCGTCCAGCAGGTCGCTCTTCATGAGCACGATGTCCGCGCTCTCAATGGCCACGTCTGTCCCCGCGCCGATGGCCATCCCCACGTCCGCCCGGGCCAGAGCCGGGGCATCGTTGATGCCGTCGCCCACCATGGCAACCTTCTTGCCCTCCTGCTGGAGGCTCGCGATCTTCCGCTCCTTGTCCTGGGGCAGGACCTCCGCCATGACCTCCGTAACGCCCAGCTGCTGTCCGATGGCCTCGGCGGTGCGGTAGTTGTCGCCGGTGAGCATGATGACGTCGATGCCCAGGCTCTTGAACGCCGCCACCGCGTCCCGGCTGGTGGGCTTGGGGGTGTCGGCCACGGCGATGACGCCCAGCAGGGACGTGTCCTTGGCGAAGAACAGAGGCGTCTTCCCCTGCGCGGCCAGAGCCTCGGTGCGGTCCAGCCAGTCGATGAGATCGATGCCCGCCTCCTCCATCATGGCCCGGCTTCCGGCGAGGCAGGTGTGCCCCCCCAGCACCGCCCGCACGCCCCGCCCGTGGACGGCCTCGAAGCCCTCCACCGGCTGCTGGGGCAGCTTGCGCTCTGACGCCTCCTCCACAATGGCCGCGCCCAGGGGGTGCTCCGAGGGGGCCTCCAGGCAGGCGGCAAGACCCAGCAGGGCGTTCTCCGCCAGTCCCTCCGCCGGGAGGATATCCGTCACCTGGGGCTTGCCCTGGGTCAAGGTGCCGGTCTTATCCAGGACCACGGTATTGATGGTATGCAGGGTCTCCAGGGCCTCGGCGGACTTGACCAGGATGCCGTTCTCCGCGCCTTTGCCGGTACCCACCATAATAGCCACCGGTGTGGCCAGACCCAGGGCGCAGGGGCAGGAGATCACCAGCACCGCCACGCCCCCCGTAAGGGCCCTCGTGACGCTCCCGGTGGCGAGGAGCCACACCACAGCCGTCACCAGCGCGATGACCATGACCACAGGCACGAAGATCCCGGACACCTTGTCGGCCAGCTTGGCGATGGGGGCCTTGGAGGAGGACGCCTCCTCCACCAGGCGGATCATCTGGGCGAGGGTGGTGTCCTCCCCCACCCGCAGGGCCTCGAAGACAAACGAGCCCGACTTGTTGATGGACGCGGCGGCCACCTTGTCGCCCACCGTCTTATCCACCGGCAGGCTCTCTCCGGTCAGGGCGCTCTCATCCACGGCGGAGGCCCCCTCGACGATGACCCCGTCCACGGGGATGGACTGCCCGGGCCGGACCACGATCCGGTCTCCCACCACCACTTCCTCCACGGGGAGCTCTGCCTCCACGCCGTTTCGGATCACGCTTGCGGTCTTGGGGGCCAGGTCCATGAGGCGGGTGATGGCTTCGCTGGTCTTGCCCTTGGAGCGGGTTTCCAGGAACTTGCCCAGGGTGATGAGGGTCAGGATCATACCCGCCGATTCAAAGTACAGGTCCATGTGGTAGCGCGCCACCAGTTCCATGTCCCCGTGGCCCAGGCCCCAGCCGATCTGGAAGATGGCGAAGACGCCGTAGATGACGGCGGCGATGGAGCCCACGGCGATGAGGGAGTCCATATTGGGCGCACCGCGGAAGAGGGTCTTGAAGCCCACCTTGTAGTACTTGTCGTTGAGGTACATGATGGGCAATGTCAGCAGGAACTGGACGAAGGCGAAGCTCATGGCGTTCTCCATCCCCAGGAGGAACCCCGGCAGGGGCGCGCCCATCATATGCCCCATGGAGATGTAGAAGAGCGGGAGCAAAAAGACAAAGGACCAGATGAGGCGGTGCTTCATCCCCTTGAGCTCCTCGCCCATGACGTCCGTTTTCGCCTCCGGAGCCAGGCGTTTGCCCGGCAGGGAGGCCCCGTAGCCGGAGTCCACCACCGCCCGGATGATGGCATCCGGGGTGACGGCGCTCTCGTCGTAGTTCACCTGCATGTTGTTGGCCAGGAGGTTCACGTTCACGCCGTTCACCCCCTCCACCTTTGCCACGGCCTTCTCCACATGGGCGGAGCAGGCCGAGCAGGTCATGCCGGTCACTTGGAAGGTCTGTTTCATGTTAGAGCCACCTGTCTTTCTATCGTTTTGTCTCGATCTGTCCGCACAGCGCCCCCAGGTCCGTCTCCCCGGAGATGTAATGGTAGTCGTGGGCCTCGTTGTCGAAGCACCCGTGCTTCCGCTCCAGCATGGCCGCCACCGGTGGAGGGAGCTTCCCGTGCATCCGCTGGGCGAAGCGCTCCTGGATGGTCTCCAGCTCCGCCGTTACCAGCACCCGGACCGCCCCCGCGGGCACCAGGGACAGGTGTTCCGGCTCGGCGATTACGTAGATGGCCGGGTCTCCCGTCAGGGCCGAGGCCAGCTTCTCCCGGAAGAGCTTCTCTGCCGACGCCTCGTCTTTTGCCATCCGCAGGTAGTCCTTCCCCGTATAGACCTCCCCGCCCAGCCGCTCCTTCAGGGCCCGGGCCAGGGTGGATTTTCCGGTACAGCTCTCGCCGAAAATGGCGATCACCATATTCCCCGGCCTCCTTCCTTACTTCATCAGCTTCTGCAAGACCGCCACCAGCTCGTCGACGACCCCGTCGTTGCCCTCACGGAGGTTCTCGGCCACGCAGGTGCGCAGATGCTCGCTGAGGAGCTCCTTGCTGAAGCTGTTGAGGGCGGCGTTGACGGCGGAGACCTGGGTGAGGATGTCGGTGCAGTAGACGTCCTTTTGCAGCATCTCCCGCAGGCCCCGCACCTGTCCCTCGATGCGGCTGAGGCGGTTGCAGAGGCGGCGCATCTCCTCCTCGCTGCGCACCCGGCTCTTTCCGCAGGTGCAGCTGTCGTCCATAGTGATACCTCCTGGGGGTATTTGGGCTTTGCAGATTTATCATATACCCGGGTGGGGTATTTGTCAAGAAGTTTTTTGAAAAAATTTTGACGCGCGCTTTACGACATGGGAGGCTGTGAGAAGATAGCAACAACACCATGCCGAAGCATAGTGTTGTTGTTAAGTATGTCCATTTTGTAAATTATATTTTTATTAGTTGGAAAAATCTGTTTAAGCCTTGTTCTTGGGTGCGCCTCTACGCTTCACCCAAAGAATCAGCAAAACAGCACTTAATAATGTGATTACGATTATCGCAGGGGCTCCATTCGAAGCCAGCCCGCCTCCCCCGCCGCCGAAACCTGTCCACGCCATAGAACCGCTAAGTTCCGAGAGCGCGGTAACCACCTCACCGGAAGAATAAATCATCCCGTTCTCCAGCTTGAGAAAGTCCGGGCGGGTGGAATAGGGCACCAGCCGGACCTCCTCGTCAGTAAGCGTGATAACAAAATTCATACCAAACCCATAGTCCGATACCTCCACAATATACGTCGATCCCTCCCGTCCAAACATTCCCGCCGGGACAATTTCTGGTTCAAAAAGATATGGAGCGTCATTCCCTGTATCAGCGTTTCCGTACACAGTAGTATATCCAGGACTGCTGCCCGATATTCCCACGTTAGCATAGGCATAACCGCTGTCGCCGTAATAAACAGGAACTTTCCAAATCGACGGGGCGGAAGCAATCGCGTCCTCCAATGTTCCACATTTGAGCGCACTAGTAAACTCGTACGACGTAAATAGATATACCCGTTTTGCCAAATCCCAGTCCAGCTCTTCAGAATACGGTCGGGCAGAGGGCTCTCCCGTGCAATTGTAGGAATGGAAGAGGATATTCCCCTCCATTGTTTCAGCGATTTCGCGTTCCGCATCGTTCATTGCGTCTTCGCGAAAATCGTATGAATATGCAACAGTCTGCCTGGAAACGATTAGAAAAAAAACCAAGCTAAGGGTCCATAATTTTTTCATCATAGCCATTCTCTATCCCTCCCAGTCCTTGAACAGAACATCTCCAGTACGATCTCTGGAGTCAATCCATCCGTTGGACGTATTTCCATGTTGAAAATCCATATAACTAGCAGTATATGTACGACCATCGCCAGGATTAATAATATAAAAATTTTCTGAATATGCGTCTTTGTAGAATCCTTTTATAACATAAAAATGTCCTGAACCACTTCCTTCAACAAGAGATATAACAGGCCTTCGGTTGTTAATTGACGTTTGTATAATACTTTTAAAAAAACAAACTGTCAACCATTTTCCGTTGATTTGCACAGGCTTTTTAGAGGG
>CATOKC010000130.1 GCA_951800675.1 uncultured Oscillibacter sp.
TAGGCGAGGTTTTGCGGCTGACGGAGGAAACGCTGGCCCCTGTTGCCTGTCTGGAAGAAGCCGCAGATGTCTGCCCAAGGGCCCCGAATTGCCGTACTCTGCCGGTCTGGAAGGGGTTGAATCGGGTTATCAACGAATATCTGGATCACATCACTGTGGCGGATATCATACATTCGCGTGATGCCGGGAACGATTATGTAATATAAAGAGGTCGCCGGGTCCTGTAATTCTGCGGGACCCGGCGGCCCTTATGGTCAGCTCTTTTCAATAGAAAGCTGTTCCAGGAGAAAGCTCTCGACTGTCTTAGCGACGGTTTCCCGGCAGTCGGAAAAGAAGTGGTCCGCTGGATAACTGACCATGTGGAACATGACGCCGCCTCGATTTTGGACGGCCCGTTCCAGAGGGGCGCAGTGGAGTTCCGGAGGCGTGTGAACATCCAGACTTCCGGCAATGCACAGGACCGGTTTCCTTGACAGCGGTTCCGCCAAGCCTTCCAGACAAAATTCCCGGCTGTGTGTGACCGCCTCTTCCAGCAGGGCCTCTCCGCTGGTGCCGTTCAGCCATAGGGCGCTGTCCTCCAGCACCTGGCGGATCGTTCCGGCGGCGCGGGGATTTTCAGCGGCAATTTGAGGAAGTCGCCCGATATCGCAGGGCATCAGCAGGACTCCGGCACGGATTTCCGTCCGGCAGGCCGTCAAATGGGCGCAGACGAAGCCGCCCAGACTGTGCCCCACAGCATAGATGCGATGTTTGTCAATTCCGTGGGCCTCATCCGCCAGGAGCCAGTCCAACGCCGTGTTGGCATCCTCCAGATCATGAGTCAGGGAGTAATCCCCGTCGCTGCCCCAGCTACCGCTGTAGTGAAACACCAGCACATGGAAGCCTGCCCGGCGGAGGAAATGGGCAAGATCAAAATTCCGCTCGCAGCCGGGGATTCCGTGGAACAGCAGGACGACGGGATGCGGCCCCGCCCCTCCGGCGGTGTAAAGGACAGAAAGCAGCCGCCCCCGTCTGCCGGGAATCAGGGTGCCGTGAATATCCGGACGATAGTCGGAGCGCTCACAATGGGTTTCCATACATTGTGTGCTGTCATTCATCTGATTGTCCCCCCGCATTCAGGTTTTCTCTGTACCAATCCTTCCCGTAGAGAATCCGGGTTACCAACATGGAGGCGACCGTATCCCCGCAGGAGTTGATGAGGGTACACCCGGCGTCAAAGAGCTGGGTCATCATCAGAAGCACCGGCAGGGCCGCGGCGGGGAAACCGAAGGCGGAAATCACCATGGTTTCCATGGCCGCGCCGCCGCCGGGAACGGAGGACACCGCCACGGAACCGGCCACCGCAATCACCAGAGCAAAGGCAAAGTCCCCGACGCTGTTCAGCGGGTGGCCAAACAGGGCGCAGCAAAGGACGATCTCATAGATAGTGGCGATACAGGCCCCGTCCATGTGGCAGGTAGCGCCCACCGGCACCACCACGGAGCTGACCTCCCGGGGAATGCCCAGTTTGTCGCAGGCATCCAGCTGCAAGGGCAGGGCCGCGGCGGAGGAGCGGGTGCCCAGGGCTGTCAGGGCCGGGGTGAGGATGTTTTTGAAGTAGTTCCTCACACCCCAGGGGCCTGCCGCCAGGAAGGCGTAAAGGGCCAGAAACACGAAGAAGTAGACAATGGCTGCCGGATAGTAAATGAGCAGGCCCCGGGCATAGCTTTTCAGAAGGTCCGCACCGTAGGTCCCGGTGAGGTTGGCAAAGTAGGCCAGCAGACCCAGGGGAGCCAACTTCATCAAAAGCTCTACCATCTTGTAGAACACCAGGGACAGATGGCCCAGCCACTCCGCCACGGGGCGGCCCTTTTCTCCCAGCAAGGACACCGTGACGCCGAAGAACACCGTAAAGACGATGAGGGCCAGGATATGGCTCCGGGAGATCACCAGGGGAAAATCGCTGACGGTGAAGGTGTTGACGATCTGGTCCCCCACGCTCATGACGGCGGTTCCCGCTTCTGCCTCCGCCCCACCCAGCTGAATGGAGGTGTCTACGCCGAAGATCCCTGTGACGACAAACATATAAATTCCTGCGACGGCGGCGGTGACCACGAATACACCGATGGTCAGGGCCAGCATCTTCCCCACCCGTCTGGTGTCACTGACCCCGGCGATGGAGCTGGAGATGGAGAAGAAGATCAGCGGCACCAGCAGAACGAACAGCAGGTTCAACCAGATTTGTCCGATGGGGTAGAGAAAGGCCGCCTTTTCTTCCAGGGAAAGGCCCAGGACAGCACCCAGGGCTACACAAGCAATGAGGATCAGAGGTCCTCGATAAGATGCTCTATGGGGCATAGTGAATGCGCTCCCTTCAAATCATGTATTCTACCGTTTTTTCCTCTGTCAGCTTTGTGTTCTCATTGAACAGCAGGACGGCCTCCCGTTCCTCCGGAGGGGGAAGGGCATAGACGCCGGTTCCCTCAAAATAGCGGACCGGTACGATCCGGTTATAGGACGCCGGATGGGCTTCATCCATTTGCAGGGCCGGGTCGTCAAAGGGGCTTGGCCGGTAGTAGGGGTCAAAAAAGTAAACCATATCCCCCCGCACATCTGTCAGCAGCACATAGTGCCAGCCATCGAGATCCACCCGGACCACGGCGGCCCCTCTCCGGCACAGGGTATCCAGCAGCCTTCCGTTCTGGGAGAAATTCACCTCTTGCCCGGAGAGGTATTGGCTGAAAACCGGCAGGTGCCCCGCTTGGCCGAAGCCGCTCAGCCAGCTGCTGAGGAACATCATGGCCATGCAGGAGGTGCCGCATTTCCCGCAGGTCCCGTCCGGGCCGAAGCAGTCCAGACAGTACAATGTGACGCTCCGGATGATCTCCGGCGGGATCTCCTCCCGGCGAAAGAGATAGCTGACGGCATTGAGCATGGAGGTGGGGCCGCAGTCGTATCCCGTCATCTGGTAACGAAGAGGATTATCCATTCAGCGTGCCTCCTTCCGGTATCGTATCCGTTGTATCCTTTGGATAGTGTCCGGCTAGTCTGAGGGAAGAATTTCTCCGCCGCCCAGCACCGTGTCTCCGTCATAAAGCACCGCCGCCTGGCCCGGGGCAGGAGATCGCTGGGGTTCGTCAAATACCACGCGCACCCGGCCTTTTCCGGCGGGATAGGCCGTGGCGGGCAGCTCCTTTTGGGTGCTCCTCAGCTTGACGCCGCAGGAAAACGGCCGCTCCTGAGCCGTCCCGGAAATCCAATGAAACGTTCCCGCTTCAATCCAGGCCCGGAGCAGCGCCTTTTTTCCGCCCAGGGTAACGGTGTTGTCTTCTGCGGAGACGCCGCAGACATAAAGACGCTCCGGCGCGGAGATTCCCAGGCCCCGCCGCTGACCGACGGTGTAGTGAATCACGCCCCGGTGGGTTCCTAGGACCCTCCCGGCGGTATCCACAAAATCTCCGGGGACGGCGGCTCTGCCGGAAATCCGCTCCACGGCGGCGGCATAGTCCCCATCCGGGGCAAAGCAGATATCCTGGCTATCCCGTTTTCCCGCATTGGCGAGTCCAGCTTTCCAGGCAATTTTGCGGACTTTGGACTTTTGGAGCCCTCCCAGAGGGAACAGGGTATGGGCAAGCTGGTCCTGGGTCATGCCGTAGAGAAAATAACTCTGGTCCTTTGACTGATCCAGCGCTTTTTTCAGGACATACTGCCCGTCCCGTTTTTCGATCCTGGCGTAGTGGCCGGTGGCGAGATAATCACAGCCAAGCACTTTAGCCCGCTCCAGGAGCCGCCCGAATTTCAGGTACCGGTTGCAGTCAACGCAGGGATTGGGCGTTAGACCGCCTTCGTAACCGGCGGCGAACTTCTCCATCACCGCCGCCCGGAATGCGTCCTTGAAGTTGAACACATAGTAGGGTATCCCCAGCCGGAAGGCCGCCGCCCGGGCATCCTCCACGTCCTCCAGGGAGCAGCAGGTCCGGCGGCTGAGCCCCGCGTCTTCGCTGTCAAAGAGCTTCATGGTACAGCCCGCGCAGTCATAGCCCTGCCGTTTCAGCAAAAGAGCGGCGGCGGAGGAATCCACGCCGCCGCTCATGGCCACCAAAACCTTACCGCCCACAGCCTTCACAGTGGGCGCAGTCCGGAAACTGGGCCGGGTCATAGGCCACGCCTTGCCGGTCGTAGTAGTCCTTCAGCGCCGCCTTGATGGCCTCCTCCGCCAGGACGGAGCAGTGGAGCTTGTGGGCCGGGAGGCCGTCCAGGGCCTCCGCCACGGCCTTGTTGGTCAGGGCCATGGCCTCGGACACCGGCTTTCCCTTGATGAGCTCCGTGGCCATGGAGCTGGAGGCGATGGCGCTTCCGCAGCCGAAGGTCTCGAATTTCACGTCCTCAATAACGCCGTCCCGGATTTTCAGATAGATCTTCATAATGTCTCCGCATTTGGCGTTGCCCACTTCTCCCACGCCGTCGGCGTTTTCGATGGTCCCCACGTTCCGGGGGTTGCGGAAATGGTCCATTACTTTCTCGCTGTATAATGCCATAATTTCAATCCTCCTCAGATGATATGGGTTGCCTTGCCGTTCTCCAGGTCCCGCCACACCGGGGACATGCTCCGCAGATACGAAACCGCGTCCTGGACGGCTTCGATTAGATACTCCACTTCTTCCTCCGTCGTCTCTTCGCCGATGGTCAGCCGCAAAGAGCCGTGGGCGATCTCGTGGGGCCGCCCGATGGCCAGCAGCACGTGGCTGGGGTCCAGGGACCCGGAGGTACAGGCGGACCCGGAGGAGGCGCAGATGCCCTTGTCGTCCAGCAGAAGCAGCAGGGATTCGCCCTCAATGCCCTCAAAGCAAAAATTCACGTTCCCTGGGAGCCGCTTTGCCGGGTCGCCGTTCAGGACGCTGTGGGGAATCTCCGCAAGGCCCGCGATGAGCCTGTCCCGCAGGGCGGAGATACGGACGGCGTTCTCCGTCAGATGGGCGCAGGACTCCTCCAGCGCCGCCGCCATGCCCACGATGGCGGGGAGGTTTTCCGTCCCGGCCCGCCGGCCCCGCTCCTGGGCCCCGCCCTCAATGAGGTTCGTCAGGGCCACGCCCCGGCGGGCGTACAGGGCGCCGATGCCCTTGGGCCCGTGGAACTTGTGGGCGGAGAGGGAGAGAAGGTCAATGTTCTGCGGCCCCACGTCGATGGGCAGGTGCCCCGCCGCCTGGACCGCGTCGGTGTGGAACAGCACCCCCGCCTCCCGGCAGACTGCGCCGATCTCCGAGACGGGCTGGACGGTGCCGATCTCGTTGTTGGCGTACATGACGCTTACCAGGCAGGTGTCGGGCCGGATGGCCGCCCGGACCTGCTCCGGCGTCACCAGGCCGTTTTCGTAGACGTCCAGCAGGGTGACGGCAAAGCCTTCGCCCTCCAGCCTTTTCAGGGTGTGGAGCACTGCGTGGTGCTCGAAGGCGGTGGAGACGATGTGGCGCTTGCCCTTCCGGGCCCCCAGGGCGGCGGCGGAACGAATGGCCTGGTTGTCCGCCTCGCTGCCGCCGGAGGTGAAGGTGAGCTCCCTTGCCTCGCAGCCAAGACAGGCGGCGATTCGCCCCCGGGCGTCCTCCAGGGCCTCCCTGGCCCTCTGGCCGAAGGTGTAGAGGCTGGAGGGGTTGCCGTAGATCTCGTCCATATAGGGCAGCATAGCGTCCACAGCGGTCCGGCTCATCTTCGTTGTGGCCGCGTTATCGGCATAGATTTTCATAGGGAATCCTCCGTTTTGATTACCTAGTATCTTTATTGGTAATTGGATTATAGCATAATTACCCAGCTTGTCAATAGGTAATTTGAGTTTTTGAACACTGCCGGAAAAGATACCGGTATTTTCAATATTATTCCGTTAGAACGTGCGCCCGCCGGTGCGCTGAAAACGGCGGTCTTGAAATCTGTTGTTTTTCAAAACCGCCGCTTGGTGCTTGTTTTTGGGTGGCGCGCCATTAACACCGCTGATCGGACATAAGCTGGGTATCCTGGTGCCCGGCATATTACAGCAAACCGTTGATCTCCTCCCTGGACGGCATGACTCGCAGGGCTCCCTTCCGGGTCGTAACGAGCGCCGCAGCGGCGTTGGCAAAGGAGAGCATCTCGCGCAGCTCCTCTTCCCTCAGCCCGGACAGCCCGTGATCGAGAATGTAGTTCAGAACGCAGGCGCAGAAGGTATCCCCGGCACCGGTGGTCTCGATCGTGTTTTTCAATTTCCGCGCGGGGACAAACACCCGGAGCCCTTCATAATAGGAATAGCTGCCCTCCGCGCCGGCGATGACATTCAGCAGACGAATGTTGGGAAACGCCTGCCGCAGGACCGCCGCGCCCCGGTCAAAATCCGTTGTCCCGGTCATAAATTCCAGCTCATTATCGGCAATCTTCAGGATATCGCACTTGGACAGGCCGCATTCGATCTGGCCCCGTGCGTTGTCCATAGTATCCCACAGTGGAGACCGGAGATTGGGGTCAAAGGAAATGATTGCTCCATTCTTTTTCGCACAGTCGACTGCCTGATAGGTTGCCCGGCGCACCCCCTCATGGGTCATAGACAGGGTAAGCCTTTTTAAGCTCCCGAGAAGCAAAATTCAATCTTTTTGAATATGCAGAGGAAGTTTGACGTATAATTAAAACTATTGACATCGTTAAATCCCATGTGTTATGCTCGTAGCAATAGAAAGAGGGGTGAGAAACATGTTGATTCCAAGAACGGAATATTTGAATTTTTTGATTGACTGGAAGGAACAGCAGATCATTAAGGTGATAACCGGCATCCGGCGGTGCGGGAAATCCACTTTATTTGAGCTGTTCCAAGAACATTTGCTGTCTTGCGGCGTGGCCCCGGAGCAGATCATTGCCATCAACTTTGAGGATGTGGATAATGAGCCGCTGTGCGGCTATAAAGAGCTGTATGAACACGTCAAAAGCCGGATGCTTCCTGGAAAGATGAATTACATCTTCCTAGACGAGATCCAACACGTCGCACACTACGAAAAAGCGGTGGACAGCTTGTTTCTCCAAAAGAACGCCGACGTCTATATCACCGGCTCCAACGCTTACTTTATGTCCGGGGAGTTGGCGACCTTACTCTCCGGCCGCTATGTGGAGCTGAAAATGCTCCCGCTTTCCTTTGCGGAGTATGTCAGCGCTTTCCCAGATACCATGAATCGGGAGGAACTGTACCGGAGGTATGTCTATAACAGTTCTTTCCCCTATACCGTCGAACTGAAGTCCAGAAAGCAGGTCCACACCTATCTGGACGGCCTCTACAATACGGTTGTCCTCAATGACATTGTGGAGCGTAGGCGCGTTCAGAACCCGGCCATGCTGAAAAGCGTCATCCGGTTCCTATTTGACAATATTGGAAACACCTGCTCGGCTAAGAGAATCGCGGATGCCATGACCAGCGCCGGACGGAAAATTGCCAGCCGTACTGTGGAAAACTACCTGGAGGGCATCACGGATAGTCTGCTGATGTATAGGGTAAGCCGGTTCGATATCAAGGGCAAGGAATACCTGCGGCTTCTGGATAAGTATTATCTGGCGGATATCGGGCTGCGCTACTACCTGCTGGGCACCCGAAATGTAGATCAGGGTCATATCCTTGAAAACGTGGTCTTTCTTGAACTGCTGCGCCGGGGCTATCAGGTATATATCGGCAAGGCCGGGTCCGCTGAGGTGGACTTTGTGGCGCAGGACTGTGACGGTAACACCGAATACTACCAGGCGGCCTTGACGGTGCGGGAGAAAGCGACACTGGCGCGAGAGCTGGCGCCGCTAGATTCCATCCCGGACCACAATCCCAAGTATCTGCTGGTGATGGACAATGACCCTCCGGTTTCCCACAATGGAATCCGGCAGAAATACGTGCTGGACTGGCTGATAGAAAAATGAGGAGGGCAATAAAACTGGGGAAAACCGATCTTATTCAGCGGTTCAAATCGCCTTTGCCGGTGGTGATGCCCTTGAGCTCCATCTGTCGGACGGCCACGCCCTCATGGACAGTAGGCAGCAGATCAAGCCCCTGCCGCTCAAAGGTTTGATAGGACATTCCCAGCTCCCTGGCCGCGCTTTTGGAGGAAATGCCGTCCTCCTGCCACAGCCGGGAAAATTCCGGAAAGTCTTCCGGAAGCTCGATCCGTTCCCGTCCGAACTGGACGCCCCGCTCCTTCGCCGCGGCAATGCCCTCCGCCTGCCGCTGGCGGATGCTCTCCCGCTCGGTCTGGGCCACGTAGCTGAGAAGCTGGAGCACAATGTCGGCGATCAGGGTTCCGGTGAGGTCCCGCCCCTGCCGGGTATCCAGCAAGGGCATGTCCCGCACCACAATGGCGGCTTCCCGCCCCTTGGTGATAGCGGCCCATTGTTCCAAAATCTCTGTGTAATTCCGGCCCAGGCGGTCGATGCTCTTGACGGCCCAGGGCATAAGCCGCCCACCAGCGCATGGTATCGCGGCCTGTTAAAATCACGCCCGGACAGCTTCTCAATGACGATATTTTCCTCATCTATGCCAAATTCCCGCATTGCCGCCAGCTGGCGGGCCTCGTTTTGGACCTGGGTGGATACGCGGACGTAGCCGTAGGTTTTGCAGTTCATGTGCCGGCCCCCTTTTTGTAAAACATGGAAAGCGCTCTTTCATAATTTTAACAAAAAACAGATGAATAAAACATCCGGGGCAGCCTGGGCAGCGTCCCTTATACTATCATGGGCAGACAGGGCGCCGCGCTGCGGGCTCGTATTGAGTCCGTCGAATCCTCCGCCAGATCGCGGCTGACCAGGGAAGCGTAATACTGCCCTATGGTGACCGGGGCATTGTAGAGGGCGGCGAGAGTGTACGCTTTGATGTTCCCAACTTCAGAAAGCGGGAACGGACCACTGCCGTCGGGAAATCCTGCCCGCAAATGCGGACGTTTTCTCCTGTGGAGCAGCAAGCCTCCACCATTAGTTCCACATAACCGTTAAAAATGTCGCTGTCGCAGGGATGATCCCAGACCAGTCCCTCATAGTCAATGTTTTCCCGGATTTCTTCCCGGACCCATCGCATCTCATCCATCAGATTCCTGCCCTTGGGGTCCCCGCCGCAAACCAGCGAAGCGTTTGCGGTGGGGAGAGCCGGAGCAGCGCAGCGAGTGAGCTTTGCCGCTTGCGG
>CATOKC010000131.1 GCA_951800675.1 uncultured Oscillibacter sp.
CGGCCTGCAGCGCCCGGATGGCGGCCTCACGGCCCTGGCCGGGTCCCTTGACGAACACTTCCACGGTCTTGAGCCCATGCTCCATGGCGGCGCGGGCGGCGGTCTCCGCCGCGGTCTGGGCCGCGAAGGGGGTGGACTTCTTGCTGCCCCGGAAGCCGAGGCCGCCGGAGGAGGCCCAGGAAATGGCGTTGCCCTGGGCGTCGGTGACGGTTACCATGGTATTGTTGAAGGAAGAACGGATATGGACCTGGCCACGCTCAATGTTCTTCCGCTCACGGCGGCGGCGGATGACTTTCTTTCCGCCGGATTTCTGTGCTGCCATACTGTTTCTCCCTCCTTACTTCTTCTTGTTGGCGATGGTCTTCTTGGGTCCCTTCCGGGTACGGGCGTTGGTTTTGCTGCGCTGGCCCCGGACGGGCAGGCCCTTGCGGTGGCGCAGGCCGCGGTAGCAGCCGATTTCGCTGAGCCGCTTGATGTCCAGGGCGGTCTGCCGCCGGAGGTCGCCCTCGACGGTGTAGTCGTCAATGGCGTCACGGAGCTTTTGCTCGTCGGCGTCGGTCAGGTCCTTCACCCGGGTGTCGGGGTTCACGCCGGACTTCGCCAGGATGTCCTTGGCGCTCTTGCGCCCAATGCCGTAGATATAGGTGAGGCCGATTTCGATACGTTTATCCTTCGGCAGGTCAATACCGGCAATACGTGCCATACTTTTAAAGCACCTCCAATTTCAATTCTCAGCCCTGTCTCTGCTTGTGCTTAGGGTTCTCGCAAATGACCATAACACGGCCTTTGCGGCGGATGACCTTGCACTTTTCGCACATGGGCTTCACGGACGGTCTTACTTTCATAGTCTGCAACCATTCCTTTCAGCGGTTTACGTCGTTTGATGTCATTTGCTGCGCCAGGTGATCCGGCCCCGGGTCAGATCGTACGGGGACATCTCCACCGTGACCTTGTCGCCGGGCAGAATCCTGATGAAATTCATCCTCAGTTTCCCGGAAATATGCGCCAGAATCATGTGACCATTTCCAATGTCAACCTGGAACGTCGTGTTGGGCAAGGCTTCCACCACAACACCTTCCACTTCGATCATATCGGATTTTGCCAAACGTTATCCCTCCTGGTCCGGCTGGATCGCCTCGCGGCAGGCCGCGAGTGTCCTGCGAAGCTCACTGTTGGTGATCTTCTCCTCGCTCTTGATCTTTTCGGCGAGGCGGGTCTCCTCCGCCGAGACGAAGAGCACATGCCTGCGCTTCTTCCGCTTCGGGGATTCCACCTTTCTCGATTTTCCGTCCGCCAGCAGGAGGTATTCTCCCTCCAGCGCCAGGACGACGAAGAGCTTGCCTTTGTCTCGCCCCGCGTTGGAGCGGACGATGTTTGATTTCGCAATCTCCATGCGTTCTCTCTCACCTGTTGTCAAATAGCGGGGGCCGTCAAAATTTCCGGCGCGCCATCGGTAATCAGGATCGTATTTTCATAGTGGGCCGCCCACTTTCCGTCGGCGGTCTTCACCGTCCAGCCGTCGCTCAATTGGGTGATGGCGGCGGCTCCGGCGTTGACCATGGGCTCGATGGCCAGGGTCATTCCCCGCAAAAGGCGGGGGCCGTGGCCCGGACGGCCGTAGTTTGGGATCTCCGGCGATTCGTGCATCTTGGCTCCCACGCCGTGGCCCACGTATTCCCGGACCACGGAGAAGCCGTTTTGCTCCACATAGGATTGGACCGCCGCGGAGATGTCCTGAAGACGCTGCCCCTCCCGGGCGAAGCGGATTCCCTCAAAGAAGCTCTGCCTGGTCACGTCGATCAGGCGCTGGGCCTCCGGGGAAATCCTTCCGCAGGGGAACGTCGCCGCGCAGTCTCCATGAAAGCCCCCGATGTACGCGCCCACATCCACGCTGACGATATCGCCCTCCCGCAAAACCCGTTTGCCGGGGATGCCGTGGATGATTTCGTCGTTGACGCTGATGCAGACGCTGGCTGGGTAGCCGTTGTAATGGAGAAAGGACGGGACCGCCCCCTGCTGGCGGATATACCGCTCCACCGCGTCGTTGATCTCCTGGGTTGTCACGCCGGGCTTTACCATTTCCCCTGCCAAGGCACGGGCAGCCGCGGTAATTTTTCCACTCCGGCGCATCAAGTCGATCTCGTGGGAGGATTTCAGGGTAATCATCCCGTTATCTCCCCAAAACGCGGAGGATCGCCTGGGAATTGGCTTCCACTGTCGGCTGGTTCTCCACCGTCTTCAGCAGTCCCCGCTCCGCGTAAAACGCCTTGAGGGGCTCCGTCTCCTTATGATAGACCTCGAGGCGGGACTTCACCGTCTCGGGGGCATCATCCTTGCGCTGGATCAGCTTCCCGCCGCACTTGTCGCAAACGCCCTCCGCCTTGGGGGGCACCGCCGCGACGTGGTAGCTGGCGCCGCAGTCCGGGCAGACCCGGCGGCCGCTCATGCGCTCCATAATCGTCTCGTCGCTGACCTCCAGAGAGACCACGCGGTCAAAGACGATTCCGGCCTTCTCCAGCGCCTCGGCCTGGGCGATGGTGCGGGGCACCCCGTCCAGAATGTAGCCCTTGGCACAGTCCGGCTCCTCCAGCCGCTCGGAGATGATGCCGATGATCACCTCATCGGGCACCAGCTGCCCCGCGTCCATGAAGGCCTTGGCCTTCAGTCCAGTGGGAGTGCCGTTCTTCACGGCGGCGCGGAGGATGTTGCCGGTGGAGATGGTGGGAATATCCAGCTTTTCACACAGGATGTCGGCCTGTGTTCCCTTCCCGGCGCCCGGGGCGCCCAACAGGATCAATTTCATGATTAAAACCTCCTGTATTCCGGGCGCGGGCGGAGCTCACGGCCCCGCCCGGCGCCGGCATCCAATAATTTTTTGATTACTCCAGGAAACCCTTGTACTGACGCATCAGCATCTGAGATTCCAGGGCCTTGACCGTCTCCAGCGCCACGCCCACCACGATGATGACGGAGGTGCCGCCGATGGCTACGGAGTTGTTGCCCAGAATCCGGCCGATGATCAGGGGGCAGATGGCCACGATGCCAAGGTAGATGGCACCGAACAGAGTGATCTTGTTGAGCACCTTGCGGATGAAGTCCACCGTGGGCTTGCCGGGACGGAAACCGGGAATAAAGCCGCCCTGCTTCTTCATGTTGTTGGCAATTTCCACGGGGTTGAACTGGATGCTGGAGTAGAAATACGCGAAGCCGATGATGAGAATGAAATAAACCACCATATACATGACCGACTTCGTGTCAATGGCGTCATAGACGCTCCGGGACAAGGTGCCCTCGGCGGGGATGCCCACAAAGCTCCAGATGGTAATGGGCAAAGAGGCGATGCTCTGGGCGAAGATGACGGGCAGAACGCCGGCCATGCTCACCTTCATGGGCAGGTTGCTGCTCTGGCCGCCGTACATCTTCCGGCCCACCTGACGCTTGGCGTACTGCACGGGGATGCGGCGCTCGGCGTCGTTGATGAACACGATGAAGGCGATGAGGGCCAGGCCGCCCACCAGAAGGAGGATGACCGCCCAGGGAGCCATAGCGCTGTCCAGAACCTGCTGGGCCTGGTCGGCGGTATAGCCGGCCTCGGTCAGGGTATCCCGCGTCATGTCGCCGCTGTTGATGGCGGACCACCGGCTCACGCCCTGGATCATGCTGGAAACCATGGTGGGAACCCGGGAGACGATGCCCGCGAAGAGGATGATGGAAATGCCGTTGCCCACGCCGAACTCGGTGACCTGCTCGCCCATCCACATCACGAAGGAGGAACCGGCGATGAAGGACACGATGATCACCAGGGCGGGCCAGATGCCCTCGGCCCCGGGAGCCAGGATGCCGTAGCGCTTCATCATGAAGTAATAGCCCACGGCCTGGAGAATGGCGATGGCCACGGTGGTATAGCGGGTGATAGACTGAATCTTTTTCCGGCCCTCTTCACCGCCGTCCTTCGCCAGCCGCTCCAGATAGGGGATGGCCACGGTGAGCAGCTGGATGATAATGGAGCTGTTGATATAGGGCTGAATGCTCAGGGCAAAGACCGTGGCGGTGGCAAAGGCTCCGCCGCTCATCACGTTGTACAGTCCCAAAATCGTGGCGCCCATGCCCTTGAGCTGGGCTTCCAGCTGGGCCACGTCGATATAGGGGACAGTGATTGCGTTGCCGATGCGGAAGATCAGCAGGATCAGCAACGTGAAGACGATCTTCTTTTTCAGCTCGGGGATGGCCCAGGCTTTGCGAACGGTTTGGATCACGTTACTTCACCTCCGCCTTTCCGCCGGCTGCCTCGATGGCCTCCTTGGCAGACGCGGAGAAAGCGTTGGCCTTGACATTGACCTTTTTGGAGAGCTTCCCGTTGCCCAGGACCTTGAAGCCGTACTCGCATTTGCTGAGGACGCCCTTTTCCAGCAGCGCCTCGGCGGTCACGGTATCCCCATCGTTAAAGGCGTTCAGGGCGCTGAGGTTCACGACCTCCAGGGGCTTGGCGAAGATGTTGTTGAAGCCGCGCTTGGGGACCCGGCGGGCCAGAGGCATCTGGCCGCCCTCAAAGCCCACGCGGACCTTGCCGCCGGAGCGGGCCTTCTGGCCCTTGTGGCCCCGGCCGCCGGTCTTTCCGTTGCCGCTGCCGGCGCCCCGGCCCTTGCGGTATGCCTGCCGGACGGAACCTTCGGCGGGAGACAGTTCGCTTAATTTCATGTTTGGCGCCTCCTTACTTCTCTTCGGTAACTTGCAGCAGATAGCCGATCTTCGCCACTTTTCCGCGGGTGGGATCGTTGTCGGGCTGCACGGTGACGTCACCGATCTTGCGCAGACCCAGGGAATGCGCGGTGGCAACCTGCTTTTCCAGGCGGCCGTTCAGGCTCTTGACGAGCTCAATCCTTAAGTTTGCCACGTTTGTTGCCTCCTTAACCCACGATGTCTTCGACGCTCTTCCCGCGGATGCGGGCAACCTCCTCGGGACCGCGCATGCTCTTGAGTCCCTGGAAGGCGGCGGCGACAACGTTGTTGGGGTTGTTGGACCGGAGGCTCTTGGCACGGATGTCCTTGATGCCCGCGGCCTCCACGACGGCGCGGACCGCGCCGCCGGCGATAACGCCGGTACCGGGGGCGGCGGGCTTCATCAGCACCCGGCCCGCGCCAGCTTCCCCGATGGTCTCATGGGGCAGGGTGGTGCCCGCCAGAGTCACGGTAATCATATTTTTCTTGGCGGCCTCGATGCCCTTGCGGATGGCCTCGGGAACTTCGGCGGCCTTGCCCAGGCCGTAGCCGACCTTGCCCTTGCCGTCGCCCACGACCACCAGGGCGGAGAACTTCATGACCCGGCCGCCCTTCACGGTCTTGGAAACGCGGTTCAGGTACACGACTTTCTCGATATACTCGCTCTGCTCTCTTTCAAATCTAGGCATTGAACGTTCCTCCCTCCTTAGAACTGCAGGCCGCCCTCGCGGGCGCCCTCGGCCAGGGCCTTCACACGGCCGTGATACAGGTAGCCGCCGCGGTCAAACACCACGGTCTCGATACCCTTGGCCTTGGCGCGCTCGGCGACGAGCTTGCCCACGGCCTCCGCTGCGGCGACATTCCCGCCGTAGCCTTCGACGGCCTTATCCAGGGAGGAAGCGGAGACCAGGGTCACGCCGGACACATCGTCGATGATTTGGGCGTAGATGTTGGCCTCGCTGCGGAACACGTTCAGGCGCGGCATCTCGGGAGTGCCGGAGATCTTGGCGCGCACCCTCTTGTGGCGCTTCATGCGCTGGGCGTTGGTATTGGGTCTTTTAATCATTTCGGCACACCTCCTTACTTCTTGGCGCCGGTCTTACCGACCTTGCGGCGGATGGTTTCATTGGTATACTTGATTCCCTTGCCCTTGTACGGCTCGGGCGGGCGCTTCTCGCGGACCTCGGCGGCAAACTGGCCCACGGCCTCCTTGTCGCAGCCGCGAATAATGATTTTATTGGGGGAGGGAACCTCGATGGTGATGCCCTCCACCTCCGAAACGATCACCTGATGGGAATAGCCCAGGTTCATGACCAGGTTGCTTCCCTCCTTGGCCACACGGTAGCCCACGCCGTTGACATCCAGCTCCTTGGCATAGCCGTCGGTCACGCCGACCACCATGTTGTGCAGAAGCGTGCGGGTCAGGCCGTGGAGGCTGCGGTGCAGCTTATCCTCGGAAGGACGCTTCACGGTGATCGTGGTGCCTTCCTGTTCAATGATCATCTCCGGGCGCAGCGCGCGGGTCAGCTGGCCCTTGGGTCCCTTCACAGTGACCACATTACCCTCGGCGATGTTCACGGTCACGCCGGCGGGGACGGTAATGGGCATTCTGCCGATTCTAGACATTGTTCAATACCCTCCTTACCAGACGAACGCCAGGACTTCGCCGCCGACATGGAGCTCGCGGGCCTTCTTGTCGGTCATGACGCCCTTGGACGTGGAGATGATAGCGATGCCCAGGCCGCGGAGCACGCGGGGCAGCTCGTCGGCGCCCACGTAGACCCGAAGGCCCGGCTTGGAGACGCGGCGCAGGCCGGTGATGACCTTTTCCTTGCCCGCGTTGTACTTCAGGGTGATGTGAATTTTTCCCTGGGTGCCGTCGTCCACGATCTGGAAATTTTTGATATAGCCCTCGTCCAGCAGAATCTGAGCGATGCTCTTTTTCATGTTGGAAGCGGGGACGTCCACGGTGTCGTGTTTCGCGCTGACGGCGTTGCGGATGCGGGTGAGCATATCCGCAACCGGATCGGTGATATGCATGGTGTAGTTCCTCCTATTTTAGAGTTGCGGTTTTAAAACCGCTGCGGTAGCGAGGTATCATGACCAATTGGGTTCCATCCCGATTGGCCATGACCTTTCGCTATCCGTTATCCCAAAGGCCCCATATCCAAGGCCCCTGTTCACAAAACAAGTCCGGGGTTCTTAGAAAGAAGCCTTGCGGACGCCGGGAATCTCGCCCTTATAGGCCAGCTCCCTAAAGCAGATACGGCACACGCCGTAGTCCCGGAGATACGCGTGGGGACGGCCGCAGAGCTTGCAGCGGTTGTACTTCCGGCTGGAGTACTTGGCGGGGCGCTGCTGCTTCAGAATCATGGATTTCTTAGCCATTCTTCTCTCCCTCCTTAGCGGGCGAAGGGCGCGCCGACCTGGGTGAGCAGGGCGCGGGCCTCTTCGTCGGTGTGCGCGGTGGTGCAGATGACCACGTCCATGCCCCGGATCTTGTCGATTTTATCATACTCGATCTCGGGGAAGATCAGCTGCTCCCGGATGCCCAGGGCGTAGTTGCCCCGGCCGTCGAAGGCGTTGGGGCTGATGCCCTGGAAGTCACGGACGCGGGGCAGGGCCACGTTAAAGAGGCGGTCCAGGAACTCCCACATCTTCTCGCCGCGGAGGGTGACCTTCGCGCCGATGGGCATATTTTCACGGAGCTTGAAGTTGGCGATGTTCTTCCGGGAACGGGTGATGATGGGCTTCTGGCCGGTGATCTGGGCCAGGTCCCGGACCACGTTGTCCAGAATCTTGACGTTTTCCTTGGCCTCGCCGCAGCCCACGTTTACGACCACCTTGTCGATTTTGGGAATCTGCATGACGCTCTTATAGCCAAACTGCTTCATCAGGGCGGGAGCGACCTCGGAGGCGTACTTCGCCTTGAGGTTGGGCACTTTCTTATCAGC
This sequence comes from uncultured Oscillibacter sp., assembly GCA_951800675.1. The sequence continues at coordinate 7,674 of CATOKC010000131.1, forward strand.
CATGTTTCACTCCTCCTCCCTTACAGCTCGGCGCCGCACTTCTTGCAGACGCGGACGCTGACGTTTTTCTCTTTGCCGGCCACGGTTTTCTTCTCTACCTTGTGGCCCACCCGGGTGGGCTTGCCGCACTTGGGGCAGACCACCTGGACCTTGCAGGCGTATATAGCGGCTTCCCGCTTGACGATGCCGCCCTCCTCGCCTTGGCGGCGGGGCTTGATGTGGCAGGTGACCAGGTTCATGCCCTCCACCACGACTTTGTTCTCCTTCGGCAGGGTGGCAATGACCTTGCCCTGGTGGGTGCTCAGGTCCTTGTCCTTACCGCCGTCGCCGGAGAGCCGGACGACTGTGTCGCCCTTTTTGATATTCATAGACATGTCTTTGCCCTCCTCAAATCACTTCGGGAGCCAGGGACAGGATTTTCATGTAGTCCTTGTCCCGCAGCTCGCGGGCCACGGGCCCAAAGATGCGGGTGCCGCGGGGGTTCTTGTCGTCCTTAATGAGGACGGCGGCGTTGTCGTCGAACCGGACATAGGTTCCGTCGTTCCGGCGGATGCCCTTGGCGGAGCGGACGATGACGGCCTTGACCACTTCGCCCTTTTTCACGGTGCCGCCGGGAGCGGACTTGCGGACGGAGGCCACGATCACATCCCCGATGTTCCCGTATTTGCGCTTGGAACCGCCCAGGACGCGGATGCACTTGATTTCCTTGGCGCCGGTGTTGTCGGCGACCTTCAGGAAGGTTTCCTGCTGAATCATGTCTCGACGCCTCCTTACTTCGCTTTCTCGATAATCTCAACCACGCGCCAGCGCTTGTCCTTGGACAGGGGGCGGGTCTCCATCACCTTTACCTTGTCGCCGATTCCGCAGCTGTTCTGCTCGTCGTGAGCTTTCAGCTTATAGGTGCGGCCGACGATCTTCTTATACAGAGGGTGGGCCACCCGGTCCTCGATGGCGACCACGACGGTCTTGTCCATCTTGTCGGAGACCACCTTGCCAACCCGGGTCTTACGGGAGGAAGTTCTCTTCTCGTCCATGTTTCCTTACCTCCTTCTCACTGCTTGCCGGAAGCGGAGAGCTCCCGGAGCACGGTCTTGACTCGGGCAATGTCATGCTTGGTCTCCCGGATTTTCACGGGATTGTCCAGCTGGTTGGTGGCGTGCTGCATACGAAGGAAAAACAGGTCCTTCTTCAGCCCCGTCAGCTTCTCGTTCAGCTGCTCCGGGGTCATCTTGCGAATCTCACGAATTTCACTTGCCTTCATCTTACTCACCTGCTTCCTCGGCGCGGGCGATGACCTTGGTCTTGATGGGCAGCTTGTGGCTGGCCAGACGCAGGGCCTCGCGGGCAACTTCTTCCGACACGCCGGCGATCTCGAACATGACGCGGCCGGGCTTCACAACGGCGACCCAGAACTCGGGGGAACCCTTACCGGAGCCCATGCGGGTC
>CATOKC010000132.1 GCA_951800675.1 uncultured Oscillibacter sp.
GGGTGTTGTGCTTGGGCGGGGTGAAAATCCGCTTGCACTCCCGGCAGCGCCGCCGCCCGACAGCCGGGGCCGGTAGGAGGGCAGCGCACAGTTCCCCGTCCAGCGGCAGGACAGCGGCCCGGAACCAGCGGCAGATCAGCGAGTAGGAAATTGCCTGCGGGCAGACACATTCCTCCCCATCATCCAGCAGGAGGCAGTTGCCGTCCTGGTAGTTGCAGCAGCTATGCACCAGCCGCCGGACGGCCCGATATTGCTGATAGGTCATCGCTCCTGTTCCTCCCTGCGCTGGGGCTGGCCCTCCCTGGCAAGGCGCTCGGCGGTCTTTTTCAAAGTCTCAACCGCCTTGATGTCCTCCCGCATGGCCCGCATTTTCAAATAATCAGCGTCCTTTTCTGCGGTCAGCTTTGCGGCCTCCGCCCTCCACGCCTTGGGGGTGATGCTCTCGCCGGAAGTTTTCAACGTGTCCAGGTAGCGGACGGCGGCATCGAACAGGGCAAGGTCGGCGCTATGCCGCTGCTCAAATTGCTCCCGCTTTCCCGGCGAAACCTTGTCCAATTTCTGGCGGACGGGCTTGTACTTCTGATACTGCTCCCACATTTCCAGTCGTTCAGTCAAAGCAGAAATGCGGCGCTCCGCTTTAACGATTTTGCCGCGCAAATCATAATAGCCGCTGTTCATGGCAGACACTTTTTCGTAAAGCTCCGGCATGGACGAAATACCGTTTTCCTGCAAGAAATTGAAAAGCGCAACATTTTCTTTGAGCGCCTTGACCTTGCCATAGCGGGATGTCGGCGCGGTGTTCTGCTTTGCCTGGAAAAGAAAATCTATGATACTTTCCCGGCCCTGGGGCTGTGTCGATTGCTCCTTGCTCCAGTTGTAAAGACGGGTGATACGGGCCTTGATTTCTTTCAGCAGCTTGTTGTCAGCGGCTATCTCCCGGTTGATGTTCCCTTTCTCCGTCTGGATACCCCTGCGCTCCATCTGGCTGGTGGCAGGCCCCATGTGGATGCTGGGAATTTTATCAATGCCCTGGCGCTTATAGCTGCGGTGGTCGATGCGCTCCGGCCTGCCTGCGGCCTCCAGCGCCCGGTTGGTGTAAGCCGCCCATGCCGCTCTCCATTTCTCTGCGTTGCTCCGCTGGTTCCAGTCGGTGGTGTCCTCCCGATGGCTTTTCCAGCCGCCTTTGCCGTCCGGGATGCGCTGGCCCTGGCTGTCCAGATCGTAAACCTTGCGGCACTTCGCGCCCCATGTCCCATCTTCTTTCAGTGGGCGAATGGTGAGCATAATATGAGCATGGGGATTGCCTGTCCCTTTGTCATGGATGGCGAAGTCAGCGCACATTCCAGCCGACACAAAATTATCTTTGACGAAGGAGCGGACAAGGGCAAGCTGCTCCGCCCTGGACAGTTCAATAGGCAAGGCCACTTCAATCTCCCTGGCAAGCTGGGCGGTGCTGGATTTCTCGATTTCCTCCACACTGTTCCAGAGAGTAGAGCGGTTTTGAAACTCTGGCGGAGCGTGAGAGGGCAGCATGATTTCTGTATGGACAACGCCGCCCTTGCGGGTGTAGTCGTGGGTCATGCCATCCCACTCGTTCACCAGCTTTTCACCGCTCCGATAGGCGGCAGCGGCCACGGTGGATTTTCCCTGGCTCCGCTGGATGATTTGTATAGGACAGTGAAAAATTGCCGTAAATACGCACCTCCTATCAGTGACGGATATTGGCCCCGCCGGAAAGTGACAGACGCGCAGCGGGTGTCACTTTCTGGCGGGGGTGCGGGGGTTTGGGGGCGCAGCCCCCATCGCGCTCGGAGAGCGCAACAGCCCCCGGCAGGGCGCACGACACCGGCCACGGTGTATAAGTGCGCCATTCGGACTGGAGCTTACTTCTCACCCCCAGTTTCCAGCGGTTTTTCTGTTAACTTCCACGCCCCCGGCAGACGGGACAGGGCAATCAAAAACGCCTTGACTTCCTCGCCCTCCATATCAACGACAGCGGGAAAAACGGCCTCCAAAATAGCGCCGCGCCCGATAAGCCGGTGCGTTCTGGCCCGATGTTCCTCGGTGCGCTTTTTGTTCAGCAAAATCTTCTGACGGTTTTGGTATTGGCTGATTTTCTTTTCAACCGCCTGTTCTTCCGGCGATTTGTCCATGAGTATCAATCCTCCTTGTTTAGCCAGCCATTTTTAGCAAAAATCTTCTGCAATTTTCTAATCGCGCTGGTGACGCTCTCGGTGGCACAACTTCCGCTGACACCCTCGTCAGCGGCAATCTCCCGAAATTTTTTCTTCAAGGCATACCGGGCATGGAGCCGCCTCGCCTGGGTGGGGGACAGATGGGTGATGGCCTCCGCCAGTCGTTCCAGCAACAGTTCTTCAGCGGCCTCGTCAATCTCCCGAATAATCAAATCTTCCGGGGACTGCACCAGGAACATGGCGTGATTTTCAATGCCGGGACTGCAATCCATTGAGTACACATGGTAATAGCTTTTTCTGCCTTCCTGCCGGTTCTCATAGAGCCGACATTCTTCCATGACAGCGGCAACCTCGTCCGGCACTTCCACGAATGTGTCTTTTGTGTAGAGCGGGTAATAGTGCTTTCGCAAATTGACAATCGCCATATCGCCCTCACTTCCCCAGGGGATGGTCTGTGTAGTAGCGGCGGAGGTTGCACAGCCCCCGGCGGATGGAGAGACACACATTGCTGTTGTGGACGCGCTCGCAGTCTGCGATCTGCTGCTGGGTCAGTCCGCCCAGGTAGTAGGCACAGAGGCGGCGGGCCTGGGTAGGGGTGGCATAGGCCAGGGCGTTCCTCAAAGTAGCGGCCAGTCTGTCACGCTCGGCCCGTTCCTCCGCCAGCATGACAAGTTGCTCCGGGGACGGGCTGTGTTCCAGGGCATAGTTCTCCGTCCACTCGAAAGCGTCCAGCGAGTAGAACGCCCGGTGATACCGCTTGCGGCGCTCGTAGTTCCGCATTTCCCTGACGGACTGGCACAGCACGTCAAAGACTTCCTCGCTGACCTCCACCAGCTTGTCCTGCTGGCAATGGGGATAGTGGAGCCGTAGATTGATGATTTTCATTTTGACCTCCTAAATGACAGGAGGGACAAACAGCCGAAACTGCTTGTCCCTCCCGGTGATGGAGCAAACGCCCCTCACCTGGTAGCCACTTAGGGGGTCTATCGTTAGTATGTTTTTCCAAAGAATTTGAAAAACTTTTTGCGAACGCCCGCGATGCTTTGGCAAACGGAAACTTTGGAGCAGCCGCACATCTCGGCAATCTCGGCATAGCTGAAATCATGCAGGGCATAGAGCAAAAACCGTTCCCGCTGGGTGTCGGTGCAGAGGGCCAGCACCGACAGAATTTCATCCAGCGTTTCCCGCTGGCAGATCAGTTCCTCCGGGGTGGCGCAATAGGGCAAGCGGCCCTCCGTAGCGATTATGTACTCGTCAAATTCGCGTCCGTCCCAATGCCGCCGCTGTTCGTGGGCAAGGTTCTCCGCCTTGTGGTCGGCCTGGGTGAGATATTCGTAGACCTCCACCGACACGGACACAGCCTGCCCATAGTAGTTGATGGTAATTTCCATCGTCCTTTCCTCCGTTCAGATTTTTGGGGTCTGAACGGAGGGGGCGGGGAGCGGCAGCGGGGCCTGTGTCGCTGGCCTGGAAATGCAAAAGCCCCCGGACGGCACAAGGCCATTCGGGGGCAAGTAACAACATTATGAGCCGTCAGAAAACGACTGTTTTCGCAAGCCTGGGTGGACTTCGCCGCTGCGGGGGTCAGGCTTTTTTTGACAAGTGCCTATCTACCTGTAATCGCATGGCGGCATCCTCCCAAATTGCCGCCAGTAAGTATAAGAATGGCGGCTCTGATCTTCTCAAAGCCGCCGCTTCGGGCATGACAAGTTATGTAATGTGGCGACTTCTTTCTTTTTCAAAAGTTCTATTTGCGCCACTATTCCATAGCGTTATATTCACTTGAAAACCAACTTTTGATATATTCTGCAAGCGCAGGGACAAGCGCCTTGATTTCTCTGCCGGAGGTGTTGATACACAGGTCGTAGCCCTCTTTTGCTCCCCAGGGGATGCTTGCCGTCAGTTCATGCTTTTTTGCCCGGTTTTTATCAATCTGCCGCATCCGGCGTTCCATCTCTGCCACTGTAAATTTTTCCTGCTCCGCGGCCCGCTCCTGGCAGCGTTTGAGCTTGGAGGGACGGTCGGCATAGACGAAAATGCGGAGCGGATGCAGATGGGCCAGAACCGTGTCCGCACAGCGTCCAATGATGACACAATCGCCCTGCTGGGCCAATTTCTGAACGATCTTTTGCTGGGTGACAGCCACCATGATGGACTGCTCCATCACCTTATAAGGAATGGAAAACCGCCGCCCAATCGTCAGCGGATACGCCGCCCGCAGACTGTTTTCTGAGACGCGGGCCACATATCCAGCATCAAGTCCGTGCTCCTTTGAAATCATTTCGATAATCTCGTTGTCATAGCAGGGAAGGTGAAGCGCATCCGACAGGCGTTTTCCCAATTCCCGGCCTCCGCTGCCAAATTCCCGGCTGATGGTGATAATCATACTCTTTCCTCCTTTACTGAAACTGGATACCATTACGTTCAGAGCGCCTTAACAGTATGGCCGCAATTACCAACACGATTGCTTCATAGACAAGCAGCGAGAACCAAATCGCGCCATTGCCAAACATATGGGGCAGAATCAAGATCACCGCTGAATTTATGATGAGGCTTCGTAAAATGCTGATGCTGGTGGACAGGGCAGACCGCTCGGTGGAATATAAATAGGCCGAAATCATCACATTGACCGCCGTTATGATAAATCCAACGGCAAACTGCGGGAGAGCGGCTGCGACATATTCTGTTGTTGTGGTGTCAGCGCCGAACAGCCCGCAGATTTGTTTTCCAAGCAGGATCGCCAAGACGGTTATGACCGCGCTCCCTACGGCGCTGATGGACAGACCGGCCTTAAAGTAAAATTTCAGATCCTTTTCATTTTTTGCTCCATAGCTCTGCCCAAACAAGGGCTGCAAACCTTCACTGGCGCCAAAAAAAGCGGCCATAGAAAAAGAAGCTATGTAAGAGATTACCGAAAACGCATTTACCCCAAGATCGCCAATTCTTTGAATGAGGACGAAATTCATACAGAGGGTCATGACCGGAGTTGCCAGCTGGCTGATGCCTTCCGGCAGGCCGTGAACGATAATATCCCGGAAAAGACCGGCGTTCAGCTTCGTCTTGCCGAAACGGAGGTTGCCGCGCTTGCGGGCAAAGCGTACCAGGATGATCAGCAGGCCGATGGTTTGGGAAATGCCTGTGGCAATCGCCGCGCCTTTTGTCCCCATCGCCATTGGGTAAATCAGGAACCAGTCGCCAAAAATATTGCATACCGTCGTTACGATTACCACCATACTCACCAAGCCGGGCGCATCGTCATTGCGGCAATAATTTTGCAATCCGATTGACAAAGCCGACGGGATGATAAACAGCGAATACCAGAACAAGTATTCAACGGCTAACTGATGAAAGGTTTCGTTGGCCCCAAGCAGAGCGCAGATTCTCTCCACAAAAAGCGTACCCGCAAGAGTGAACACAAAGGAAGCGCAGAGCTGGAATACCATCCCGTGGCGGAACACACGGTTTGCGCCCTCTATATCACCCTGGCCGACACGGACGGCGTAAATGGACACGCCGCCGATGCTGATGAGCATATTCACCGCGCCCACTGCCATAATGACAGGGCTGACCAGGTTGATTGCCCCCAGCGCGTTTGTCCCCACGCCCCTGCCTACAAAAATAGCGTCAACGATGGTGAACAGAAAGAAGCAGACATTGCTGAATATTGCGGGAAAAACGTACCGGATTACATTCCGAACCTTTGCGTTATACATGTTCCTTACCTCCATTCCGCGCTTTCCGCCGATACAGGAAGAAGCAGACGCATCCCAATATCGTGGGAACCATGTACCAAAGCGCATTTCTTTTTTTCATATGAACCATTTTGATGACCTCCTCCCTGCGCAGTTTCGCAGGTGCTTGTTGTTTGACAATTTTCTGGAATGAGATTATAATGGAGTATCCTGTTTGGGGAGAGTTTCTGCCGCCATGAAAAAAGATAATCTGTTGTCCATCGGCGCTCTGTCAAAGCAGACCGGCGTTCATATCAAATCCCTCCGTTACTATGATTCTTTGGGGATTCTCCGCCCTGCCTATGTTGATCCCAGCAGCGGCTACCGTTATTACAATTTGCAGCAAATCCCCGTGGTAGGGGCCATTCAGCTCTGTATTGATCTGGGGATTTCCCTCAAGCATTTCACGGAGTATTACAGTGAGAGCAGCGGTCAGCTTCGCTATGCCAGGTTAATCGAGCGTGGAACCGCGCTGGCGAAGGAGAAGATTCAGACCATACAGGAGCGGCTGTCCAATTTGGAAAAATTACAGGCTGAGATCGAGCACAGCGAATTGGTTCAGCAAAGCGAGGATATGGTGCGGTGCATATTTCCCGCTATGGATGTTTGGCTTACCCCATGCACTTCCAATGCTGCAGAACCTCACATATTTACCCAATTCCACAGCTTGATACGGACGGTGGAAAACAGCGGGCTGACTATCAACTATTTTGCCGGGCGGCTGCTCCATTGCCAAGGAAACCAAAAGGAACTGTTTTTTTATATCGGGGTTGATATTCCACAGGGAATGCGGGAGATTCCCGAAGCTGTTTTTCACCTTCCGGCGGGCGAGTACCTCTGCTGTTCGCAGGCACAGCCTGCCATTGAGGAGGCCGCAGCGATTTTCCCGGAACAATTTGCGCTGGACTATGAAAAGTTTGTGGTAGAATCTGAATTATCTCTTGGGGATTATGACTGTGCCGCACCTCCTTTTGAGCTTCGCTGTTCTCTCCCTGACTGACAGATACCGTGAATATATTCAATCATCAACGTACAAGGCAAGCGCTTTCATAATGTGCGACCAGAGTTTTGAAAGTGGAATCTGATAGGACAGAAACAAATTTGCCTCATGTTCTACCGGCCAGCTATATTTTGTGCCAGCGTCACCCAGCACAATGACATAAGGAGACTGACGCCTGATCTCATATTGAAAAGTTGAAGTGAGCTGTGAAAAGATTTCCAAATCAGCGACTATAACCGCAAACCTGCGGTGTGCAAGCAGCCACCCCGCTATTTCAAGGCTGGGCGAGGAAATGATTTGTATTTTGTCCTTCTGGACGGTACTCTCAAGCGCATTTAGAAAAGAATCCCGTATCCCTACGGTTAGGATATGGCGGCGCATATCTTCACCCCATTCCATAAAAGTTTCCTTGGTGGAGAAGTATTATAAACTATCCCATCATAGGGAGAGTCAATAGGCTGAATGAATTTTCTTTTTGTCCCTCCTTTTCCTCCCATTTGACAACGAAGCTAAAAACGTCTGCACTGCATAGAACAGTGCAGACGTTTTCTTTCAAAAGACAAAAGAATTGGGCATTTAGCTGAATATCAGTTCTGCAAAAATGATTTCCTCCACCTGAGCCTTGCAGCAATTCATCAGCCCCACCCAGCGCATGGGATCGCGGGCTTTCAAATCCTCGGTGGCCCCGGCCTCCTTTGCCATTCCCGGCATCATGCTGTCCAGCAGGTCATTGGCTGCGTCCTCGGTTTCCAACAGGTGGGCGTACAGTTTGCCGCTCAAGGTCAGGCGGTTAAACAGGCCCGGTCGATGCTCCTTCAAATAGCGCAAACGCATAAGGCCATACTTGCCCAGGCTGCGGTCAGATTGCGGCTCCAGCGCCAGGGCAGGGAAATAGTAATCGCCCACTTTCACATAGTCCAATTCAATTTTCATGTCGGCGCTCTCCTTTCTCTCAAGGCATGGGACGGGTCTGGGCAACGGCTTTCTGCGGCTCCTGATGGGGTAGGCTGGCGACGGTGGTGAAGATACCGCGCTCCATATCCTCGGCCCGCAAAGCGGCCCTCTTTGCGTCCATGACGGGCTTGCGCTTGGCGTTGTACCTCCGGTCATATTCTTGCTGCTTACCGCTGGCCTTGCGGCGAAGATACGCTTGATGCAGCTTGTCCCGCCGTTCCTCCCGCCTGCGAAATTCCTCCTGTTCCTCCGGGGTCAGCTCCACGTCCCGGAAAGAGGGCGGTATGTATCTGCCCACAAAATTGAAGTAGATTTCAACCGTCTGCGTGGTGTCCTGGCATCCTTTGCGGTCACGCTCATGGACAAGGATTTTATCGACAAACTCATTGAGCATAGTGTTCGTCATGGTGTCAAAGCCTTGGTATTTGTCAATCAGGGCGATAAACTTTTCCGCCGATTTCTTGCCTTGGTCGTAGCTGCTGACGGCCTTTTCCAACATCTCAATCTCGGCAGAAAGTTCTTCCTGCTCCTTGGCATACTGTGCATCCAGAACAGCGTACCGGGCATCCGGCAACCGTCCTAAAGCGTTGTCCTCATAGATTTTACAGACGAGCCGTTCCAATTCCCCGGCCCGCTTCTGCGCCGCCGCCAAACGCCGCCGCTTTTTCTTAATGTCGCTGTCCTGCTGACTGGCCTGGGCCTCCTGTACCTCCCGGATGAATGTTGCCCGGTCGGACTTGGCATAATCGCTGATGGCCTGGAGCATATCAGATACCAGGGACAAGACTGTTTTTTCTGCGATACGATGCTGGGTAGGACAGCGAGTGCCAATGGGGACTTTGCTGTATTGGGAGCAAGTATATTGCGGAGTGCGTTTGCCATTGTAGGTGCGGTGAACATACATCTTGCCGCCGCAATCGGCACAGTAGATCAGCCCGGTCAGCGGCGCGGCCTCGCCAAAGCCGTCCGCATAGCGCTTGGCGTTGCCTCGGATACGCTGTACGCTGTCAAAAGTTTCTTGGTCGATGATGGCCTCATGGGTATTCTCAAAAATCGTCCACTCGCTCTCGTCAACATAGTGGCTCTTTTTATCCTTAAAGTGCTTGCGGGTCTTGAAGTTGACGGTATGCCCCAAGTATTCCCGCCGTTTGAGAATGTTCACAACAGTGGAGGTAGACCACTTGC
>CATOKC010000133.1 GCA_951800675.1 uncultured Oscillibacter sp.
GAGAATATGCCCATCTATGACTATGCGCCGGATGTGCGGGTGGTCGGGGACTGGATGTACTTTACCGCGTCGAATCGGGGCATACCATGCAATTTCTACCGGACAAAGGACCCGCTCCACGGGCCGTATGAGGAGATCAGGGGCAGCTTTGATTTTTGGGATCCCAACCTGTTCCTGGACGACGACGGGCGGCTGTACTTTTACTGGGGCTGCGCCAACGCCACGCCTATCTGGGGCACAGAGCTGGACCCGGACACGATGCGGCCCATTTTAGATAAAGTCCCGCTGATCTGGGGCAACCCGATGGAACACGGCTATGAGCGGTTCGGTGAGGACAATAGCGAGAATCCCCGGACGGAAGAGGAGATCGACAGGCTGTTCCGCGAGTTTCTGGACAGCTGCGGCAAAACGGCGGAGCAGATACCGGAGGAAAACCGGGTGATGATCCGGGCCACTTTTGCCGGGATGCCCTACATTGAGGGGGCGTGGATGACGAAGCAGGATGGCCGGTACTATCTGCAATATGCCTGCCCCGGCTCGGAATTGAACGTGTACGCGGACGGTGTGTATGTATCGGAGCATCCGCTGGGGCCTTTCCATCCGGCAGAGAACAATCCATACTCCTATAAGCCGGGCGGGTTCCTGCCGGGAGCGGGCCATGGCTCCACAATGCAGGACAGGGACGGATGCTGGTGGCACACGGCCACCATGCGCATCAGCGTCAACCATGTATTCGAGCGCCGGGTGGGACTGTGGCCCGCGGGATTTGACGCGGCGGGAAACCTGTTCTGCAACCAGCGGTACGGCGACTGGCCCATGGCTGTTGACCGGATGCGGGAGGATCCCTGGTGCGCTCCGGAGTGGTTCCTGCTCAGTTACCGGAAGGCGGCATCATCCTCCCCGTATGCGCCCGGAAAGGGGCCGGAGAGCGCGGTGGATGAAAATGTTCAGACCTGGTGGCGGGCGGCCTCCGGCGAGCCGGGGGCATGGCTCATGGTGGACTTGGGCGAGGCGATGACCGTCCATGCGGTGCAGGTCAACTTCGCGGACGATCCGGACGCGGAGATCCCCTGCCCCGGCGAGTTGGTCAGCGGGCCGGATATGGCGCGGTACATCGACCGGAAAACGCAGCCTGCCCGATGGCTGCTGGAGACCTCGGAGAATGGGAGCGCCTGGGAAGTCCTGGAGGACAAACGGGGGGCGTTTACCGATTTGAGCCACGATCTTGTGGTCACGGAGGCCGGAGCAACTGCCCGGTTTGTGCGTCTGACCATTTATGAGGTCCCCTATGGCGCGGCTCCCTGCGTCTCCGGTTTACGGGTATTTGGAAAAGGAAACGGAAACAGGCCGAAGCAGGCAGAGGCATCCGCCGTACGATCCGGCCCCCTGGATTTTGTGGTTTCCACCGGCGATGATCCGGATGCTGTGGGATATAACGTGCTCTGGGGAAATTCGCCGGATCAGTTGTACCACAGCTGGATGGTCATGGGAACCCGGATCGACAGGAAGCGGATCGGCGCGCTGGTGAAGAGCCGGGATTACTATGTCCGGGTAGATGTGTTCAATGAAAACGGGATTACGGTGGGAAAGGTGGGAAAGCTCTGATGACTGAGGATCTTTTGCGGCCACACATAGGGCGGATCAATGGACATCCCGCCCTCATGGTGGACGGCAGGCCCTTTATCATGCTGGCGGGAGAGGTACACAACTCCAGCTCCTCGTCTCTGGCCTACATGGAACAGGTCTGGGAAAAAGCCAATGCGCTGGGAATGAACTGCCTGCTGCTGCCTGTGACTTGGGAGCTGACGGAACCGGAGGAGGGAAAGTTTGACTTCTCCCTCGTCCGGGGATTGATCGAGCAGGCGCGACGGTATGGCAAGAAAATCAGCTTCCTCTGGTTCGGCGCATGGAAAAACGCTCAGTGCTACTACGCGCCGGAGTGGGTCAAAACGAATCCGGCGCGGTTCCATCGGGCCCAGGTGGTCAAGGGAAAGAATTTTATCTACAACGTGGATTTCTATAATATGCCATACAGCAGCCTGTCCTATTTGTGTGAGGAGACACGTCTGGCGGACGCGCGGGCCTTCGCACGACTAATGGCGTACATCCGGGAGATCGACAGCGAGGCGCATACCGTTGTCAGCGTTCAGATAGAAAATGAGACGGGATTGATGGGGGCGGCGCGGGAACACTCCGACCAGGCGGACGCACTGTTTGCCGCTTCGGTTCCCCAGGATTTTGCTGACTATATGCGCAGTCATCAAAGAGAAGCGGCGGACGTGGTGAGGGATGCTCTGGAGAAGGGCAGGAGCAGTGGAACCTGGAAGGAGGTTTTTGGCGAGCTGGCAGAGGAGATTTTCAGCGCCTATCACATTGCCCGCTATGTCAACACCGTGGCCGAAGCGGGGAAAAAGGAGTACGCAATTCCCTTTACCGTCAACTGCTGGCTGAACAAGCCGGGAGAAGCGCCCGGAGCTTATCCCAGCGGCGGGCCGGTTTCCAGAATGATGGAGGTCTGGCGGTACTGCGCGCCCAGCATTGACATCTTCGCGCCGGATATTTATGTTCCCAATTTTGCAGCGGTCTGCGAGGAGTACACCAAAGGCGGCAATCCGCTGTACATTCCAGAGTGCGCGACCCACGGCTATGCCGGGGCGCGGGCAGTGCTGTGCGTTGGACGTTACCACGGAGTGTGCTACTCACCATTTGGCCTTGAGGATATGGGGGAGCCCTTCACGAACCAACAGATGGCGCTGTTCGGTGTGGATGTAACCGATCCGGCGCTGCAAACGCCCCAGGATGTAGAGGTGTATGGAAAGCTCAACCGTATGCTGGGGAGCATGATGCCGCTGATCACCGAAAAGTATGGGACAGAGGATTTACAGGCCAACTCCGGTGAAATTTCCGATACGGCGGAATTTGAGATGGGGGACTACCGGATCTGCGCCAGCTTCCAGGGAAAGACTGGAGTATGCTTGGTACTGCGGATAAGTGAGAACGGGTTTTATCTGATTGTGCGGGATGTATCGCTCGCCTTCCAGTCCACGAATACGGAAAAGCTGGGAATCGACATCCTGGCACTGGAGGAGGGAACGTTTGCGGATGGGGTCTGGCAGCCCGGCCGGCGGCTGAATGGGGACGAGGCGGTGCTGAATACCTACAGCGAGCCAGCCGCACTATTTGTCAAGCTGTTTGTATATGGCTGACATTTTCTCATGCAGCCTATTATTTTATAACTAAAACAGGAGGATTTGCAATGGACGCACAGAAAATCAGACGCCGCATGACGCTGGAGCAAAAGGCCGCATTTTGCAGCGGACTGGACTTCTGGCACCTGCACGGTGTGGAAAACATTCCGCCGGTCATGGTCACGGACGGCCCTCATGGACTGCGGAAGCAAGCGGAGGGCGTGGATCACCTGGGACTGAATGAAAGTGTCAAGGCGATCTGCTTCCCCGCCGGATGTGCATTGGCCTGCTCCTTTGACCCGGAACTAGCGGAACGGATGGGAGCTGAATTGGGAAAACTGGCTCAGGCGGAGGATATCAGCGCGGTGCTGGGCCCCGCCATGAATATTAAGCGGTCCCCGCTGTGCGGCAGGAACTTTGAGTATTACTCCGAGGATCCGCTGCTCAGTACAAAAATGGCATCGGGTGCAGTAAAGGGCATTCAGAGCCGGCATGTGGGCGCCTGCCCCAAGCATTTCCTTGCAAATAACCAGGAGTATTACCGGATGAGCAGCAATTCCGTTGTAGACGAACAGACCATGCGGGAGATCTATCTGGCCTCCTTCGAGGAAACGGTGCGGGAGGCCAAGCCCTGGACGGTGATGTGTTCCTATAACAAGATCAATGGAACCTACGCCTGCGAGAATAAAACCTACCTGACGGATATTCTCCGAGGCGAATGGGGGTTTGATGGTTACGTTATGACGGACTGGGGCGCACTGGATGATCCTGTGGAGAGCCTGAAGGCGGGACTTGATTTGGGGATGCCCGGTCCTTCTCCGGAGAGCGTCCGGCAGATCGTCCAAGCTGTGGAGAACGGCACACTGAACGAGGCGGTTGTAGATCAGGCCGTAGACCGCATCCTGTCCGTCGTTCTGAAATATGTGGAGAATCACGATGATGGCGCGTCTTACGACTACGAGGCGGGGCATGAGGCGGCGCGGCAGATCGAGACGGAGTGCGCTGTGCTGCTGAAAAACGAGGATCATGTCCTACCGCTTTCCGAGACAGAGAATGTCGTGATGATCGGCCAGTATTGCAAAGCGCCTCGCTATCAGGGCGGCGGGAGTTCCCACATCAATCCTTACCGGGTGTCCTGCGCCTGGGACGAGGTTGGGAAGCTGCCTCATGTGACCTACGCCCAGGGGTACTCAGACCGAAACGGGGATGATGATTCGGCTCTGCTGGCGGAAGCGGTGGAAAAAGCCCAGCTGGCGGATAAGGCGATCATCTTTGCCGGACTTCCGGATGCTTATGAGACAGAGGGCGTGGATCGAAAATCTATCGATATGCCGGAGAACCAGAACCGGCTGATCGCGGCTGTGGCCGCTGTGCAGCCCAATACGGTGGTCGTTCTCCACAACGGCGCCGCCATCTCCATGCCCTGGCTTCCCTCCGTGAAGGCGGTGCTGGAGCTGTACCTGGGCGGCGAGGCGGCGGGACTGGCCGCCGCGGATCTGCTGTATGGGAGTGCGAATCCCAGCGGCCGGCTGGCGGAGACTTTCCCGCTCCGGCTGGAGGATACACCCGCCTATCCCTACTATGGTGTAGAGAAGGATGACGTTCCCTACCGCGAGGGCCGGTTGGTGGGATACCGCTACTATGAGACGAAAAAGGCGGGTGTGCTGTTCCCGTTTGGACACGGACTGTCCTACACCACATTTGCCTATTCCAACCTGACTGTTGATAAGCAGGAACTGCTGGACACAGAGCAGGTAACGGTCACGGTAGATGTTGTAAACACCGGGTGCAGAGCCGGGAAAGATGTCGTGCAGCTTTACATCGCCAACGCCCCTTGTCACGAGGTGCGGCCAGTGCGCGAGCTGCGGGCGTTCCGGAAAGTATACCTGGAACCGGGCGAAACAAAAACTGTCTCCTTCACCCTTGGGAAACGTGCTTTTGCGCAGTGGGATGCCGACATCCATGACTGGCAGGTTCCCGATGGGATTTACAAGATCCAGATTGGAAAGAACGCCAGAGACATCCTTCTGGAAACACCCGTCCGGGTAGCCAGCGCCGTCCCGGTCAGAGCCCATTTCACGATCAATACCCCGCTGGGAGATATGATGGTCCACCCGGCGGCAAAAGCTGTGCTTGAGCAGGCATTGGGCCCTGTGATGGCTATGTTCCACCCCGACCAAAAGGCTGACGGTGACGAGCCGGGCGTTGTATCGGATGAAATGGCGGCGGCTACCACGATGGCTATGCCCTTGAGGGCAATGCTGTCCTTCAGTCCGGACACAAAGCTGGAGCAATTGGAGCAGTTGGTGGCCGCTGTTAATATGGCTATTGAACGGACATAAAATGCAAAAAAGCGCCAGTGTCAGCTTTGCTACAAGGCATTGGTGCTTTTTTGATCGTTTCAATAGCAGATCACTTTCTTTTGCTTTGCAGCGAGACTTCCACAAAAGACGAGATGTAGTGCTGTAAATCCTCTGCTGGAACTGTCATATCCTCCCAAATCCAGATCTCGTATATCCGGGCGCAGCCGCCGATGATATACTCTCCCAAAAATCGCGCCTCCTCCTGTCCTAGTTCTGGACGGTATTGTAGTACATGCGTGGTCATACTAAGAAGCACCAGAGCAAGCAGCTTATTAAGTAGTCGAGCGCCACCCTCTCCACGGTATCGTGGGCGTACAAAAGAACGGTTGCTTTGAATCATGGCTGTGACCCGCGCAAACAAATCGCTTCAGGCGATGAAAAAGGAGTATCCCGGCGTAAGGATGGAATATATATCCACAAAACAGGCAAAAAGGGCGCTTGACGCTATCCGCCGCGCAGATTATGCCGTCATTGTCTGCGGCATGAGCCACAGCGACGAGGGGGGAGTATATCAGGACGAATGGCGGTGACCGGAGCAGCCTGCAGTTGCATAAAAGGGACCTGAAAATGATCGACCAGGTCAGCGCGGCCAATCCCAACCCCGCAGTTGCCCTGATGGGCGGCAACGCGATTCTGACAAACAGCTGGAAGGACAAGGTAAAAGCGATCCTCTTTGCCTACTATCCGGGGATGGAAGGCGGCGGTGCGCTGGCGGACATTCTCTTCGGCAAGGTCAACCCCTCCGGTAAGCTGCCCTTTGCCATTGCGTCCAAAGAAACGGACTATCCCGAAATCAAATGGAACACTAGGGCGCAGTTTTAGGGGGCTATGTGGCAGGGGTAACAATAAGAACCTGAAATAATGTTCTCTTATATGACGGCATAGAGATAAATATTCCTAAAGGGAGGAAATTCTTGAAGAAAATAGAGATTGTCCTACGACAAACGGAGCAGAACGCAGTATCAGAAACTGTTCTTGCATCATTCGATCATGCAGGAGCCCCGCTTGCAGAACAATCCGCCTCAAGATGTATGATCTTTCCCGGTCTGACCATCTCTCTGAATGAGCAGCTTGTTTATCGGAATGAAGATATAATCTTTCTGACTGGCAAAGAATTTTGTACGCTAGTGTTTTTGGCTCGACATCCGAAATGGGTCCATACAGCAGAAGAAATCTACGAGGCGGTGTGGCATGAAAATGGTGGCCGGTGCGGCAATGCTGTTTCCAGAATTATTGGGCAACTGCGGCGCAAATTAACACCTGATACACCGCATGGGGGTTACATTCATACAATACCTGGATGCGGATATAAGTTTGATGTTTCAGAATAGAATACTGAAAGAGGAGAGAACAACGTGAGGCCATGCCTCACGTTGTTCTCTCCTCTTCTACCATGTGACGTAAAGAATTTTTCAATGTGATGATTGTATCGGTAATCACTTTTCGTTCAGCAACTGTGCAGTCCGCAAACAGGCCGCTGATCCAGCAGTCAAAGGCTGGCTGTGCTGTCGCAATCTCCATACAAAGCAACTCGTCCGCAGAGCAGCCCAAGGTGTTAATAATATCAACCAATGTCTGTACGCTGGGTATGCTGTTTCCAGTTTCTATATGGCTGATATGCGCTGTTCCAACACCAACAGCTTCTGCAAGCTGTTCCTGAGTCATTTTACTTCGCAAACGTGCGGAGCGTATCCGTGCGCCAATATCATCATAGTTGATCATCTTGCAACATCCCTAAAAATCTTGATATTGCGTATTGTAAACGGTAGAAGGCTGTGTTATAATATCTTAAAAAGTCGTAAGACTTTATAGACAAGCTCTGCTAAATTTTCTATGAAATACCCAGAAAATTTTACAGAATATTTACTTGTTTACCAAAAACCGTAAAGGATTCCCAAAAGAATCATAAATCCGTCATATAAACTGTCAATATGGCAGTTTCAAATCTTCCCTGGAGATTCGAGGTGACGGATATGCTGGGACGAAACGCTCAATATATACACAAGGCCCCTGCTCATAGCATGTGAGCAGGGGCCTTTTTTCGACAAAATTCAACAAATCTAAATCAAATCGGCCAGACGGCAGCTTGTGCTGCCACATCTCCGATAAATGAACAGGAGATAAGTTACCGCCTGTGTGCCGGCCGCGTAAGCGGACAAAAGGAGATCGACGTGCAGTGGCTAAAGCCAAAAAACTGCATGGGATTATCTCACTGTCTGAATATGCCAGAATACACAGCGCTCAATGCCAAACGAAGCTCTTCTGCGACATGGCTTGAGAGACCGGGCACAGCGAAAACACTTTGCAGGCAGTGTTATGAATATTCCCATAAAGCAGACGGTTTTGCGCACTGGCGCGAGACTATCTGCTTGTTTTTGTTTTTCAGACATCTGGTAAGATGCCGCAGCCCTCCTTTTCTGACGTTTGACCAACACAAATTTCAGAGGAGGCAGGCCGTATATGGTAAAGCAATACGATTTGAAGGAAAGCGGAAAGCAGATCCGTCAGCTCCGCATGAAAAATGGGTACACGCAGGAAGAACTGGCAAAGGAGTTAAATATTGACCGGAGCCTTATAAGCTACATCGAAACCGGAAAAAGAGGCTGTACAGTTGATATGCTTGTTCAGTTATCCTCGCTCTTTAACGTATCGCTGGATTCACTTATTCTGGGTAAGGAAATTAGTACATCACCAGATAATGCAAACAGGGCTCAGTTAAAGTCTGCGATAGGCGAGTTAATTAACTCTTTGGAAATCTTTAGAAAGAAACTGTGACAAATTGTCACGGAATTTTCAGCGAATGTGACGAATTCACTCTAAAAAAATCCTACACAATTTTCTATAATAGGACTACAGCCAACAGGCTGAAAACAGAATATCAACAAGTGATGTTCTCCATACCTTGAAAATTTCATATCCGAAGACTTGGATACATTCCTGACGGGGCCTCTTGACGAAAGAGGCAAGCGACAGCGGAGGGTGCGCCAAGACCATCTGTAGAAGCAAGGGATTCAGAAAGGGGGGATCATCTCCCCAGGAGCTTCTATCAAAGGGCCAAAGAGAAGGTGCCGAGCGGTTCCCACCCGACCGAGAAACAGCCGATGGCAAGCTGTTTTGCGATGATTCCGTCAGCGACAATGATACTCCCGTCTTTCCGAGCGGAAGGCGGCCGACAGAGATCCTGCCGGGGGTGAGAGTCCCGTGGAGCGGTGAAGCCAG
>CATOKC010000134.1 GCA_951800675.1 uncultured Oscillibacter sp.
GAACTTCTCCACCGCCTTGATGAGGCCCAGGTTGCCCTCCTGAATCAAATCCAGGAACAACATCCCACGGCCCACATAGCGCTTGGCGATGGATACCACCAGACGGAGGTTGGCCTCCGCCAGCTTTTGCTTGGCGGTCTCACCAGCGCGGTATTGCTTGCGCAGGGCGGCCTCCAGGGCAGGGTCGATCTCCGCGCCCTCCTCCCGCTGGCGGCGGAGCTCCGCCAGCTTCTCAGCCGCCTCGTTTCCGGCGGACATGGCCTGAGCCAGACTGACCTCCTCTTCCGGCGTCAGCAGGGCCACCTTGCCGATCTCCTTCAAGTACATGCGAACCGGGTCGTCAATGGAGAAGCTGTTGACCAGGGTGTTGGGGTCCACCAGCTCCTCTTCCTCCATGCCGGCGATTTCTTCGGCGGCGGGGCCCTCCTCCGGCAGCTCGGCCAGCAGATCCTCCTCGGCGCTGATATCGATGTTCAGCGCCTCCAGAGAGTCGTAGAGCTGGTCCATCTGCTCACCCTCGAGATTCAGGTCATCCACGGCCTCCATGAGCTCGGCGGACTCCAGCTTGCCCTTTTTCTTGCTCCTGGCCAGCAGCTCCCGGAGCTTTTCGTTGTTGATGAGCCAGGAGGCGGCGGGGAGGGCAGCCACCTGCTTGTCATCCAGCCGGACGATGCCAGCCTTTTTGGCCTCCTCGTCGGTCATAATCCGGGGGGCCTCCGCCTCCGGAGTGGACGTGTCGTTCTTCTCCTCCGTTTTGGCGGCGGCTAAAATGGCGTCCGCCTGACGCTCCAGCTCTTTGGTATCATGTTTATTAGACATTCCGTTTTTCTCCCTTTTTGTCTTTATGTTTTTCTGCCGCCGCCAACAGGGGGTCCGCCGCTCCACCGAAGCGTTTTGCGGCTTCCTCCTGTATAACGCGTATGTAATCTGCCAGGGCCTGCCGTCCATTTTGGAGGGATTCCGGCAGCTGGCAGAAAGCGGTGATATGGTTCATCTCTTCCGCTGACAGCTCCGATGCCAGGGCGGGGAGAGCGACGGGGCGGCCTTCCTCCTTCGCCTGCCACAGCAGGGTGAACACCCGGCCCAGCAGGGGGGAGGAGAAGTCTGCTTCCGTCAGAGGCGGTCCGGCGGGAAAGAGGCCCTCGTCCAGCAGCAGTAGCCGGAGCACGCCCTGCTCCGCCCGGGCGGAGCGCACATTTTCATAGCGCAAGGATCGTTCTTGGGGCTGGGATTGGGATGCCGGGTTCAGCTCCCTCCGAAGCTCCGCCCGGTTTTCCCGGGTAATTTTTCGCTTCCTGGCCCGCTGGACCTCCAGCTTCATGGCGTCGGGGGTGATCCGGGCGGTTTCGGCGGCTCTGGCAGCGTAGATTTCCCGTTCCACCACCCCGGGAAGGGTGGCCAGCAGGGCGCTGATCTCCTGGCTGTAGGCCACCCGTTGTTCGTCGCTGTCCAGATCGTACTTCCCGGCGATCTGGGCCATGCGGAACTCCACGCCGTTTTCGCTGCCGCCCAGCAGCCGCTCAAAGGCGGCGGGGCCCTGATTTTTGATGAAGTCGTCGGCGTCCTGCTTCACCAGTTCTCCGTTTTCTGTCCTTCTTCTGGGGAGCTGGAGAACCTTTACGGAGAATTCGGAGCCGTTCAAAAGCTGCAAGGCCCGCTCCGTGGCGATTTTCCCGGCGTTGTCGTTGTCATAGCACAGCACCAGCTCTTTGGTGAACCGGGAAAGGAGCCGGATTTGCTCCGGCGTCAGGGCGGTGCCCATGGAGGCCACCGCGTTGTCAAAGCCTGCCTGATGGAGGGTAACGATGTCCAGGTTTCCCTCGCAGAGGATGATGTTGGGCCGCTTGCTCTTTTTCGCCAGATTCAGCCCGTAGAGGACCCGCCGCTTGCTGTACACCGGGGTTTCCGACGAGTTCATATACTTGGGCTCGGACTTGTCCAGCACCCGGCTGCCGAAGGCCACCACGTCTCCCCGGGTGTCAATAACCGGGAGCATGAGGCGGTTTCGGAACTTGTCGTAAAATCCGCCTTTCTTGTTGTCCACGATGAGCCCCGCCGTCAGCAGCTCCGACTTGCTGTAGCCCTTGGCGGTCATCTCGTTGAGCAGCACGTCCCAGGCGTCTAAAGAGGCCCCCATGCCAAAATTCATGGCGGTGGCCTTCCGTATTTGCCGACGGTCCAGGTATTCCTGAACAGCCTGGCCCTCCGGCTTCTGGAGGAGGTGGTAGTAAAACCGGGCGGCGTCCCGGTTCAGGTCCAGAAGCCGCTGGCGGCGGCGTCCGGCCTCTCGGTCGCCCTCCTCCTCCGGCACCTCCAGCCCCGCCCGCTTGGCAAGGAACCGTACCGCGTCGGGGAAGGGGAGGTTTTCCTCCTCCATGATGAAGTTGATGACCCCGCCTCCCCGCTTGCAGCCAAAGCAGTAGTAAATCTGTTTGTCCGGCGAGACGGAGAAGGAGCCGGTCTTTTCACTGTGAAAGGGGCACAGTCCGAAGAGGTTGGAGCCCCTGCGGGTGAGCTGGACATAGCTGCCCACCACATCCGCGATGTCGCTTCTGGCCACCAGCTCGTCCATGAAGCTCTGGGGAAATGCCACGGCCCGTCCCCTCCTTTCGGTCAGTTTAGCCAAAATCTGCTCTCATCATACCGAAAAAGTGAGGATGCCAGTGGAGGCGGACTTTCCGGCGATGTCTTTATATACGCCGCGCCTTTGGAATTTCCTCTTTTTTTCTTTATATTTTTTAAAAACTTTCCGGCGGGGGCTTTACAGGCCGGGGCGGAACGCTTAAAATAGGGGAGAGAAATGAAGTAAGGAGGACCGCCATGCCCATCGAATTGTGGACGGCCCGGATGGAGCGCCCCCTGTCGGACCCCGAGCGGGAGGCCATCCTGCCCCTGATGCCCCCGGCCCGGCGGGAGCGCCTTTTGCGCGTGAAGGAAGTGGAGAAGCAGAGGGAGCCCCTCTGTGCCTATTTGATTTTATGTCTGGCCCTGCGGCAGAAGTACGGCTGGAAGGAGCTGCCGGAGGTGGCCTTGGGCCGTTTGGGCAAGCCCTATTTCCCGGAGCACCCGGAGGTGCACTTCAACATCAGCCATTCCAGCGGCGCGGTGCTGGTGGGGGTTTCGGACCAGGAGATCGGTGTGGACATTGAGCGCGTCCGCCCCGTAGGTCAGCGGATGATGGTTCGTCTGGCCCACGTGAGCACGGAGGAGGCATTTTTCCAGAGCTGGGTCCGCCGGGAAGCCCGGGCCAAGCGCAGTGGAAACGGCGTGGGCACCATTATGCGCTCCGAGTCCCCCCTCCAGCCGGGGGAGTACTACTACCCGCTGGA
Organism: uncultured Oscillibacter sp.; assembly: GCA_951800675.1. The sequence goes on from CATOKC010000134.1 coordinate 3,330, forward strand.
CACCTTCCCCGGGTACGCCGCGGGTCTGGCTACCCGCAGCAGGGAGCTTCCGGGGAAGCTCCACCGCTATTCTCTGGACGATATGCTGTAAGAGAGACAGGCAGGGAACAACCCTGCTTGTTTTTTTGCCCGACTTTGCAACCGGCGGCCGCCGGTTTCCGACTATATAGGTGAAAGCGGCTTTCAAAAGGAGGGACCCACGTCATGGAGGATAAGGACATCATTGCCCTGTACTGGGCGCGTTCGGAGGAGGCTATCCGCCGGACGGCGGAGAAATACGGCGCTTACTGCGCCCGGATTATCCGCCGGGTTTTGGGAGACGGCCGGGATGCGGAGGAGTGCCTCAGCGACACCTGGCTGGGGGCCTGGAACGCTATGCCGCCTCAAAAGCCCGCCCGTTTGCCGCCATTTCTGGGCCGCATCGCCCGGAATACGGCGTTAGACCGTTACGATTACAACGCCGCTCAATGTCGGAGCGGTGGCTTTGAGGCGGTGCTGGAGGAGCTGGCGGATTGCGTGGGCGGCGCGCCCATGGAGGAGGACTTCGATTTCCGCCGGTTGGGGGAGGCCATCTCCGGCTTTCTGGATACCGCGTCCCCGGCGGCCCGGCTTGTGTTTTTGCGGCGGTACTGGTACTGCGACGGTGTGGCGGAGATCGCCGCCGGGACGGGGTACAGCCAATCTAAAGTGAAATCCCTGCTCCACCGGACCCGGCGGGGTCTCAAGGAGTACCTCAGGAAGGAGGGCTATGACCTATGACCAGAGAAGAGCTGTTCCGCGCCGTGGGGGAGGTCCGGGAGGACCAAATCGAGGCGGCGGAAATCGTGAAAAAGCAAATTCACCCCTGGCGGCGCTTCGGCGCGCTGGCGGCCTGCCTGGTGCTGATCGTGACAGTAGCTGCGGCGTCCGGGGTGAGTGAGACATGGAAATGGACGGCCATTGTCAAGAGCTTCAATCCGGGCGCCGAAGTGGAGGAAGACCCCGACAGCTGGAGAGTCCTCATCCGGCCGTTCAACCCCTGGGCGGCGGACTCCGGCGGCGAAGCGGCGGCGGGGGGTCTGGACGGCACGGACTACCAGACGGACAACCCGAACCGGCCCGCCCATCCCGACTACTCCACCGATGTGGAGATCGGCCAGCTGTCTGGCCCCGGAAGCGGCGAGACCATGATCGGCGTGTCGTCCTGTCTTGCCTGGCTGTCCCCGGAGGAGATTTTCGCCCAGGACACGGTCATCTTCCGGGGGGCCGTCCGGGAGCTGCACGATTTTAAAGTAGAGTCGGATGGGCCCATGGAGCAGTATTACACCCGGGCCTTTGTGGAGGTGACGGAGTCCATCCGGGGTGGCCTGACGGTGGGGGAGACGTACAGCCTCCTCTGGCTGGGGGCCAGGGGCTATATGTCCACCTCCATTTCCGGGGCCCTGGAGGACCTGGACGTGGGCGGCGAGGCCATCTTCATGCCCGCCCGGACGGACCAGGACACGGGCTGGAAGCAGGGAAGTTCGTATTTCTGCTACGCCGACCTGGCGGACTTCTACCTGGGAGAGGGGACCCGCTACGTTTTTGCCGATACGGCGGAGGGCCTAGTCTTTGACCGGAGCACCTACGAGGAAATCGCCGGGGCGGAGACTCTGGACGAGATTGCGGCCTATATCCGGGAGCAGATCGGGGAAGAGGAGCCCCAGCGGTGGGTCGTCATTGGCGAAGAGGAGGAGCCGGAGTCCGGCGGGTATGTCTTTGTAGAAGGTACGGAGCAGACCCAGCCCGCCGCGGTGCCCGCCGCGCCCCAGACGGAGCCTTCTGAGACGGTGAACGCCGGACCTTCCGCTTCCGGCCCCAGCGGGGCTTTGGAGCTCCCCGGCGGCGCTTATGTGTCCGAGTAAAAACCGGGCGTCAGCCCGTAAAAAGCCCTCGGCAGAGTTTCGCTGCCGGAGCGGCGAAAGAAATTAAAATCCGTTTTTCATGACGACATGTGCGTCATGAAAAACACCTCTCAGTTCTGGAGTGTGCGAAGCGGCCCCCGGAGGCCACCGGTCTGCCACAGGCAGACGGGGCCGCTGAGTGCGCGGGAGCACTGCAAACCTTCTCCCTCGCCCAAAATCCTCAGATTTTGGACGAAACCGAAGGTCAGCCCGGAGGCCAGGTCATATCCCGGCCGGACAGGACATGGAAGTGCAGGTGAAAGACGCTCTGACCCGCCTGCTCTCCGATGTTGGAAACCACCCGATAGCTCTCCAGCCCCAGCTCTTTGGAGAGTCTGGCGATGACGGTAAAGATGTGAGCGACTACGCCGCTGTTGTCCGCCGTGACCTCGGAGACGGACCCGATGTGTGTTTTAGGAATTACTAGGAAATGGGTGGGGGCCTGCGGTGCGATGTCGTGGAAGGCATAGCACACCTCGTCCTCGTAGACCTTATTGCTGGGGATTTCCCCGGCGGCAATTTTGCAGAATAGGCAGTCGGACATGGAAAAACCTCCTTTATAGTCAATGGGGCTTAAACGAATTGATTTCGCTCCGGGCTGTAGCGGTAGTCCAGCCCCGCCAGCGCGGTCTCCAGGGCCGTCCGGTCTGCGTCCAAGGCGGCGCAGAGCTCGGCCAGACTGGGAAATTCATCCCGGAGCTTCGTGTTGACGTAGCTCAAAAGAATCGCGGGGTCCTTGGGCAGCAACGCGGTGTCCTCCTTACTGCTCCGTGACCACGGCGAAGAAGCGCAGGTCCTCGCCGCCTTCGGGGCTGTCATTGATCAAGCTGTGGGCGTGGCCCTTGGGGCAGTAGTGGCAGCTCCCGGCCTCCAGAGGCTCACTGCCGTCGTCATAGAGAATTTTTCCCTTTCCGGAGAGGATATAGATGATCTCGCTGCCGGTTTCGTGGGTGTGCATCCCGATGGAGGCGCCGGGGATCAGCCGCCCCCGCATGATCTTGTTCTGCGGGTCGGTGTACATTCTGGCGCGTACTTCCTTTTCGCCGCCTCGCATATGGGGGATCACGGTGGGGTCCATCTTGTCAAATTCGATCAGCATGATTTTCGCTCCTTTCAGTTCAGCTTCCCGGCCACGAAGTCGTCCACCATGGCCAAGGCGTCGTCCAGCTTCAAAACGTCTGTGCCGCCGCCCATGGCGCTGTCCGGCTTTCCGCCGCCCTTGCCGCCGCAGACGGGGGCGATGGCTTTGATGATGTCCCCGGCCTTGATGCCCCGGGCCACGGCGTCTTTTCCGCAGACCGCCAGGAAGGTGATTTTCCCGTCGTTGACAGAAGACAGCACGCCCACCACACCAGGCTCCTTGTCTCGGAGGAAGTCGCCCATCCTCCGCATAGCGTTCGCGTCCAAGCCGTTCCGCTGGGCGGTCAGCACCTTCAGTCCGCCCACGTCCTTGGCGCTCATGAGGAAGTTCCGGGCCTCGCCCAGGGAAGCCTCGGCCTTGAATTTATCCAGGGCCTGGCGCAGCTCCTTCATCTCCGCCGCCTGCTGCTCGATGCGGCCCTCCAGCTCCGCCGGGGAGGTTTTCAGCATCTGGGCGACGTGGAACAGCATCTGCTGGTTCCGGTTCACCGTCTCCAGGGTCAGCCTGCCCACGGTGGCCTCGATGCGGCGCACGCCGGAGGCCACAGACCCCTCGGACTTGATGCGGAAGGGACCGGCCTTGGCGGTGTTGTCCAGGTGGGTGCCGCCGCAGAATTCCATGGAGAAATCGCCCATTTCCACTACGCGTACCACGTCGCCGTACTTCTCGCCGAACATGGCCACCGCGCCCTTGCGCTTGGCCTCCTCGATGGGCAGGACCTCCGTCACCACGGGCAGTCCCTCCAAAATGGCGTCGTTCACCAGCCGGTCAATCTCGCTGAGCTGGTCCGGGGTGATGGCCTCAAAGTGGGTGAAGTCAAAGCGGATGCGGTCCGGCTCCACCAGGGAGCCCGCCTGATGCACGTGGTCGCCCAGGACCTTTTTCAGCGCCGCGTCCAACAGGTGGGTAGCGCTGTGGGCCCGGCGGACGGCTTTGCGGCGCTCCGGGTCAATCTGGGCGCAGACGGTGTCTCCGACTTTCAGCGCGCCCTCCGTCATATGGCCGGAGTGGAGGAACTTGCCGCCCTTGTTCTTCTGCACGTCGGTGACCTCGAAGCCAACCTTGTTGGCGAAGATGGTGCCGTGGTCCGCCGTCTGGCCGCCCATCTCGGCGTAAAAGGGGGTCTTATCCAGAACGACGGCGGCCTCCACGCCGGAAACGATTTCGTCCACCAGCTCTCCCTCCGCCACGATGGCGACCACCTTTGCGTCCGGGATGCGGTCCTGTTCATAGCCCACGAACTCTGTGGCGGGGATCTCGCTTCCGAACTCGATGCCGGCCCAGCCCAGGTCGCCCAGGGCCTCCCGGGCCTTTCTCGCCCGGACCCGCTGCTCCTCCATCAGCTGGTTGAAGCCGTCCCGGTCCACGCTCATGCCCTCTTCCTCCACCATCTCCACGGTCAGGTCGATGGGGAAGCCAAAGGTGTCGTAGAGCTTGAAGGCGTCCGCACCGGAGAAAACCGTCTCGTTCCGCTGCTTGTGGGCGGAAAGGAGGTCGTTGTAAATCCGGAGCCCTCCGTCGATGGTTTTGGCAAAGTTTTCCTCCTCGGTTCGGATGACCTTGGTGATATAGCCCTGCTTCTCCCGGAGATCAGGATAGGCGAACTCATTTTCGCGGACCACCGTGTCCACCACGTCGAAGAGGAAGGGCTTTTCCACACCCAGCAGCCGCCCATGACGGGCCGCCCGGCGGAGGAGGCGGCGGAGCACGTAGCCCCGGCCCTCGTTGGAGGGCAGAACGCCGTCGCAGATCATCATGACAGAGGAGCGGATATGGTCCGTGATGACCCGGAGGCTTACGTCCGTTTTGTGGCTTTCCCCGTAGTGGGCGTGGGTGATTTCGGAGACCTTGTTAGTAATGTTCATCACCGTGTCCACGTCGAAGAGGGAGCCCACGTTTTGGCACACGCAGGCCAGCCGCTCCAGGCCCATGCCCGTGTCAATGTTTTTGTTTTTCATCTCCTCATAGTGTCCTTCGCCGTCGTTGACGAATTGGGAGAAAACGTTATTCCAAACCTCGATATATCGGTCGCAGTCGCATCCTACGGTGCAGGTTGGCTTGCCGCAGCCGTGCTCCTCGCCCCGGTCGTAGTAGACCTCGGAGCAGGGGCCGCAGGGGCCCGCGCCGTGCTCCCAGAAGTTGTCCTCCTTGCCGAAGCGGAAGATGCGCTCCGCGGGGATGCCAATATCCTTGTTCCAGATTTCAAAGGCCTCGTCGTCGTCCAGATAGATGGAGGGGTAGAGCCGGTCCTCCTCCAGGCCGACAACCTTGGTCAAAAACTCCCAGCAGTAGGGGATGGCGTCCTTTTTAAAGTAGTCGCCGAAGGAGAAGTTGCCCAGCATCTCGAAGTAGGTGCCGTGGCGGGCGGTCTTG
>CATOKC010000135.1 GCA_951800675.1 uncultured Oscillibacter sp.
ATGTGGTGGACGCCTTCTGCCGCAAGTCCATTGAAAACGGTATCGACATCATCCGGATTTTCGACGCGCTGAACGACGTGCGGAACCTGGAACAGGCCATCAAATCCACCAAGAAGTACGGCGGCATGGTGGAGGCTACCCTCAGCTACACCATCTCCCCCATTCACAATGAGGAGTACTTCGTCAAGCTGGCCCTGGAGCTGGAGCAGATGGGCGCGGACGTGATCTGCGTCAAGGACATGGCGAACCTGCTTTTGCCCATGGACGCCTATTCCCTGGTGAAGAAGCTGAAGGAGACCGTGAAAATTCCCATCCACCTCCACACCCACAACACCACCGGCACCGGCGACATGGTGTATCTCATGGCCGCCTACGCCGGAGTGGACATTGTGGACACGGCCCTCAGCCCCCTGGCCAACGGCACGGCCCAGCCCGCTACCGAGTCTTTGGTTGCCACCCTCCAGGGCACCGTCCGGGACACCAAGCTGGACCTGAACAAGATGAGCGAGGCCGCCGCCCACTTCCGCAAGGTCGCCCAGAAGCTCAAGGAGCAGGGCAGCCTGGACCCGAAGGTGCTGAACGTGGACACCAACACCCTCCTCTATCAGGTGCCCGGCGGCATGCTCTCCAACCTGATCTCCCAGCTGAAGCAGGCGAACAAGGAGGAGAAGTACTACGACGTGCTGGCGGAGATTCCCCGGGTCCGCAAGGATTTCGGCTATCCCCCGCTGGTCACCCCCACCAGCCAGATCGTGGGCACCCAGGCCGTCATGAACGTGGTGGTGGGCAAGTACAAGACCTTCCCCAAGGAGTCCAAGGGCCTCCTCCGGGGCGAGTACGGCCAGGTTCCCGGCGAGGTCAACGAGGAAGTCCGGGCCCTGGCGGGCATCAAGCCCGAGGACGTGATTACCTGCCGCCCGGCGGACCAGCTCCAGCCGGAGGTGGAGAAGTACCGGGAGGAATTCAAGGACATCGCCAAGAGCGACGAGGACGTGCTGTCCCTGGCCCTGTTCCCCCAGGTGGCGCCCAAGTTCCTGGCTTGGCGGGACGGGCCCCATGACGAGCCCGCCGCCGCTCCTGCCGCCCCGGCGCAGAAGGCCGCCCCGGCGGACCCCAACGCCGTGCGGGAGCTGTTTGTGGAGTTCAAGGGCTAACCTACTTTTCTTGAAAGAAAAGTAGGCAAAAGAACTTTAGCGCGCTCTGGCTGCCTGGTGATTCACCAGGCCGAAGCGACGGCAACGCGGAATTGCTTTAACTAGCAAGAGGACGGTATCGAACGATACCGTCCTCTTGCTGTCACTACCAGCTGCGGATCCCCTCGGTCGTCACCGTCAGGTCAAAAGTCTCCAGCGCTTCTCCCGCCTCGCTGTACAGCGTCACGGTACAGGGAAGATCGTTGTTCTCAAAATAGTATAGGCCGGGATCCGCATTGGGGGCGGGCTTCCGATACCACATTTCAACTACCGCAGGAAGGACCAGGTCTTCTTCCCCCATATGCTCCCCTTCAAAGCTGGAGTAATCCGTCTCATAGGGAAAGACGAAGACTTGGTCCGCCAGCCGTTCCCCCTCCAGCGTAAACTCCCGGCATTCCACGTTTCCGTTGGGGGCCGGGGGCTTCTCCGCCCGGACCACGGCCACGGCGGTGGCGGCCTCCGCAAATGGGCCCGCCGCGTAGATTTTTCCGCCCCTGGCGACGCAGACAGCCCCTTCGCCAAAGACTGGGCTCAGGTCGGACCAGTCCCGATGGCTTCCCAGAAGACCGTCTGCGTAACGGAAGATGGTGTAGGTCTCCCCGCACCGGGCCGCCACGGTGGTATAGCGCTCGTACCGGTTTGCGGAAGGGTGCCGCCAGTCCCGCTGGACATACAGGGGCTCCAGCTCCCCGAGAAGGTAGTCGTGCCGCACCTGACGGCATATGCCCTTCACCGTATAGGGCGGGAAGCCCTGGGAGGCATAGATCAGGAACACCAGCAGGAGGGCCAGGAGGAAATTTCGGACCGTTTTCTTCCCCCGGTTCCAATGCCTCATGACATTTCCTCCCATTCCGCTGTCAGCGTCCAGTTTCCCCGGGGGTGGGTGACCTCCACCCGCTGGGGCGGGCCGTCCAGGATCAGGACGATCTGGTCACAGCAGCGGGTCCAGCCGCGTTTGGCGGGGCCGTACAGCCAGTACCCGCTCTCCAGCGGCGTCTCGCCGTCCCCCGTGTAGCGTCCCCAGGGAAGGGACTGTCCGTCGGCGGTGATTTCCAGGCGTTGATACAGGCCCTCCAGGTTATCGTGGAACACGTCCTGAGTCTCCACCCAGAGGATGAGGGGGACCTGGAGCCGGGACTCGTCGGGAAGCGGGTCCTCCCAATAGGTACCGGCGTAGGGCTCGGGTTCCCTGGAAGCCAGCCAGAGGTCCAGATAGTCTGTGGCGGCGTGACCGGCGGAAGCCGGGACGCTCCAGGTGAGCTGGTTCCAGATCAGAGCCGTCAGGGAGCGGGTGTTGGAGTCATTCTGCCAGACCTTCCAGGCCAGCAGCAGCGCCAGGAGCAGCACCAGAAGGCGGCTCGCCTCCCACAACCAGCCAAGCCAGGGCTTATGCACCCGGTCCAGGGCCCGGCCCACCTCCTGGGCGTTTCCCATGGCGGCCAGGGCCCGCTCCTCCGCCAGCTCCCGGGGGCGGCCCAGGCGGAGGAGGTCCCGGACGTGCTCCTCGTAGTGGTCCCGAAGCTCAAGCTCGATGCTCCGGTGGTCCGGCCGGAAGCGGACCTGTTCGCACACGGCGTTCACCCAGATTTGAAAATTGCTGCGCATGGCACCGCCCTCCTCACGCCAAGGAGGCGCTGTTGACCACCGCGTCCACCTGTTCCCGGAAGGTGACCCACTCCTCCTTCCGGGCGTCCAGGGCCCGGCCGCCCTTCCGGGTGATGCGGTAGTACTTCCTTGTCCGGCCCTCCGGGGACTTCTTTTCCCGGACGCTGACCAGCCCCTCCGCCTCCAGGCCGTGAAGGATGGGATAGAGGGTCCCCTCCTTCAGGTCGAAGACGTGGTTGGACCGCCGGGCCAGCTCGGTAATCATCTGGTAGCCGTACATCTCCTCCCCCGAAAGCAAAGAGAGGACCAGCAGCGTCGTGCTGCCGCTCATCAGGCTCTTGTCAATTTTCATGGCGCGCCTCCTTTCAAAATGCCTCGGTCATCTATGGTTAGTATACATAGATGACCGAGGTTTGTCAAGCGCCAAACGGCGCGGGGCTCCCCCCGCGCCATTCCGCCCTGGAGATCAGGAAGGGGCGGACACATTGGTCCGCCCCGGAGAAAATACCTCTTGTCAAGTATAGGACCGCTCCACCCGGACCTTGGCCTGGAAGCCGCTGTCCAGCACCTGAACGGCGTTTTGAATCTTCTCCTCCACCTCCCGGTCGCTGAGACGGAAGTCAAAGGGTACCGCCGCGTCGAAAACCAGATGGGCGTGCCCCTCCCGGGGCACCACCCGGAAGTCGTGGATGGTGATGCCACCGTCGATGCAGCGGACCAGGGCCTCCACCCGCCGCCGGGTTTCCTGCGTAACGCCGTCGCCGGTGCACACCGGGTCCATGTGAATCACCGCCTCGCAGCCCAGCCGCTCCCGAAGCTCCCGCTCTACATGGTCAATGCGGTTGTGGAGCTCCAGCAGTTCCCCCTCCGCGGGGACCTCGGCGTGGAGGGAGATCATACGCCGCCCGGGGCCATAGTCGTGGACGATGATGTCGTGGACCCCCAGAATGGGCTGGTGGGCCAGGACCAAGGCGCGAATCTCCTCCACGAACTCTGCGGAGGGCGGCGTGCCCAGCAGGGGGTCCATGGTGGTCTTGGCGGCCTGGAAGCCGGACCAGAGGATGAACAGGGCCACCAGCAGTCCGCCCCAGCCGTCCAGAAGAAGATTCGTGTACCGCTCCACCAAAGAGGCGATCAGCACCACCGACGTGGCGGCGCAGTCACCCAGGGAGTCCAGGGCGGCGGCCTCCATGGCGGTGGAGCCGATGCGCTTTCCAATCCGGCGGTTGTAAAAGGCCATATAGAGCTTTACGGCGATGGCGGCGACGAGGACCGCCGTCACCTGCCAGCCGGTCTCCGACGGGACGGGATGTAGAATCTTCCCCACGGAGGACTGGGCCAGCTCAAAGCCCATCAGCAAAATCAGCATGGATACCACCAGGCCGGACAAATACTCCATCCGCCCGTGGCCGAAGGGGTGCTCATGGTCCGGCTTCTGCTCCGCCAGCCGGAAGCCCAGCAGCGTCACTACAGAGGACCCGGCGTCGGAGAGGTTGTTCACCGCGTCGGCCACCACGGCGATGGACCCGGAAGCCAGCCCCGCCAGCAGCTTGCCCAGGAACAGCAGCAGGTTCAGCCCCACGCCCACCCCGCCGCAGAGAACCCCGTAGCCCTTCCGCAGCTGGGCCTCCGTCTTTCCCTCGGGTTTGAGAAAGACCTGGGCCAGCATCGTAATCACAAAACCAACTCCCCTCTCAAGAAATCCGCAAATATCTCAGGATATGCGGGAGAGCGGTATTTATTACCGCTCTCCTCTCTTTATTTCTTCCCCGGCAGCACCAGTTTCATGTGGCAGCACAGATCATCCAGGTCCCGGTCCGTGGCGGCGGGCACCCGGAGCTTCGCCCCGCAGTCCCGGCAGATCAGGTCCACGGCGGACCGGCGAACCTCCATGCCGTAGCGGCCGCTTCCGCAGGCGCAGGTAATCCCGCCGGGCCGGGCGGCAATGTCCCGGAGCTCGGAGAGGACCTCGTACATGATGACATGATCCAAAAAGGCCTCGTTCTCTCCCTGCTTTTGCTCCTTCTCCGCCAGGATGGCCAGCTCCCGGAGCTGCTTTTCCACCGTCCCCTCGGGGCCGATGAAGCAGCAGAACTGCTTTGTCCCGGCGCAGGCCAGCGCCACAGCCCCCTCCAGCACCTGTTCCCGGGAACAAACCGCTGTGTGAGTTCCGCCGCAGAGCCCGCAGGGCACGGCCAATTGATACCGCTCCCCATCGAAAACCGCCGTCAGGGCGGAGCCGCCGCAGTCGCACTCCACCTCCGCGCCGGAGGCCTCCAGGGCGAATACGGAACGGGCTTTCATGACGGTCTTTCCGCATTTGGGGCAGAGATAGCCAAAGGTCCGCATCTCCTCGCGCATGGCAGAACATCTCCCTTTTCCCCTCCCAAGGTCCGGGAAGGTGGTTAGTTAGAATTTAAAGTATACCATAAAGCCCTGACAGCGTCCAGGGGTTTTGCGCAAACCGCGAAGAAATTTCGCGTGGACGAAAAAGCCGCCTCCTCCTGGCGGCGGCTTTTTCCTTTTCATGGCAGCAGCTTCACCGCCAGGGGGCACAGCAGAGCCGTCAGGATTCCCGCCACGGCAATGGAGAGGCTGCTCATGGCCCCCTCCACCGGCCCCAACTCCAGAGCCTTCGCGGTTCCGATGGCGTGGGCGGCGGACCCGATGCCCACGCCCTTAGCCACGGGCTCTGTAATACGGAACCACTTGCACACCGCCTGGGCGGTGAGATTCCCGAAAATGCCGGTGAGGATGATGACGGCGGTGGTCAGAGCGGGGATGCCTCCCAGCTCCCCGGCCACGTCCGCGCCGATGGCGGTGGTGATGGACTTGGGCAGCAGGCTGACGGCGGCGGCCCGGTCCAGCCGGAAGACCCAGGCCAGCAGCAGCGCGCTCCCCAGGCTCACCGCCACACCGGCGGCAATGCCGGCGAGGATGGCGGCGGCGTTTTTCCGCAGGGCCTCCCATTGCTCATAGAGGGGCACCGCCAGACTGACGGTGGCGGGCAGCAGCAGCCAGCTCACCATCCCGGCTCCCTCCTGGTAGTCCGGATAGGAAATTTCAAAGAGCCGCAAAAAGAGAATCACAAAGACGCTTCCCAGCAGCAGGGGATTGCACCAGGACTGCCGGGTCTTTTTTTGCAGAAACGCTCCCAGCGCAAAGGCCCCCAGTGTCAGCGCCACGCCCCAAACGGCCCCTCGAGTTAAGAGCTCAACCACGCCGCGCCTCCTTCCACCGGATTACCGCCTGGGTAATCCGCCCGGAAATTCCCATCACCAGAGCCGTCACCAGCACCAGAGCCAGCAGCACCGGAAGCCAAATCTCCGCCAGCAGCGCGCCCAGTTCCATGACCCCCACGGCCCCAGGCAAAAAGAGCACAGGAAAGACCGCGATGAGAAATCCCGCGGCCTCCTTCACCCGCTCCAGCTTCACCACTCCAGCCCTCAGCGCCGCCAGCAACAGCACCAGCCCATAAATACTAGCCGGAACCGGCAGAGGCAAAAGCGCGTGAAGAGCTTCCCCCAAAAAGCAAAATCCTAAGATGCGCAAAAACTGAAATACATAATTCAAGCAAAAACCTCCCTCGTCCTTCGTTCCTCGGCCCGGAATCCAGCGAAGCGAATCCGGGCCGAAAGCGAAGGAATTCCCCGTCCGGCGCAGTTTTCCGCCCCTGCGGGGCGGGAAACGGAGCGGTAAGGGGAATTCCTGAGCTGGCACCCTTGAGAGGATTCGAACCTCCGGCCTACCGCTTAGGAGGCGGTCGCTCTATCCTGCTGAGCTACAAGGGCATATAAAAACAGCTTCTATATTTTACTCGTTTTCTCCCGGCCTGTCAATCCCAAATCCGTGGGGGGGCCGGTTTGGGGTCCGGGACAGAGCCCGGCCCCCGCAACCGAACATCCGCAAACGGATCCCTCTCTCCAACGCTGCCTCTCTGGACTTTTTCCAAGCCCCGCGCTATAATGGCATCATCTCAAAAAGGAGGGTAACCACCATGTCCCCTGAGAAAAACAACCAAACGCTCACCCGCCGGCTGCTGATTGCCACCATCGTCCTGCTGGTCCTGGTCCTGGGCCTCCAGCTCTGGCAGCTGTTCGGCAAAGCCGCCCCCGGAAACTCCGACAACGCTCCGCCCCTTACCGCGGACGCTTCCAACCCGGAAAATTCCCAGGACGCCGGTTCCGCGCTTTCCCCCGGCAAGTCCGCCATGATCGAGGATGTCCGGGCGTTGAACGAGGCGCTCTCCGTCAACGAACTGGCAAAGCTCTCCGCCGAGGAGCTGGAGCAGCTCTGGGAGACCGGCGCGCCGGGCCTTCCCGTCGGCATGTCCTTCGCCGCTCAGGCTGCGGAGGAATACGCCGGGACCCTGGCGGTGGATTCAGTCACCAGTGAGACGGACCCGGAGCTGGACGAGGCTCCCCCCCACTACGAGGTGGAGCTCCATCACCCCACCCTGGGGGATTTCGAATATAAGATCGACGCCTACACCGGCGAGGTGCTGGAGGGCGCGCCCAACATCCTGCGGAACCTCCACGTCACGGATGCGTCCCCGGAGGACCCCGAGGCCCCCGGAGGGCAATCTGTCCCCGCCGGAAATCAGCCCTCCACTGCCGAGCCCCAGCCCCCGGCCGCCAGCGCCCAAAAGCCTGTTTCCAATACCCCCGTCCAGCAGCCCGCCGCCACCGACGAGGAAGCCGCCAAAAACGCCGCCTTCACCCACGCCGGGGTTACCGCCGCCCAGGTCTCCGGCCTCCGCTGCAAGCTGGAATGGGACAACGGCCGCCAGGTCTACGATATTGACTTCTGGGTGGGCGACACGGAATACGACTATGAGATTGAAGCCTCCACCGGCGTCGTGCTGGAGGCTCAGCAGGAGCGGGGCATCCGCCCCTCCGGGGCTTCCGCCCAGCAGCCTGGCAGCTTCATCGGCGAAGAAGCCGCCAAAAACGCCGCCCTTGCTCACGCCGGAATCTCCGCCGCCGACGCCGGCTCCATCCAATGCGAGCTGGACGAGGACGACGGCCACTGGGTCTACAAGATCGAATTTCGGACGGGCGGCGTGGAATACGACTATGAAATTGACGCCTCCACCGGCACGGTGGTGAAGGCGGAGCAGGACCGCTGACCCCAGATTGAAAAAGAACTGTAAACATTTGGAGCAGCTGTTGCGTTTCTCAAAAAAATCCGCTATACTATGTCCTGTAGTCCACGAAACTAGGGCCTGCGCGCAGGTTCAAAATAGGAAAGGGGAACAACAACCATGGCGTTTAATTTCGATGAACTGACCCGTAAGGCAAAGGACGTTGCCAACAAAGCCGCCGACCGGACCAAGGACGCCGCGGAGCTGGTCAAGCTCAATGTGGCCATCGCCGGGGAGCAAAAGGAGATCGATAAAAACTATCGCGCCATCGGCGAGTGGTTTGTCGGCGAATACGAGGGCGAGATTCCCGACGCCGTGCGGGAGGCCGTAGAGGCCGTCAACGCCAGCAAGGCCAAAATCGCCGAGCTGGAAGCCAGCAAGCCTGTCAAGGAAGAGCCCTCCGGGCCCGTGGAAGAGGCTCCCGCCGGGAAGAAGTGCCCCATTTGCGGCGCGGAGTCCGACAGCAAGTTCTGCCCCCAATGCGGCGCGCCTATGGGCGAGTGAGAAATAACATAAACCATCCGGAAGAGGAGGCGTTTTGGCGCCTCCTCTTTTCCCGCCCCGGCGCCGTCCCGCCATATTTCCAAACATCACCAAGCCTTCCACTGGCATAAGCCGTGGAAAACAGCGGATACTAGCTTTTGCCAGAGTGACATAGCAACCATCACTTTTCAAAGGAGTTTTTCGATATGAAGGCAACTGGAATCGTGC
>CATOKC010000136.1 GCA_951800675.1 uncultured Oscillibacter sp.
CTATCTTTGTAGTTGCTCCCTCTTAATATATAATTGCACAAACCTATTTTTTGCTCTTTTTCATCTGCTCTTTGAAGGATTTTTTGAGCATATCCAGTCCAGCCTTCTTGGTTAAATCGCTTTGATCCAGTTTCCCCATTTTGATTGCCTTACAGACTTCAATGTAGGCTTTCCCCAGTGCCAAGGTAATGACTCCCGCTGTACCAGCAGAAATAGCGCCGCCAGCTACCGTGCCGACTCCCGGAATCAGCTTTAAGAGATTGGATGCCACGGTTTTTCCAATTACGGTTGCGCCGCCAACACCGATTGCAGCTGTAGCCAAGGAGGTAAGGGCATCGCGTTCAATGTCAAACTCAAAAACGCTGTTGATGGCGATCATCATTGCTACCTGCTGCCCAATCAGCAACGGAGCATCCGCAAACGGAATGGGAACCGCACCGGTTGCGGTCGTACTCGCAACAAAGCCCAGCACGACATTGTTAGCCTTTTCAAACATTTCCTGGTACTCATACTCTTGGATGTCCTCTAAGAGGTCATCCTCATAGTCCGATTTATCTGTGACTGCCATTTTCTTTTCCTCCTAATTCAAAAAATAATTGTCAATATCAGCTTTGCTGCGCAACACCCTGTCCTGCGCAACGCCAACATAGTCAGCCAGTGCAATGGAACCGTCAAAAGCAATGTTCACATTCGGGTCAAAAGCCAGCTCCAGCATAGATGTATACTTGGTGAGTTCTTTTTTGAGTTGGGCAATTAGTTGCTGATAGCGCTCTTCCAGCATTTTGTTCAGGGCGGCGAAACTCTCACGATAATTCTGGATCAGAGACTGTTCCTTCTCCGAGAGATGGTCCTTGGCAATCTGATACATAAACATACCAGCCATATTGCCAATGATGGCGCCAAGAACCGGAACAGGGATCAGTGTCTGCCCCAACATGGACGCGACAGCACTTACGGATACGTCAAGGCAAAGCACCTCCGAGTTGACAATGAAATCTTCTTGTGCGATATTTCCCTGCTGGAGCTGATAGGCCTGCGCCGCAACGCCAAAGGATGCAGTTACCAGAGCGTTTGCGACTGCGGCGGGCGTTACGGTGAAATTGGTCATCGCATAAATCGCCGCACCTCTAACACCGCCTTGACCTGCTCCCTTTGCGGTGTCGATCCCAACTTCCTGCCAGTCCTCTGCCGTGAACTCCGCAATACGTTTTCCTTGCTTCAGCTTTTTTGCAACACCCAGACAGAAGGCCATACCGCCCTCCGCTGCCGCGCCGACCGCCGCTGCCTGCGCTCCCTGTTTCAGCGTGGGCTTGCTGGCCTTATATGCCTCATCCCGGCGACACTGGTCCTCATCGCGGATGTTTTTCTCCTCGTTTTTTGCGGTCTCGTCAATTTTTCCCTTTTGGGCTGCGGCGTAGTCCAGCACGGCAGGTTCCAGATCATCCGGCGTAATCCCACTTTCGGAAAAAAATTCCTGTACCCACTTCCATAGCCGGTAAGTACTGGCGGATTCTTTTGCCGCTTCCTCTTGGGACATTGCCAGAAGCCGCTTGAGTTCCTGATAGAAATCCTTCGGAAGCTGATACTTTCCTCCGTTTTTGAGGAAGTTCGGATATTTTTCGAGGTGTTCTTTAACCGCCTCAAGGCCAAAGTGGCCCCCTGCCCGCACAAATTTCTGCTGAATTTCCACACCGTTCCGAAGAAGGTCCGCAGGACCGTTATCGTTGATCCACTTACAGGCTGCATCCAGACCCTTGACCAGATTCCGAGCGTTTTCAATTCCAGCTTCGGCCGCTTCCGCAAGAAAGCCGTGCATTCCCTTTCCGCCGCCCCGGTTGCTGGCAATCAGGGCAGCGATGTCTGTTTTCATCTTCTGAAGCTCCGCCAGTGCCTGCTCCAGATTGATATCCTGTGCGGCCAGCTTTGCCAGTAGCTCATTCAGCCGCAACTGGTTCAGGTAATCGACCCATGCGGCAAACCCCTGTTCCTGTGTGCTTTTTACGATTTGCGCAACGTCCATAGCGGACCCTCCTTAAATCGTTTTGTTCAGCAGTTCCGCCAGCGTCAAAGTATTGTTTACCATGGTTCCAAGCCGGTACTGCTCGTCCTCGGAAAGTTCCAGGTAGTTTGCCCCCTTTAGCGGTCTATTGGCTTGAGTCATGTCTCGCAGGGCATCCATCAACATCACGGTTTCATCCGTGAAATGCTGAATCTTAGCGCTGGTCTCACTCAGTTCCGCACCAGCCATTGTAATCTTTTTCGCCTCAGCAATCGCCTCATCCGCAATCTGTTTGTTTTTATGCCCAAGCATAGCTACAGAAGCCACAGTCGTTGCTCCGGTAATTCCCCAACCGATAGGACCAGCCAAGGCCAGCAGTGCCTTCCCGCCTGCAATTCCCAGACCGCCTTTCGCTATAGCTCCGCCGCCCAGCCAAGCCAGAGCCGCTTTTGTGGCGGCAGCCCCTGTCAGAGAAGATATCGCAGTTCCGGTAAAGGCAGTTCCAAAGGTTGTTGCAACCCACATGGCCGCCGTTGGTGCCATGCTGGCGACCGCAGCCCCTCCGGCAACTCCGGCGGCAACAGCGGCTCCGGATTTGACTGCGGCCTCTATCGCTTCTGCGGCATAGGCTTCGGTCTCCCGGAACTTCTCCCGCGCCGCCTGGATATCAGAAATCTTTTTCTCAAATTCTTTGGGCCGGTTGGCAATACTGTTCACCAAGAACTCAATTTCATGAATCAAGGAAACACTGTCCTGCCGCCGCTCATAAAGCTGGATGCCCAGCTTTTCCATCTTTTGATATTGCGTGTTGTACTTGTTTATCGCCCGTTCATGAATGGCGAGTGCTTCTTTCTTCGGTTTTGCATAGAGCATAAAATAACCCCCTAATCTATTTTCTCAATATAATTTCCCTGACTCATCAGCCACATCTCAATCCCCTTTCCAAACACCTCCGCACGAATAATCCAACCATCCCCATCAGCCTCGATTACCTCCGCCGTGGGCAAGCGGTCTAGCACCGCCTCGATTGACGGGCCCGTATAGCGGAATTTAATATGTTCCAGCTTGCCGCCGTACATGAACTGTACCCGTTTCCGAAATTCCCCTTCTTCAAAGCGGTCTCTGTAAGGCACATGGAAATGTTCGTCCAGCACCTTGAAAGAGCGAATGCGGTCAACACGGTAAATGGTCGGGAACAGATCGTCTGGATTATCAAAGTCTGCTTTGTCCTCCAGGAATGCCGTCAAATAAAAGTAGTATTCGGAAAACATGATGCCTACAGGCTGGATCCGCCGCGTCACGAGCTTCGGTTCCTTCAACCGCTCATACTGGATTTCCATTACCTGATGCCTTTGGACTGCTTGTCCAATCTCCCAAAGGCCGCTCAGGATTTGCCTGTTATGATGCGGTTCTATGTAATGGTATTTTTCGTTTGCAATCAGTTCCCGTATCGCTTTTTTGTTTTGCTCCGGCACACAGCGGGAAATCAGCTTGTCCAATATGGGGAGCATTTCATCTTTCCTCATGGAACGGCTCTCCAACAGGATTTTGCAAACAGCCAGAATTTCGCTGTTGCTTAAAGTCTGTTGTACGGTGTCCTGGATGCGGTATCCGTGAGATGCTTTATCATAAATAATTTCCTGGCCTACGTCTTGCTCTGCCAGGAAGTACCTTAATGCTCCAAGGTCACGCTGAATGCTCCGCTCGGTGACGCAGAAATACTGAGCTAATTCCTTTTTGGTAAAAGTTTCGCCTTGCGTCAGCTTGAAATAGATACGCAGTATCCGGTCAGTTTTGAGGGCAGATGTGTTCTCCATGCGCCATTCTCCTGAATACGTGCTGTCAAGCACATATTTATATCTGTTAATTATAATACTATATCTATTCGCTCATGTCAATTCCTGTCACGATTGTTTACCATATAGAAATGTGGAGGAATTGCAAATGAAACAGATTTACGCAGACAAGTATCGTCAAATCGGATTAAAGATAGCCTATTACCGCAAACTCCGGGGTTTGACTCAGGAGGAGCTTGCCGAACAGGTAGGCTTAGCCCCGGCTTTCATTGGACATTTGGAGGCTCCAAACATCACAAAGGCTTTGTCATTGGATGCTCTGTTTGACATAGCTGCTGTACTCGAAGTGTCTCCGTACAAATTTCTCGTGTTTGAAGATGATTGATCGTACTCATTATAGCATATAGGGGTAGACAGATGCTGTCCTTGTGAAAACTTTTTTGTAAATAGCAATCGTGGTTTATTTCCGTTTCTTCCCCCTCTGTGAAACCGAACTTTTCAACAGTTCCGACTTCTGGGCAATTCGTGCCAGCCACTGTTTTTCTTCCTCGGTCAGTTTGTTGTAGCGGAGCTTTGTCTGCTTGCAGAACAGCATGATGAGCTGTTCCAGCTTACTGCCGTTGAAATAGGCAACCTCCTCCAAGTCCTGTTTCAATTCTTCTGCGGCAAAGTTTTTCGGTGCGCTGTCGCTCCGGCCCAGGTGCGCTTTCCGCATATCCTCCATGATGGCGTCAATGTCACGATGCACTCGGCTGGTGAAATATTCCCCCTCGTCCACATGGGCCGATTGAAGAAGATAGGTCGTTTTGTCGTTCTCTCCCGGCTGGTACTTCTCCACGATTTCAGCCCGCGCCACATCTACCCATGCGTTCAGATTTTGTATCTGCATGGCGGCGATGCCCTCCACATAAATCTGAATATCAGCCAGCAGCTTTACAAAATCCGGGTGCGCCACCAATTCCCCCAGCAGCGCAGTATCCACTCGCCCCGCTTTCAATACATCAATCATAGCGTCACTCAAACGCAGGTCTGCCAGATCAGCGTTTGGGTGGCGCTTTGTTTCTGTCAAACCCAAAAGATAGTCGGCGGTCACGCCGTAAAACTTTGCCAGCCTGATGAGCGCATAGTGGCTAATGTCTTTGGTATCGTCCGCCTCGTAGCTACCCAAGGCGGATGAGGACAGGCCCGTTTGCTCCGCAAGCTCCTTTAGCGTCAGCCCTCGTTCCACCCGCAAATCCTTTATCCGTTCCTGTATCGTTAAAGACATAATGCTATCCTCCACCTGATTTTACTGCCATTCTACCACATTTCCGAGAGCGTGGAAATATCCGGTTTTTAGGCTGTCGAGGCGTAAACGGTCACTCCACGCCCAGGGCCTCCAAAGTGGCCTTGAGGCTCCGCCATGCCTCCAGAAGCTGGGCGTGTTTTGCCGCGCCCGCTGGGGTCAGGCGGTAGTACTTCCGGGCGGGCCCGCCGGAGACCGCGCCCTGGTACTGCTCCGTG
Organism: uncultured Oscillibacter sp.; assembly: GCA_951800675.1. The sequence goes on from CATOKC010000136.1 coordinate 5,299, forward strand.
AAGCCGTCCCGGCAGAGGCCCCGGAGGAGGGCGTAGACAGCGCTCTCCTGGGTGTCGGGGAAGCCGTCGTGGAGCTGCCGGAGGAGCTCATAGCCGTACTGGTCTCCCCGGCTGAGGACCTGGAGCAGGCAGAGCTCCAGAAGGTCCTTCTTCAGCATAGGGACACCCCCGTTCCCGCCAGGCCCAGGACCGTCAGGAGGGCGCAATAGGGCAGGGAATCCGCTGGGGAGCCGTCCAGACGCATGTCCCACAGCACAGACAGCGCCGCCATGACGAGCGCCGTCATTGTGAGGCTCAGGGCATAGACCGCCCGCCAGCGGCGGTCCGCAAGCCGGGCCTGGACGAGGGCCCAGAGGCCCGTCAGCGACAGCAGGAAGCCCATCCAGAGCAGGATGTCCGCTATGTGGCCGGCGAGACCGGCGTGGGCCTGGAGAAAGTCCATGGGCCCCTGGGGCTGGACCGCGGCGAGATAGAGGACAGACCAGGCCACAGCCATCCCGGCGAGCTGGAGGGCCAAAAGGGGCGTCACTCCTCTGGGGAGGGGGCCTTCCTTCCCCGCCTCCCGCCGCCGGAACCAGACCAGGGACACCCCCAGCCCCGCCGAGAGGAGCATCAGCTCCACGGGGAAGCGGTACAGGAACTGCTGGAAGAACCCCCACAGCCGCCAGCCTCCCGGCAGGGGCGCCGCCGCAGGTAACAGCAGGCAGGCCGCCATCACGGCGAAGGCCGCAAGCCACCTATGATACAGCTTCGGCTGGGAGACCAGCCGCATGGCCTCCACGGGGCCGCCCAGGTCCCGGCGGAGGCTCTCGTCGTCTCTGGGGGCGGCATCCAGGATGTCGCGGTACTCGGCGAGGACCTCCCGGGCCTCCTCCGGGGGCAGGAGCCACCGCGCCGCGCGGGTCAGCTGGGTGAAGTAGTCCTTTTTCATAGCGGATCCTCCTTTTTAACTACTGTTAAAAATATAGTTGTTGAGCACAGTATATCGTCTTTGCTTCTGCTTGTCAAGAGACTATTGGAAAAAATATAGTACCTGCCGCCCGGACCCGGGACAGAAATTCCCCCTTTACGAGCCCCGGGTTTTCGTGTAAAATATGGTGAGAAATTGACGAAAGGGGGCGGAGGAGATGAGCGGATACATTCTGAACCTGCCGGAGGACGAGGGAGTCGTGGTCTCGGGCCAAGCGGCGCGGCGGCTGGTAGAGGGCGGTGACGGCGACGCGGCGCTCTTATACATCGCAGTTCTGCGGAACCGGGGGAACATGGATGAAGGGAAGCTCGCCGGACAGCTGGGGTGGCCGGAGGGGCGTCTGCGGCAGGCTCTGGGGAGTCTGGTCCGGCAGGGCCTGGCCGCGCCTCCGGCCCGGGAGGCGGCGGCGGACGCCCCGCCCCGTCGGGAGGAGGACCGCACCGAGTATACCCGCGCGGACATGGCACGGGCGCTGGAGGGGGCGGAGTTCGCGGGACTGACCAGCGCCGTGGAGGAGAAGCTGGGCAAGAAGCTGACCACCCCCGATCTGGCGGTGCTGCTGGGGCTCTATGACCATCTGGGGCTGCCGGCGGATGTGATCTTCCTGCTGGTGGGCTTCTGCGCGGAGCGGACCGCCGCCCGGTATGGTCCGGGCCGCAGGCCCACGCTGCGGCAGATCGAGAAGGAGGGCTACACCTGGGCCCGGCTGGGGCTGATGAACCAGGAGAGCGCCGCCGGGTATATCAAGAAGTGCCAGCGCCGCAGGGAGGCTCTGCCTCAGCTTATGAGCCTGCTGCGGCTGGGGGACCGCGCGCCGTCTCCGGGGGAGGAAGCGTACCTTCTTTCCTGGAACGACATGGGGTTTGAGAACGAGGTCATTGAGCTCGCCTATGACAAAACCATTCTGAAATGTAAAGAGCTCAAATGGCCGTATATGAATAAGATCCTCTGCTCGTGGCACCAGAAGGGCCTGCACACTCTGGCGGAAGTAAAGGCCGGAGACCGGCCTGCCGGAGTCAAGACCGGGAGCGGCGCGCCGCCCCGCCGCGCCCCCGGGCCGGAGGAGCAGGCCGCTGTCCGGGCGGACATGGAGCGGATGGAGCGTTACCGTCAGCAGCTGCGGCGGGAAAAGGAGGGCAATTAAATGTCACAGGACCCCAAGATCATGTCTGCGGCTCTGAGCCGCTTTCAGGCGGACCGGGACGCCAGGCGGAATGCGCTGGAGGCCCGGCGCCGGGAGGTCTACCGCCGTGCGCCGCGGGTGGAGATGATCGACCGGGAGCTCACGGGCACGGCGGCGCGGGTGATTGCCGCCGCCTTCCAGCAGGGAGGGGACCCGGATGCGGCCCTCAAGGACCTGGAGAAGCGGAATCTCGCCCTTCAGCGGGAGCGCTCGGAGCTTCTGGTGGGGGCGGGGTTCCCCTATGATTATATTGATGAGACGCCTCAGTGTCCGATCTGTTCTGACAGGGGCTGGCGGAAGGATGACACGCCCTGCCGGTGTCTCATGGCCTATTACACCCAGGAGCAGAACCGGCGGCTGAGTAAGATACTGGACCTGGGGAACCAGTCCTTTGACACCTTCTCGTTTGACTGGTACAGTCCCGAGCCCTGGGGGAACTATTGCAGCCCTCTGGAGAATATGGAGTCCATCCGCGAGATTTGCGGCAATTACGCCCACACCTTTGGTCCCCGGAGCGGGAACCTCCTTTTCACCGGGGCCCCGGGGCTGGGGAAGACGTTCCTCTCCGCCTGCATTGCCCGCGAGGTCAGCGACCACGGGTTTTCTGTTGTTTACGACACTGCGGCGCATATTTTTCAGCAGTTTGAGAGCGGGAAGTTCGGCCGGGAGAACCCCTATGAGGAGGACCCGGACCGGGAGATCAACCGCTATCTCAACTGTGACCTTCTGATTATGGACGATGTGGGGACGGAGATGCTGACCAGCTTTGTCCAGGCGACGTTCTATCGGATCGTCAACGACCGGCTGATCAACCGGAAAAAGACGCTCCTCTCGACGAATCTCGATACCCGGGACCTCGCGGCGCGGTACGGGGAGGCGGCTGCCTCCCGCATCCAGGGGGAGTATCAGATCTTGCGGTTCTTTGGGGAGGATATCAGGATTTTGAAGAGGGGGTAGAGGCATCTGCTCTTCGGCACCGGGGGCTCCGCGCCCCCGGACCCTCGGCTACTTTTTCCGCGTGGAAAAAGTAGCCAAAAAGACGC
>CATOKC010000137.1 GCA_951800675.1 uncultured Oscillibacter sp.
CCCAGAGGAAGCAAGCCGGGGAGCTGCCCCATGTGTTCACCGGCAGCGTGGAACATGCCCTGGCCCACATCGAGGAATCCATCCAGGGCAGGGTGTCGGAGGGCTACCTGCGCTGGTACGCCATCAAGATTTTTGAGCGGGATGAGAAGGTTCTGGAGGAGATGAACCTCTCCACTGATCTGAAAGCCCATCTGGAGCAGCACATTACCGACTGCGAGACAGAGCTGGACGATGACGCCGAGAGCATCATCACCAATCAGCGGTACGCTTACATCAACGGAGTGGTATCCCGCGCGGTGAGGAAGAAAGCCCTCAAGCATAGCCTCTCCGTTTCTGACAAGATCGACCAGCTCGTCACCAACCGGATTCTGGCCCTGCCCATCTTCGCCTTGGTCATGTTCCTAATCTATTCCATCGCTATGGGTGCTTCCCCAGCAGGTTTGTTCGAGGGAGAGGAGTGGGGCATCGGCATCGGCTCCTGGGGCACCGACTGGGCCAACGACAACCTCTTCGGCGAGATGGTCCCCGGCCTGTTTGATACCATCCTGGGCGCTTTGGGCGTGGCCGAGGGCGGCTGGCTCTACGGCTTGATTCAGGACGGCATCGTGGCCGGCGTAGGCGCGGTGCTGGGCTTCGTGCCTCAGATGCTGGTGCTGTTCCTTCTGCTGGCTATTCTGGAGGACGTGGGGTACATGGCCCGCGTGGCGTTCATCATGGACCGGCTGTTCCGCCGCTTCGGGCTGTCCGGCAAGAGCTTTATCCCTATGCTGGTGGCCACCGGCTGCGGCGTCCCCGGCATCATGGCCTCCCGGACCATTGAGCAGGACCGGGACCGGAAAATGACCATCATGACCACCGGCTTCATCCCCTGCGGGGCCAAAATGCCCATCATCGGCCTGTTCGCCGGGGCAGTGTTCGGAGGCTCTTCCCTGGTTGCCACCTCGGCCTTCTTCATCGGCATCGCCGCCGTGGTGATCTCCGGCATCATGCTGAAAAAGTTCAAAGCCTTTGCCGGGGAGCCTGCCCCCTTCGTCATGGAACTGCCCGCCTACCACGCTCCCTCCGCCAGCAACGTGCTCCGGGCCACCTGGGAGAGGGGCTGGTCCTTCATCAAGCGGGCAGGGACGGTGATCCTGCTGTCCACCATCGTGCTTTGGTTCCTCCAGGGCTACGGCTTCACCGACGGCACGTTTGGCCCTGTGGAGGACAACAATACCTCCCTGCTGGCCGCCATTGGCAACGCGATTGCCTGGATATTCTATCCCCTGGGCTGGACGGGCGACATGGCCTGGAAGGCCACCGTGGCCTCCTTTGTTGGCCTCACCGCCAAGGAGAACGTGGTGGGGACCCTCGGCACCCTCTACCACTTCGCCGGGGAGATCAGCGAGAACGGCGAAGAGATCTGGGCTATGGTGGGAGCGGACTTCGGCGCTCTTACCGCCTACAGCTTTATGATCTTCAACCTGCTCTGCGCCCCCTGTTTCGCCGCCATGGGCGCTATCAAACGGGAAATGAACAACGCCAGGTGGACCGCTTTCGCCATCGGCTATATGTGCGTGTTCGCCTACATGGCCGCTCTCATCGTCTATCAGATCGGCGGGCTGATTGCCGGGGCGGTCGGCTTTAACCTGTGGACTGTCGTGGCCCTGGCTCTTCTGGCCGGGATTATCTATCTGCTGGTTCGCAAGGGCTATCAGGGCGAAGAAAACACCCGGCGGCTGACCTCTGTGGCTGCCGCCGCGAAGTGATAGAGGGGGAACTTGACCATGCCTGCTGTATTGGGAAACATCATCGTGATCGCTGCGCTGGCCGCGGTTGTGGCGTTGGCCGTCCGGTCTTTATGGAAGTCCCGCAAGTCCGGCGGAGGCTGCGGCGGCGATTGCGGAAACTGCCGGGGCTGTCACTAAAACATCAAATCTTGTAAAACATAGTGAGGAACGATTCAAATGACAGAATTACGGGAAGCCCAACTGCGCTATTTGCTGGCGATGAATCTGCCGGAGCTTTGCCGGAAGCGGTTGGCTGGCAGAATATAATGGCATGGAAGCCTTGTGCCGCCGCATCCATTGGGAGGTAAACGTAAAGGAATGACAGAAAGTGTTTTGCTTGAATTGCTTCTTCCCTTCCTGGGAACATCATTGGGCGCAGGGTGTGTGTTCTTCTTAAAAAGAGAAATGAATCTGCTGGTTCAGCGGGCCTTAACCGGCTTTGCGGCAGGGGTTATGGTGGCGGCGTCTGTCTGGAGCCTGTTGGTTCCCGCCATGGAGCAGGCGGAGGATATGGGCCGGTGGGCGTTTCTCCCCGCGGTGATCGGGTTTTGGCTGGGCATCCTGTTCCTGCTGGTGCTGGACAGGACGATTCCCCATTTGCACCAGAACAGCACGCGGCCGGAAGGCCCCCATACCCGGCTGAAGCGGACCACCATGCTGGTGCTGGCCGTCACCCTCCACAACATCCCGGAGGGGATGGCGGTAGGCGTGGTGCTGGCAGGCTGGATGGCCGGGAACAGCGGCATCACCGCCGCCGGTACGCTGGCCCTTTCCCTCGGCATCGCCCTTCAGAATTTCCCGGAGGGGGCTATCATCTCCATGCCCCTCCGGGCAGAGGGAATGGGAAAAGGACGGGCATTTCTGTACGGCGTACTTTCCGGTATCGTAGAGCCTTTGGCGGCGGTCCTGACCATGCTGGCGGCGGGGTTGATCCTTCCGGCCCTGCCCTATCTGCTCAGTTTCGCGGCGGGGGCCATGGTCTATGTGGTAGTGGAGGAGCTGATCCCGGAATCGTCCGCCGGGGAACACTCCAACCTGGGGACGCTGTTCTTCGCGGCGGGATTTGCCATCATGCTGGCGCTGGATGTGGCGCTGGGATAAACAAAAGGCAAGTGAGGAAGGAAAGGTAAGGGCAGTCACTCCGGGGGCTGTTGCCGGTGAGCGGAGGTCAGCGTTGTGGATGGTTGCTCGTTTGATGTGCTGGTCGATAGCGTAAAGGCAGAGAATGCGCTTGGCGAAACCACCTGTATGTACGAGCGTGCGGATCAAGAAATCTCTCACTGATCTTGAAAAGCGCGGCGGAGAAATCTGCCGTGCTTTTCATTTTGCCCTTGACAACCGGGTTGGTCAGCGCTGTATTGATAATTGATAAAAGGCACCAGTAAAATGGAGACCTACCACGGCGCGGCCCAGAAGATGAACAGCACCATCGTGGAATATATCAACGGCGTGGAGGTCGTAAAGGTCTTCAATCGGGACGGCGACAGCTACAAGCGGTTTGAGTCAGATGTAAAAAACTACCGGGACTTCACTCTGGACTGGTATCGGTTTGCTGGCCCTGGATGGCCCTCTATAACAGTATCATCTCCTGCACGGCCATGTTTACCCTGCCGTTGGGGGCGTGGTTTGTCCCGCAAGGCTGGTCCACACTGCCGGATTTGGTGCTGGCGCTGTGCATGAGCTTCGGCATCGGCGCGCCGTTGCTGCGACCTCTCAGCTTTCTGTCCACCATGCCCCAGGTCAATTTCACAATCGAGGCTCTGGAGCAGATGATGAGCGCTCCGCCTCTAAAGCAGGCGGAGCGCCCATTCACCGGAAAGGATCACTCCAGCTCCTTTGAAAATGTCCGTTTTGGTTACAAGGAGGAGGAAGTCCTCCACGGTGTCTCCCTCTCCGCCAGGGAATGGCGATCTCTCCGCTTGTCACGTCCCAAAATCGGGCAATCAGCTTGGCTACCGTGGATTTCCCGCCGCCGGACGGCCCCACCAGCGCGGTGAAGCTGCCCTGGGAAAGATGCGAGTTCACGCCGTGGAGAACCTCGTCCGCCCGCTGGCCGAAGTAGGAGAAGCGGACGTCTTTCAACGCCACATCGTATCCGGACAGCTTTACCCGGTTTTCTGGTTCGGGCAGCTCCGGCATATCCAGATAGCGCTGTAATTCCTCCACGGTCATCTGCATCTGCTTGATCTCGTTGGCGAACACCTCGATTTTTGCCAAGGATGTGACCATGGACATGGACAGCATCACCCCCAGCGCCGCCTCCGCCGCCGTGATAGCGCCACCGCTCCCCAGCCACAGGCACATGGGCAGCGTCCTCAGCAGCGTGGAGGGAAACAGGGCAAAAGCCAGTTTTATGGTCACCCAGGTGGAGGAGAGCCACTTCACTACGAAGGCGCAGTAGCCGGTGATGGCCTTGGCGTACTTATCGCGGGAGGCTCCCGCGCGGCCAAAGGCTTTGATGACCTCGATGACCTCGATGTACTCCACAATGGTACTGTTCATGGCTGTGTTGGACTGAACATACTGATCGAAGTTTTTCCCGCTGATTCGGAAGGTCAGGATCATGCAGACCAGGGAAAGGGGAACCGTCGCCAGGGACGCCAGCGCCAGACGCCAGTCATGCGCGCCAGGGCAATCAGGCTCACTATGGGCAGAGACAGGTGTCCCATCCCCTCGGGGATCATATGGGCCAGAGGAGGCTCGATGTCCTCGACCTTGTCCACAATCAGATTTTTGATCTCCCCGATGGAGTGGGCGGTCACTTCCCCCAGCGGGGCGTGGAGGAACCGGTCCGCCACCCGCGGCCGCAGGCCCTCCAGAATGTGATAGGCGGCATAGTGGGACAGCATGGTGGAAAAACCGAAACAGAGAATTTTTACCAGATAGGCCCCTAGCGCCAGGCCGCACCAGGTCAAAATGCCCTCTTCCCGAAGCGCCCCGGCGTAAGTGAGCAGGCAGGAAAACCAGCCCTTTTTTGTTTGCTTCAAGCAAGCCACTCCCTTCAAAGGAATATGGACGGTACCGGCTGGTACCGCCCATATTTTGAGAGGGTTAGCGACAACTATCTACCCCGCATAGACCAAACAGTCCCGTTTGGACAACAAATTCACCTGCGCCGATACTCCGTTGGGGACATCCCCATAACCTTCCGGAGCACAATGGCAAATTTGCTGGGGCTGCCGTACCCCACCCGTCCGGCGATCTCCACCACGCTGAGGTTCTTTGTGTCCGCGGCAACACCGCCGCCTGATTCATCCGGTACTGGGTCAGCCAGTCCCCCATAGAAGCGCCGAACACGGATTTGAAGCACCGTTTCATGGTGGTCAGGGGGATGTCAAATCAGGCGGCCAGGGCCTGTTGGGTGTGGCTCTCGTCCATGTGCGAGGCCAGAAATACCTGAATGGACTTGACCTTTTCCACCTGGGATTTGTAGAAATAGGGCTTTTCCTCCCGGCTCTCCGGCAGCTCCAGCGCGTCCAGGTATAACAGCAGCTCCAGAACCTTCACCTTGAAGTAGTGCGGCTTGATTTTCTCCGGCACAGCGTACAACTCCCCGAAGATATGCTCTATGCTGGGGACCGTGCGAATGACGGAGGGGTCAATGTCCTTGCGGTATTTCTCCCGCAGGGACCGCGGATCCACCGGGAAGTCCCGCATCTCTTGGGGCAAAGATTGACAGGCGGTATCCAGGTCGAAGGAAACCATGGTGCCGTGGTAGTGGGACAGGGGGAACTCAAAGTAGCCCGTATGGTTCAGCCTCCGGTCCAGCTTCAGGTCCCCGACCTCCACGTAGGAGTAGGCGTTCCCCTTCACCGGGTACTCCAGCCGCCCTTCCCGGCAGTGGTCGATGCACAGCAGGTCCCGCCCCGGACAGAATTCTGAGTCATAGTATCGCATATGGAAATCATTATAGGCAAGAGAAACGCCGGGAAACACCTCGTAGATGGTGATGGTTCCCTCGCCGCTCTCGTTGCGGAACGGATAAATCGCACGGTGGTCCCCCTCGATAACCGCGCCAGGCATAGCGGCAAGTCCCAGTATATCTATCACGTTTCGCCCTTGTGTTACCTGCCGCTCAGCCTTGATAAATTTCTGAACTCTGCCCCAAGCATAGGGATCGCGATGACCAATACGATCAAATCCGTCAGCGCTGGGGCGAGGAACACCCCGCTGATACCCAGCCCGCCCAGTTTAGGAACAAGGATGACCAGAGGGACAAACAGCACAATTTGCCGCGGCAGCACCAGCGCGCTGGCCTTGGACACCTTGCCCAGAGACTGCATCAAGGTGATTGCCATCAGCACAAGTCCCAGGAAGATATAGGTGCTGAACAGAACGCGGAAGTCGGTCGCGCCCATGCTCACGATCCTGCTCTCTTTGATGAACCGGGACAGCACCGTCTCCGCGCCAAGCTGAATGGGGATGTAGAAAATTAGGCTCAAAATTGTGACGCCGGCAAGAAAGGCTTTGGTGATCTGCCTGACCCGGTCATACTGTTTCGCGCCATAGTTTGTCCCCGCCGCGGGCTGAAAGCCCTGGCTTGCACCCCACAGGGGGATCATAGTAAAGGACTGTACGCTCAGCGCGGCTCCCAAAAGAATCTGCCAATCGTCACCGCCGTAGCTGTGGGTGGTGTGATAGAGGACCGTCTGCTGGAGCAGGGTCATGCCCTGCATGAGCATGGCGAAGAAGCCCACCCCGAAAATCTCGGGAATCAGGCCCTTTTCCACCCGGATGCCGTGGATACGAACATTTTTACTTTTGGAGCGGAAGTGCCGCGGCATCGCCGCAGCGTAGACGATCTGGGCAATGACCGTTGCGTAAGCCGCTCCCTCAATTCCCATTCCATAAGGTTCGAGGGCGGAGATCAGAATGGGGTCGAGAATGATATTCAAAATAGCCGAGCCGCCGCTGTATATCATGGCCTGTTTGAGAAGCCCCTCGCCCCGCATAATCATATTGGAGAATTGGGTGAAGCTGACAAACAGGCTGCCCGCGAAGATAATCCGCAGATAGCGTTCGGCGTTGTTCAGAATCGCGCCCTCCGCACCGCTCAGGCTCAGAATGGGCCGGGTGAAGATCATCCCCAGCGCCGTGACGATCACCCCGAGGATCAAATTCAGCGCGATCAGGTTGCGGAGCCTGGTCTTGCCGGAACCACCGGGGCCGATGATGGCGCTGTCTGCCACGCGGAGAATGGACATACTGCTGCCGGCGGACTCAATCTGGGCGAAAACCAGGAAAGACATGATGATGGTCATCAGCGTATTAGCCAGCGTCATAGTTCCGGCCAGATAGAAAGAAATGGCGGCGGATGTTTGACGCTTGGGCGCCAAGACGGCGGATTTTCGCTCCATAGCGGAGGTAATCAGCAGATATAGAACAGTCGCGGCGGCCACGATCAAACCAATGCGTCAATCCCAGACCAGGACCATCGCGGTAAATACCAGGGAGTTGATAAAGCCGCCCAGCATTCCCACCAGTACCATGGGCGCGGTGGTTTCCACTTCCTCTAGAACCGTGGTGGTGATGCCGGTAATTTCTCCCAGGCTGTTGTCATTGAAGTAGCCCATGGGGACGCTTTTCAGCCGGCCGCCGATGCTGACCCGCTTGTCGCCTACCATAAAATACCCGGCGTGGGTCTGCTGGAGCTGACTGAAGTAGTTGCGGACCGTACGGCCCAAAATGCTGGCTGCCAATAACGCCAGGGCGGTCAGGGCGGCGTTTTCACTCTGCCCTTCGCCTGTCAGGGCCAAAATCACCTGATAAATGGCTCCGACCTGAAGCATATGGAAAATCGCGTAAAGGAAGCCCACCGCAAGGGACTTGTCAGCGTTTGTCCGTTCTGTTCCGGCGAACTGCCAAATCAATTTCAATGCGGTCAGCATACCGCCTCACCATCCTTTGCTCCGATATGCGCTTGCCGCTTGGACTGATACAGCGGGCAAGTCTTCCGCGATTCCTCATGGGTACCAACATCCGTAATCTGACCGGCGTTTACCACCACGATCTGGTCCGCATCCGTGATGGTGGAGAGCCGGTGGGCAATGACCAGCACGGTCTTTCCCCGAATCAGCTTTGCCACGGCCTTCTGCGCAACGGCTTCGTTTTCCGGGTCGATGTAGGCGGTGGCCTCGTCCGGAATGACAATGGGCGCGTCTTTCAAGATTGCCCGGGCGATGGCAATCCGCTGCCGTTCTCCGCCGGAGAGATGGGCGCCGCCTCCGCCGGCAACCGTGTCATAGCCATGCTCCAGCTTGCGGATAAAAGCGTCACAGCCAGCAGCCTTGGCCACAGACTCCACCTCGACATCCGTGGCGGTAAGCCTGCCCATGCGGATGTTCTCTCGGATGGACTCGTCGAACAGGTAGTTGTCCTGGGAGATAAAGGCCACCTGGTCGTAGAGCTGGGTCAGCGGAATTGCCCGCAGGTCATATCCGCGCAGAGTAATTCGTCCGGCTGATACGTCCCAGAAGCCCGCAACCAGCTTGGCAATGGTGGATTTTCCGCTGCCGGAAGGTCCTACAAAGGCGGTCATGGTCCCGGCGGGGATGTTCTGACTGACGTTATGGAGAATTTCCCGCCCCTCCTGATAGCT
>CATOKC010000138.1 GCA_951800675.1 uncultured Oscillibacter sp.
CCCCTTATAAATTTTTCTCATTTTCCTATTGACTTTTTATTTGCAGACTTTCTTTTGGGAGAATGGCTTGCGCAATGCGCACAGGCTGCTCCCTTTGCTTAGATTAGGAAAGCGCCCGGAAGCGTTCCACGACCTCCTCCAGCTGCCCGCAAGAGAGCCGCCCCTCGGGACAGCGCCCACTGGCAAAACAGCTGGGGCCGAAGCGGCCGAAAAGCTCTGGAAAGCCGGGCCGGAGCTGCCGCAGGAGCTCCACGGCAATCTCCCGGATTTCCCACTGGGCCCGGTTACAGCACCGCAGACGGATGAACCATTGGAGCTCCCGCACGTTCATGGTAGTCATTACGTCCATCAGGTTGCCGCTGAGGGCAAAATAATAGTGGTATTTCTCCAGGGAGGGGTGTTCGTGGAGCCGGAGAGCCTGGGCATGAGCGGCTTCAACGGCCCGCCGGTAGCGCTCCAGCCGGGCCGGGTCGGCGGCAATGGAGTCCGGGAGTATGAATTTGCTGTGGTCCACACTCTGGATGGAGGGGACGACGACGGACTGCATCCGGTGCCGGACCAGATGTGTGAGACCGGAAAGGGAGATGTTGGAGACGGTGAAGGTATAAGCCAGCTGCTCCAGTTCCCGGGGCCGGGAGGATTGCGGCAGGGCCTCCAGGGAGAAGGGAACGCTCCCGCCGGGATACCGCATGCGCCAAGCGGCCTCCAAAAGCTTCCTAGGCTCTGTGGGGACGTTTAGCAGGGCCACGGCCCCGGCTTTTTGCCGGGAGAGATAGACGGGGGCCTGGGCGGAGCAACGAAGGGGATGGGTCTCTACAGCGGTTAGATTGCCGGAGACAGGCCGGATTTCCGGCAGCAGGCAGGGAAATTGCGTCTCCAGCTGCTTTGTAAGCTCTTCCGCCAGACACTGGAGCTCCGGGATGTCCCGGCCCCGGCCATAGCGAATTTCGCGGAGGAGGTGGCCCAGCTCCCGGGCGTTGAGGGTGCAGTAGAAGTTGCTGTGGAAGGCGTAGGGCAGGAGAAAGCGGGCGTCCTCCCGGGGGACCCCGGCCTCCAGCAGCTCCCCGTAGGCTTCAAAGAGCCCGTTCATATAGCGGCGGTAGCGGTCCAGGTCCTCCCCCTCCAGCTCCGGGGGAATGTAATAGCCCAGATGGCTGAAATCCACGTAACGCCGGGACTTGACGGTGAAGGAGGCCAGACGGCACTCAATCAGGAACTGCTCCACAAAGACGGATACGTCCCGCAGGGCGATGGTAAAGACGGCGTGCTCAATGAGGGACTTGTGGCCGGAGGCCAGGACCTTTTCGATGAGGCCCCGGTTTTTGGGATTCCCCCCGGCGCGTTCAAAAATCTCGTGAGCGTCCCCGGCGGTGGTGGAGATGCGGGCGGCGCTGGCGCAGACTTCTTCGCTGTTGGCGTTGCGGCTGATAATTTTGGCGTGCAGTTCCCGTTCCATGTCAATACCCCTTTTTGGTGTTGTCGATGACTGATTATACCATAAATCCGACGGAAAATCCACAAAATTCTCCTGCCCGCCGGGGCGGAAAATCCGGCGTTGAAGATTTTCCGAATCTGGGGTATACTGAATAGAAGAATCGACATGTTTCGGGAATGGAAAGGGGGGAGCGCCGTGTCCGGACGGGCAGGTGGAAAAAACTGGTCGGTCTCCGTGCTGAAACGGCGGGGCTGGACCAACGAGCTGATGAAGCAGCTGCTGCCCAAGCCCCGCATCCTGGTGTCCAACGGACGGCACATTCGCATGTGGAGCCAGGAGGAGGTGCGCCGGGCGGAGAAGGATGTCTCCTTTGCCCAGGCCCGGAAGGACCCAGAGCTGCGGGGGGCCGCCCTCCGGGCCGCCGCTCCCGGCGTGCGGCACGCCAAATGCCTGCTGGCTCAAGCCTGGGAGGAGGCGGAGAAGGACGACACCGCCCCCTGGGTGCTGGCGGGGCACTACCACGCCGCCATCCTGGCCCGGCTGGCCTCGGTGCCCCGGAGCCGGACCTTTGACCAGAGCCAGGCCATCGGACAGCTGCGGGAGTTTTTGTCCCTGGAGGGGGGCGGGAAGGACCTGACGGCGGCTTTGCGGAACTTCCTCCGGGCGGTCCCCTGGATGGGGGAGTGCTCCGATCACGCCCAGGCCCGAGCGGTCCTGGAGCGATATCCCCAAGTACTCCGGGGAGCCTCTGCCCAGGCTCTGGCGGAGTTTGCCGCCGCTCAACCAGAGGCGGATGCGGAGGCCATGCTGCGGACAGAGGGCTTTCCTGCGCTCCAGCTCTTTCAGGAGGGCTTGGGGGCGGTGTGGTCCGTGTGGTATGTGCCCCAGGCCATTCGCACCAGTTTGTCTTTGCTCATCGCCCTGAATCCCAAGGACGAGTATCCGGAGGCCCGGGCGATGCGCCGCCATTTCATCCTCCACCTGGGAGGCACCAACACCGGCAAGACCTACGCTGGCTTCCAGCGGTTAAAGCAGGCCCGGAGCGGCGTGTATCTGGCCCCCCTGCGCCTTCTGGCTCTGGAGGCCCAGGAGACGCTGCTGGAGGCGGGAGTGGACTGCAGCCTCACCACCGGGGAGGAGGAGGATTCCCGCACCTGGGACACCCACACCGCCGCCACCGCCGAGAAGCTGGACATGCGGCGGTACTATGACGTGGCCGTGGTGGACGAGTGCCAGATGATTGCGGACGGCCAGCGGGGCTACGCCTGGACCCGGGCCATCCTGGGGGTTTTGGCCCCGGAGGTCCATCTCTGCGCCGCCCCGGAGGCGGAGGACCTGCTGGTCCGCCTCATTGAGAGCTGCGGCGACAGCTATGAGGTGGAGCGCCACAAGCGGACCACGCCCCTGATCTGCATGACCCGCACCGTGGACTATCACCGGGTCCAGCCGGGAGACGCCTTGATTACCTTCTCCAAGGTGGGGGTCCTCAGCGTGGCGGAGGACCTGCGCCAGAGCGGGAAGGAGCCCGCCATCATCTACGGGGCCCTGCCCTACTCCACCCGGCGGCGGCAGATGGAGGGCTTTTTAAAGGGGGAGATGCAGTATATCGTCTCCACCGACGCCATCGGCATGGGGCTGAACCTCCCTATCCGGCGGATCATCTTCTTAGAGACGGAGAAGTTCGACGGCGTGGAGCGCCGGGAGCTGAGGCCGGAGGAGATCCGCCAGATCGCCGGGCGGGCGGGCCGCTTCGGCATGTACAACCGGGGCTATGTGGGGGCCACCCAGGGCCTGCCCATCATCCGGGCGGGGCTGGAGGCGGTGATTCCGCCTCTGGACCACGCTGTGGTTGGATTTTCCGACCTGGTGCTCCAGGCGGAGTTCGACCTGCTGGAGGTGCTGACGGAGTGGAATAAAATGCCCACGGTGGAGCCCTACCGGAAGCTGGACATCTTTCGGTATATCGCCCTGATTTCTAAGATGCGGGAGATGGGCTTCACCCTCACCCGGGAGCAGGAGCTGAAAGCGGCCAATATCCCCTTTGACGAGACGGAGGAGGCCCTGCGGGAGCAGTTCTTCTCCTTCCTGCGCCGCTGGCAGCAGGGGGAGGACGTGGAACAGCCCGGCCTCCCGGAGGGCGACCCCACCCTGCCGGAGCTGGAGCTGTACTACCGGAAGCTGGACTTGTATTTTTCCTTTGCCAAAGCCTTCGGCTGCCCGGTGGACGAGGACCGGCTCTATGACAGCCGGGAGCGGGTGGCGGAGGAGATCAACGAGATTCTTCTCCACCGCCTGCGGAACAACATCCGCTTTTGCCACGTCTGCGGAAAGGCTCTGCCTCTGTACCACCGGGGGCGGCTGTGCGACGAGTGCTACCAGCGGGAGCGGAAAAACCGGGGCCGCCGGTTTGGAGACAGTTGAACGGAGGCGGAGCCAGCGGCTCCGCCTCCGTTGCGTTCAAGCCTTCATTGAGGAAGAGCTCGTCCCGCCCGGCGGCTCCGGCATGTGGGACCTCACGCCCCGGCCTCCGTTTCGCCGTAGCGGCGGAGCCCGGCCTCGATCAGATCCCAGAAGCGGTCCACATGGATGTCCACCGCCACGTCCGCCGTGGCGGGAAGCCCCAAGTAGCCAAAGGCGTCGCAGTTGGTCCGTCCATAGGACGGGCCATGGCTCAAGTCAATCTGCACGTTCATGGGTTTTGTGACCACTAGCTCCGGGTCCAGCAGGGCGGCGATGGTCACGGGGTCATGAAGGGGGCCGCCCTCCCAGCCGAAAACCTCCTTCTGGGCCTTGCAGAAATGCCCCATCAGGTCCACGAAGAGCCGGGAGGCGCGGGTGTTTGCCTTGGCCATCCGCTCCACGATTTCCGGGTAGCAGAGGACCTTCCGGGTCACGTCCAGGCCGATCATGGTGATGGGACGGCCGGAGGAGAAGCACACGTGGGCGGCCTCCGGGTCAGCCAGAATGTTGAATTCCGCCGCCGGGGTCACATTGCCGTTGGTGTAGGAGCCGCCCATCAGGACGATTCGCTGAATCTTTTCCGCAATCCGGGGCTCCATCCGCAGGGCCATGCCCAGATTTGTCATGGGGCCGGAGGTGACCACGATGATATCTCCTTGGGAGTGCAGCAGGGTGCGGATCAGGTAGTTTACCGCGTGTTCCGCCTCCAACGCCTTGTGCAGGGGCGGGAAAACCGGGCCGTCCAGGCCCGACTCGCCGTGGATGTCCCCCGCCGTCACCCGATCCCGGACCATGGGACGGTCGCAGCCTGTGTAGACGGGAATGTGCTCCATCCCCAGCCATTGCAATACGTGGCAGGCGTTGCGGCCGGTGTTGTCCAGCGTCTGGTTTCCCGCCACGATGGTGACGCCCAGGAGCTCCAGCGCCGGGCTGTTTGCCGCCAGCAAAATGGCAACGGCGTCATCGTGCCCGGGGTCGCAGTCGCAGATAATTTTTTGTCTTGCCATAGAATGTCTCTCCCTTCCAAAGCGGTTTCACTTGCGCCTTGCTGGGCTTATGGTAACATATTCCTTTTTTGATTGCAACGGCAACGCCTGGAATCAGAGCTCCTTCTTGTTGTCCGGGCCGGGGGGTGGCGATGATGACCCGCTCCGGTGTGATGAGCGGAACGCCCTTGGCGGTGGCCGCGTCCTGGAACAGGTCCTCCACCTGCCGCTTGAAGCGGTCCACCAGCGGACCTTCGGCTTATCGCGGCGGCTTTCCGCCGGTGCATGTGGCCCATCGTAAGCGCCCCAGGCAGGACTGTAAAGATATCCGCAAACTTATGAGCTGCTTATAAGTTTCATAGTGACTTGCAAATCCGGCGATTTCGTTCTACAATAGGAACAGCCGGGGCGGTGGAGCGATGGCATACCAGCGAAAATTGGAGAGGGACATCCGCTATCCGCTGGAGTACGGACTGGAGGTGTTCGGCGGAAAGTGGAAACCCCGGATTATCCGCGTTCCGGCTCATTGCCAGAGATGAGACTACAAGCCGCCTGCCTAGAGCCGGCTTTCATACAGACAAGCAAAAAACGCCCCGGCGGACGCCGGGGAGACAAAACGAAAAGGAGTGCGTATCATGACAATTGCGGTGCCCTATGAAAACGGACTGGTATTCCAGCATTTCGGCCACACCGGCCAATTCAAGCTCTATGACGTGGAGAATGGACAGATTACTGAGGAGCGGACCGCCGACCCCGCCGGAAGCGGCCACGGTGCGCTGGCGGGCTTCCTGTCCGGACTGGGGGTGGATACGCTGATCTGCGGCGGCATCGGCGCGGGGGCCCAGGAGGCCTTGGCCCAGGCGGGAATCCGGCTCTATGGCGGCGTTGCCGGCGGGGCGGACGAGGCGGTCCGGGCCTTTTTGGCGGGAACGCTGGACTACAATGCCAATGTCCAGTGCGGACACCATGACCACCACAAAGAGCACGGAGCCTGCGGGGAGGACAAGCATGGCTGCGGCGGGCACCGCGGCGGATAAACGCCGCTCAGGTTTGGAATAGGAGGCAAGGGCCATGGAAGAAAGCTATGTCCTGCATCTGCAAAAGCAGTATCAAAAGTTCTCCGATTTCTACCTCTGCTACTGCGGCCATGCCCGGTGCGAGCCGCTGCACAGCTATGGACCGGCGGTCCGGCCCAATTACCTGCTCCACTATATTTTGGACGGCAGCGGCGTTTACCGGGCGGAGGACCAGGAGTTCTCCCTCCACAAGGGGGAGGGCTTCCTGATTGAGCCCAACAAGCAGACCTTCTATCAGGCCTCTGGGGAGGACCCCTGGACCTATCTTTGGATTGGCTTCGACGGGGCCAAGTGCGAGAGCTGCCTGCGGAGCCTGGGCCTGGGAAGCGACCGGCTGACCTTCCGCTGTGAGGACGGCGGGGAGCTTTTGAAGCTGGTGGAGGCCATGCTGACCTACAACAAGTCCGACACGGAGGCGGACTTTATGCTCCAATCCCTGCTGTGCCGTTTTTTCGCCTGCCTTGCCAAGGGGATTTCCCGGGAGTCGGAGCGCCGCCTCACCAAGCGGGAGAGGGAAAATCTGTACATCCACCAGGCCATGGAGTACATTCGGAACAACTACGCCAACGGCATCACGGTTTCTGACATCGCGGGCTACGTGGCCCTGAACCGGAGTTACCTCTTCACATTGTTCCGGCGGGTACTGGGGGTCTCCCCTCAGGAATGTTTGACCCAGTTCCGCCTGACCCGGGCCAAGGAGCAGCTGACGTTGACGGACGCGTCGGTTGCCAACATCGCCATGAGCTGCGGCTATCAGGACCCCCAGGTTTTTTCCAAGGCATTCAAGCAGCAGTTCGGCATCACGCCAATCAAGTACCGGAAGTGGGACCGGGAGCGAGCCCTGCGGAGCCTGGAGCACTTGGCGGAAGCGCCGGAGGATGAGCCGCGGCCCATCCCATAGAATACAACAAACCAAACGGAAGCGGGCCGCTCATGAGGATGTGCCTGATAAAGAATGACGCACAGAACCCAAAAATATCAGGCAGGCCGCAAAATGCAGTATAGATAAATATAAGGATAGAGGAGGGAAAGGAGCGGAGAGTCGTCGCTTTGCCAGCTTTTTGGAGAGCCCCGAAAAATTTATGTATGGAATAGAAAGTAAAAGACATCCTTTCAGTCAAGAATCGGAGCGGGAAAGAAACTTGATTGAAAGGATGTTTTTTTCACCGAAGGAAACGCTGAAGGCGTACGTGGACAGCCAGAAATTCAGCGGCACTACAGAGATTATGGATGCCATGAAAGAAATGTTTCGGGACGTTTTGCGGCAGGTGATGGAGAGCGAACTGGATACAGAACTGGGGTACGAAAAAAGCCAACGGATGTCGGACCCTGGTGTCGAAAACAAGCCCCGGAATTACCGCGATGGGTACTCGAAAAAGACGGTAAAAACCAAGCTTGGAGCGGTGGACGTAAGGGTCCCCCAGGATCGAAATGGAGAATACGAGCCGCGGATTATCGGCAAGTACAGTCGGAATGCGGACGGGATGGAAGAGGAAATCCTGGGGCTGTACGCCTGTGGAATGAGCCGGCGGGACGTCTCGGAGCGGATCAAGAGTTTGTACGATGTGGACATCTCGCCGGAGCTGGTGAGTAAGATCAGCGGGAAGATCATGCCAGAGGTCACGGCGTGGCAGAACCGGCCGCTGGAGACGGTGTATCGTTCGTATTTCTGGATGCCATCCACGGCGGCGTATGTGGTTTTGAGCGTCACCATGGATGGCACAAAGGACATCCTGGGTGTCTGGATCGGGGAGCACGAGAGCGGCAAATTCTGGCTGAATGTGTTGAACGGCCTCAAAAGCAGGGGAGTTTTGGGTGTTTATCTGTTCTGTGTGGACGGCCTAAGGGGCTTCGTGGAAGCCATTGGGGCTGTTTATCCCCACAGCCAGGTACATCGGCGCGTCGTCCATCAGATCCGCTCCTCCACCCGCTTTGTCAGCCATAAGGAGCCGCTGTTGGCGGATTTGAAGAAGGTCTATACCGCTGTCACCGAGGATGAGGCTCTGGAAAATCTCATGGCCTTCAAAGAAAAGTGGGAGGAAGCGGTATCTCTCACGCGTCAAAAGCTGGGAGGGAAACCGGGATATTCTGAGTATCTTTTTCGCATATCCCACCGAGATTCGGAAAATCATATACACGACGAATGTTATTGAGGGCCTGAACCGTCCGTTCCGCCGGATCACAAAAAGCAAGCCCAGCTTCACCAACGACGATTCCCCGCGCGAAACGCTCTACCTGGCCAACAGGAAAATTGTCGAGCGCTGGACCGCCGAACTTTTCTCAGTATTTTGGGGAACTGCTCTAGAGCCTGTTTTAAAACCATCAAAGTAGCCAAACAAAGATACAAGTAAAACAGACAACGGCATGAAAATAGGAGGCTTTCTTCTCGTATCTGGTGGCAAAA
>CATOKC010000139.1 GCA_951800675.1 uncultured Oscillibacter sp.
TCTTGCCTGCAAGCTGCCTTATACTAAATGTTGGCTGCTTTGTCAACAGGCCCACCGTGAGACGCATTTCCTCGGCGGGGGTTCCAAGGGGGGCCTTCCCCCCTGGCAAGCGGTCGTTTGTGTTTAACAAATGACATACTTGCTCGGACAGCACCACCTTTCGGCGGCGCTGTCCGCTGTGGCGGGGCTGGGCAGTTGTTTCCTTTGTGCGTCCATGAAAAATACGTCTCATCGTGAGACGCATTTCCCCAAAATCGTATTGAACTGTGAAAAAGCTGTATAGGACTGTTGTGGTGGGGACGTTGTAAGATGCTGACAGTAGACAGTTCCTGTTGTGAACGCTCGTACCTGATATTTTCTTTGCGTTCCTCTCTTAACTCGTATCCATCCATCTCCAGTCGTTCCGCGATGGGGGTAGGGGGATAGATTGATTGATTAGTATGGATAAAATCAGTTTGGTTTTTATCAATATAACTTGGGTTTGCTTTTGAAACCTCAAGAGGTCGATTTTCCCGACGGCTTGAAGTCGGATTTTCCGACCTCTGGACGTCGGAAAAATCAGCCGATGGAACGGGCGCGGGGGCTTGGCCGAGTGTCTCCGTATTTTCCTGCACAGTAATCCGCTTGACAAAAATCCTGTCCGGCTTGCCCTGGCCCTGTTTGACGCGCTCAATCAGGCCGAGGCCCTTGCTGGTGTCCAGCTCCGCCAATAGCCGCATGGCCTTGTTTCGCCCGCAGCTAATGGCTTCGCAGACTTCTTTTACAGTAAAGTAAATATAAACCCGCCTGATGTTGTCGTGCCAGCCGTTTTTCGCGGACAGGCTCATGCGGTTCAGTAGCATACCATATAGTAGCTTGGCATCAGCGGACAGGGGCTTAAATTGGGGATGGGTGATAAGCTGGCGGGGGATGCGGAAGTGTGTAAACCGCATTTCTTCATCGCCGCAAAAATAGTCTGATAAGGTCACGCTCGGCATAGATTGCCCTCCTTTTTGAAAGTGAAAAACGCACGATTGACTTTGATTGTCAAATCGTGCGTTTTTCTGCTTGTTTCATTTTGTCACAAAGGTTTGCTTTTTCGGTAACTGCCTTATTATATGTTGTTTTTGGTCTTGTCCTTTATGCGTACTGCCCATAAATGCGGTGGTATTATTTCCATTCACGATAGCGAGTGCAGCGAATGTCAAGAAAAAATTAAATAGCCAAAATCCAAACAAGGCGGTAGGAAGATGTTGACAATCCCGCCCTGTCTGCTGCTAATGTCGGCATGGAATCAGCACTCTTTCCATCTCTGCGCGTCCTTTCCCGCGCCCTTGTGCCGCCTGCAGACTGACTGCCTGTTGTATTCGGAGTATTCCCGTTCCTTTACGACAGACTCCATTCTGCCGAAAATATCGCAAAAAATCCTGCCTGCCGCCCTCGGATTTTGTCGGATAGATAGAAAAGGGACTCATGTCCGTTTTTTTTCTTGCGCCGGAGGGTCCGGTCTGGTATGATAAAGGACGAAAATGCAGAAAAGGGGCAAAACAGGGATGGGGAAAAGCACGCTTTCTTCTATGGGAAAATACCTCGCAGAGGTATCTTTTCTTCATTCCCGCAGCGCTGTTTGACGGTCAAGTTTTTTGATCGTCACTTTTTTTGCGCAAAAGCGGCGGACCATCCAGGCCCGTCAAAAAGAGAAGGGAGAAATTTCTATGCACGAGAACACCGAAGCCATCCGCGACGCGCGGCAGCTGGGCCTGCCCAAGATGCTGCTCCTGGGCGTCCAGCACATGTTCGCCATGTTCGGCGCCACCATCCTGGTCCCCATCATCGTCTCCAGCGCCTACGGCCTGCCCCTGAACATCCAGACCACCCTGTTCTTCGCCGGGGTGGGCACCCTGTTCTTCCACCTGTGCTCCAAGCTGAAGGTCCCCGCCTTCCTGGGCTCCTCCTTCGCCTTCCTGGGCGGCTTTGAGACCATGAGCAAAATGGACCAGGGCATCTACGCCGACATGTCCCCGGCGGACAAGCTGTCCTATGCCTGCGGCGGCATCGTGGTTGCCGGACTGCTCTATCTGGTCCTGGCCCTGCTGGTGAAGGTGGTGGGCGTACGGAAGGTCATGCGCTTCCTGCCCCCGGTGGTCACCGGGCCCATCATCATCTGCATTGGCCTGAACCTGGCCCCCTCGGCGGTGTCCAACGCCGCACAGTGCTGGCCCCTGGCCCTCATCGCCCTGGCGGTCATCATCGTCTTCAACATCTGGGGCAAGGGCATGTTCAAGATCATCCCCATCCTGCTGGGCGTGGTGATCTCCTACATCGCCGCCGTCGTCATGAACGCATGCGGCATGGTCAACGCCGACGGCTCCGCCATCCTCAACTTCGCCTCCATCGCCGAGGCCGGTTGGCTGGGCCTGCCCCCCGTCCAGATCGCTAAGTTCGACCTCTCCGCCATCCTGGTGATGGCCCCTATCGCCATCGCCGCCATGATGGAGCATATCGGCGACATGTCCGCCATCTCCGCCACCGTGGGTTCCAACTTTATGGAGGACCCGGGACTGCACCGCACCCTCATCGGTGACGGTCTGGCAACCACGCTGTCCGCCATGTTCGGCGGCCCCGCCAACACCACCTACGGCGAAAATACCGGCGTGCTGGTCCTCTCCCGGGTCTTCGACCCCCGGGTCATCCGTCTGGCGGCGCTGTACGCGGTGATCCTGGGCTTCTTCCCCAAGATGGTCGGCGTCATCGGCTCCATGCCCACCGCCATCGTGGGCGGCATCAGCTTCATGCTCTACGGCATGATCTCCGCCATCGGCGTGCGCAACATCGTGGAGAACCAGGTGGACTTCACCAACTCCCGGAACCTCATCATCGCCGCCGTCATCCTGGTCTGCGGCCTGGGCTTCTCCGGCGGCCTGACCTTCTCCGTGGGCGGGACCAGCATCACCCTCACCGCCCTGGCCATCGCCGCCATTGCGGGCATCCTCCTCAACGCCGTCCTGCCCGGCAACGACTACGAGTTCGGCTCCAATCCCTCCGGCGACCAGAACCGGGGCATCCATCAGTAAGCAGAGCCTGCCAAAGCGCCCTCCGTATGCCTTTCACATACGGAGGGCGCTTTTTATTTATTTCTGCTCATTCAGATACAGCCCCACCCGGTTCTGGAGGAGCCCTATCGTATCGTCCAGGGTCCGGTCCCCGGCGAAGTAGGAGCCCAGGGTGTCCCAGACGATGTCGGCGAGCTCGTCTTCCGGCCAAAAAAGCTGGGTGGTGTGGTCTATGAGATCCCTGTGCCGCTGGAGGCCCTTTTCTGTAATGATGTCCATCAAATAGATCATAGGACCATATTGAAACTGTCGTATCGGCAGATAGGAGTTCAAAGGATCTTCTGGGAACTGGTTGAGCACATAGTTCATGTAATCCAACTCGTACCAGCAGATTGCTTCATAATCGCTCAAATTAACCGGAAGATTAGTGCTTCTGCTGCTGTTGACGATGGAAGAACTGGATTTACGTAAACGCGGCGTAATCATTTTGCGGATATACTCCCAGGCCGCCTCTTTGTCCCGGCATGTGGAAGACATGCCCAGAACCGTTCCTGTCTGATAGAAAAAACTACCTGAACTACCATCTGCCGTAGGATACCCAGGAAAGGCGGTGCGTTCCTGGAAAATACTGTCGGAAAAATACATGCCCCGCGGCCAGGAAATCGTCATTCCCTCCAGCATCTGCGTCCCGTTTCTAATCCGGCGCATGATCTCCTCCTCCGCCTCCTGCATCGTTTCGTAGTCAATTTCATCAGGAAGTGTCTCCAAAAATCCTACCAGAGAATAGAATCCCTCGCTGTCAAAGGTACATTTTCCAGTATCCCTGTCCACAAACCGCTCCAGCGAATTGCAGAGCAGATTATAAAAAACATCCCGCTTAGTCATGTTATACCGCATGATGGTAGCCCCCTCCGGCATAGAGGCATAGGCATCCATCATGTCGTCCAATGTCCAGCTGTACCGCGCCCCCACCACGCTCTCCCGTCCAATCAAGGTAAATATCTCCACTCTCTCAAAAAGCATATAAAGGCCACCGTTTACTTCAGCGGCCTTCAGGGGCGCTTCCAAGACTGCCTCCCGCCCCAGGTCCGGATCGTTTTCAATATAAGGCCAAAGGTCTTCCAGGTATCCCTTCTGGACCATCTGTCGATAGGGCATGAAATATCCGCCTTCGGGACCTGTATAGCTCCCTGGAAGATGTTGTACATCGTATACACCTTTAAGTAAATCTTTCCCATCCTCGCCATAACATCGCAATTCCATAATATCCGGGACTTTCCCCAATACCAGTTCCGTTTGGAGGCGTTCCCTCCCGCCCTCGTCCGAGTAATCCCGTATCTCGATCTGTACGTCCGTATGGATTTCGTTAAATTTTTCTATGGATTGGGTGAGTTCATTTGTCACTGGGTTCAAGGCCGCATAAATCAACACACCTTCCTCCCGGGCGCTTTTACCCTCCCCGCAAGCAGAGAGGGTAAAAGCGTAAGTTAGTAGCAGAAAAAGCAATGTATATCTGGTACACCTAAAATGTCTTTTGGCAAAATTGTTTGGGAATGACCTCATGCTCACCAAGGGATGCCCAACACAGTAGTTCCATCATACGGGCATTCAAAGTCAACGACCCGCTGATTATATTGGTCTTTATATACCCGAGTTACAAACATTCCCTCACGGCACTTCGGACACTGCATCGCCGGTATTCTCGGCTGGATCGTCTCCTCGCTGCACACCGCGCAGTCATGCTCATGCTCCGCCCCTGCGGCTGCGGCGGTCACGGCCATGAGAGAAAAGGCCATCACCAGGGCCAGGACCAGGGCCGCCAGTTTCTTCATTTTCTTCATTTTCGGTTACCTCCGTTTTGTAAATGATTTCCCGCAGACGGGACCCCGATATTGTTTTCGCGCTCCGCCCGGGCGTGGGGGCCGCGTCCTTGGTACGACCAAATCATACCATATTCCGCGCCTCCTGTACAGGGCGTCTCGCGCACATATTTAAAAAAGCGGGAAAATGTGCACGGAACGCCTCGTTTTTGAAAAATTTTTATTGACACCGGCCGGAACTTTCCCCCATAATAAGTGTATCCTTATCATCACCCGGGAGGAAGACGGTATGCGCACAGAAAAGTTGGGCGAATATATCCAAAAATGCCGGAAGGCAAAGAAACTGACCCAGGAAGAGCTCTGCGCGGGCATCTGCGACCGCACCACCCTCTCCCGGCTGGAGCGGGGAAAGCAGACCCCCGGCCGAGACACGCTCCGCGCCCTTCTGCACCGCCTGGGCCTGCCGGGAGACCTTGTGCCGGAGAGCGAGCACGACGCGAAAATCAGCGCACTGAAAAAGGACATCCGGGCCGATGTGATCGAATTTGAAAAGGCGGACCAGAAGACCCGCCCCCAGCTTCGGGAACAGGCCATGGCGAAGCTGAAGCAGATGGAGAAGCTCACGGAGAAGGACGACGTAATCAACCAGCAGTACATACTGTCCACCCAGGTGACCCTGGGAAAGCCGGACGGACCCTACACGCCCGCCCAGCGGAGGAAGCTGCTGGAAAAGGCCATCCAGATGACGGTCCCCGGATTTCGCCCGGACAAGGCGGAAAACTTCTGGTACCGCCTGGAGGAAACGACGCTCCTCAATAAGCTTGCCCGGACCTTCTCCATGGAGGGAAAAAGAGAAGAAGCAATCGACCTTTACAGCCGACTGCTTCAAGCTATTGAGAAAAATGGACAGGAGCTGGAAGGATACCCCGGACAGTTCTGCCTGATTGCGTATAATTATGCTATCAATCTAGGGTTGGCGGGCAGATATGCGGAAGCGCTTGAGTTGGCAGAACGAGGGCAAGCAACCTGTGTACGCCATAATCAATTTCTGCACCTGCCTGGCTTTTTAGCCATTCAGGCAGAATGCCAATTCTTTTTAGGTGAACGAGAGAAAAGCGCCGGTTTATATATACGGGCTGGTTATCTTTTTGATATCATCGGAGATACACACAACCTGGAAATTCTTCGAAAGGAAGTGCTAGAGCACCTGGGGATGGAACTGCCCTGTTAGTCTAAACCGCCGTAGCCCTCATCCTTCCCATCCGGCATTTCCGCCATAGGCATAATCTCCGGCTCCTCGGGCTCCACGATCACCGGCGGGTCTGCGGGGGCGGACTCATGGCCGGCCAGCGCCTGCCCAGGCAGCAGGGACAGACACAGCAGCAGGGACAGCAGTAAGGAAGCAAGTTTTTTCAACATGGGGGCCCCCCTTTTTTATTCAGACCTATCATACACCATTTTCTTCCCCCAGTACAGGGCGTCTCACGCACATTTTGAAAAAAGCACGTGAAATGTGCGCGAAACGCCTCATTTTACAAAAAATTTTTACCGCCGGCCCGCGCGCCCCTATGGGCATAGCGGGCCGGACCTATTCTGTAAGGAAAAATCCCATTTCCACCTTTTTCCCTTCCCCTATTGAAAAAGAGCCCAATACTGATATAATAGTGGAAACTAGAAACGCAGATCGGAGAAAAACCATGTCCCAAAAGCATTCCGGCTTGACCGTACACACGGAGGGCAGTCCCTGGCGGCTGCTTCTCCTGTTCTCCCTCCCCCTGATGGCGGGGAATATCTTCCAACAGATGTATACCGTGGTGGACACCGCCGTAGTGGGCCGGGTGCTGGGCGTGGACGCCCTGGCGGCCCTGGGGACGGTAGATTGGCTCAACTGGCTCACCCTGGGGACCATCCAGGGCTTTACCCAGGGCTTCTCCATCCTCATGGCCCAGCGGTTCGGCGCGGGGGATTTTGACCGCCTGCGCAAAGCGGCGGCCAGCGCCATCCTGCTCTCGGCCCTGTGCGGCGTCCTGATGACGATAGGCAGCGAGGCGATGGCGGAACCGGTGACGGTGCTGCTGCGGGTCCCCGAGGAGATCCGGCCCATCGCCGTCGACTATCTCCGGGTGCTGTTCGCCGGGCTGCCGGTGGTGACGGCCTACAACCTGGCCGCCTCCATGCTCCGGGCCCTGGGGGATGGGCGGACGCCCCTGATCGCTATGGCGGCGGCCTCCCTGACCAACATCGCCCTGGACTTCTGGTTCGTCAAAGACCTCCACTGGGGCGTCCGGGGCGCAGCGGCGGCGACCATCATCGCCCAGTGCCTGGCGGCGGGGTGCTGCATCCTGCGGCTGCGCCGGGTGGAGGCGCTCCGCCTGGAGCGGGAGGACTGGGCCTTCGACGGGGCGCTGTGGGGGCTGCTCATGAAGTTGGGCCTGCCCATGGCCCTGCAAAATACCATCATCGCCGTGGGCGGCATGATCATCCAGACCATCGTCAACGGCTTCAGCGTGGCCTTCATCGCCGGATTCACCGCCACCAATAAGCTCTACGGCGTCCTGGAGATCGCCGCCACCTCCTACGGCTACGCTATGACCACCTACGCCGGACAGAACCTGGGGGCCGGGAAGCTGGAGCGGATCTCTCAGGGGATGCGCGCCGGACTGGCCATCGCCCTGGCCACCTCGGCGGCCATCGCCGCCGTCATGCTGGGGGGCGGGCGGTGGGTCCTGTCCTGGTTTATCCCCGCTGGTACCGCTCAGAGC
The DNA here is from genome assembly GCA_951800675.1 of uncultured Oscillibacter sp. The sequence goes on from CATOKC010000139.1 coordinate 7,615, forward strand.
GTGGAGGCCCTGGAGGTGGCTGTCCGGTATCTCTCCCTGATGTCGGTCTGCTTGCCGGTGCTGTACGTACTGCACCTCACCCGCAGCTGCATCCAGGGGCTGGGCAACACCCTGCTGCCCATGGTGTCGGGCATATCGGAGTTCGTCATGCGCACCGGCGGGGCCCTGCTGCTTCCGGCGGTGCTGGAGGGAACGGGGGTCATGTGCGCCGAGGTCCTGGCCTGGCTGGGCGCGGACCTGATCCTCGTCCCCAGTTATTTCTATGTAATGAAGAAGGTCCGGCGCCTCCAGGCGCCGGAGGAAGGAGTGGAACGATCATGACGGAAAAGGTACGCCTTGAGCGGCGGGAGCATCTGCCCGTGCCGCTGATCTATCTGGCCTCGCCGGAGGACCTGGCCCTCTGGTATGTGAGCGGACTGGAATGGGCGCTGGACCACGGGGAGCGGGCGCTGTCCATCACCTGCTACGACACCCAGCGGGCCTTCGGGTTCGACAACGCCCGGGCGGCGGAGAAGGTGCTGCGCGCGGTGACAGACGTGCTGTACGACCACCCGGAGGTGGAGAGCCTGACCATCCTCTGCGGCGACGGGGAGAGCTGGCGGGCCTACAACTTCTGCTGGAACCTATGGTACGCGGAGCACAAGCCGGAACACGGCGAGCACTGACAGAGCGAGGGGGCCCCCCGGATGGGGGGCCCCCTCTTTAAATTTTATTAAGT
>CATOKC010000140.1 GCA_951800675.1 uncultured Oscillibacter sp.
CAAGTAAAGTGAGTGCCAAAATTGTTTCCGCCGCTTTGAAAACGGAAGAAGATAAGAAGCGCTTTTCAGAGATCTTTTCTCCCATTACGAATTTTTATTATGTGGAGGAAATTGAGCCGATTTGGAGCGAATTTGAGGAGATGAAAATGCCCTCCGGCAGGCTTGCGGACCGATGCTATCAGGCAGGGGAACGGAGGGAAATCTGCTCCATGCCGTTTACGGATATGTGCATCCATTCCAATGGAATCGTAGGGGCCTGCTGTTCGGATTGGAAGTTTGCCACGGAGTACGGCGACGTGAATCGAGAGCATCTTTCTGAAATTTGGAACGGAAAGCGGCATCGGGAATTTCAATGCGCGATGCTGGCCCGAAAGCCGATTCCCTTTTGCGCGGCGTGCATGCGCAAACCGCCGGACCGGATCGAAGAGCCGGAGATTCTGATGCAGAAAATTATGGGAGGAGCTGCGACGTGAAGGTATTGGTAACTGGTGCGGATGGATTTATCGGCAGCCATTTGACAGAGCTGCTGCTGGAACTGGGGTACGACGCGCGGGCGTTTGTGCTTTATAATTCCTTCGGCTCTTGGGGCTGGCTGGATACGCTCCCCAGAGAAAAGCGGGACACGCTGGACGTGGTGATGGGAGACGTGCGGGACCCTGCGTTTGTGCGCGCAGCTATGAAGGGTGTGGACTGCGTGTTTCATCTGGCCGCGCTGATTGCCATTCCGTACAGCTACCATGCGCCCGACGCCTATGTAGATACAAACATCAAGGGAACGCTGAATGTGCTGAACGCCGCCCGGGAGCTGGGAACGGAGCGTCTGCTTATAACGTCGACGTCTGAGGTCTACGGTACGGCGAAGTACGTTCCCATTGACGAAAAACACCCGTTTCAGGGGCAGTCGCCCTATTCCGCCACGAAAATCGGGGCTGACCGTCTGGCGGAGTCCTACTACCGCAGCTTTAATGTTCCGCTGACGATTGTGCGTCCCTTCAATACGTATGGTCCCCGTCAATCTGCCCGGGCCGTGATTCCCACCATTATTTCTCAGCTGCTTGCCGGCTATGACGAAATCAAGCTGGGGAGTTGACGCCGACACGGGACTTTGTTTTCTGCAAAGACACCGCCAGGGGCTTTGTGGAGCTCAGTAAGTGCAAAGAAGCGATTGGACGGGAGGTTAATATCGCCACGGGGCAGGAGATTTCCATTGGGGAATTGGCGCGGAAGCTGATTCAGATGATTCGGCCAAGCGCGAAAATAGTTTGCCAGGAGCAGCGGCAGCGCCCCGCTGCCAGCGAGGTGGAACGCCTCCTGGGAAGCAGCGAGCTGCTATATTCTCTTACTGGATTCAAGCCGCGGACGCCGATCGAAGCTGGCTTAAAAGAGACCATCGCGTGGATTCGGGAACACATGGACACCTACAAAGCGGATCGCTATTCCCTGTGAATTGAGGAGAGACCGGCCATGAAAGTATCTGACTATATCATTCGCCGCCTGGAGGAGCACGGCGTCCGGGACGTGTTCCTCCTCAGCGGCGGGGGGATGATGCACCTTTTGGACTCCTTGTTTCAGAGCAAGTCCATTCATCCCTGGTGCAACCTGCATGAGCAGGCGTCCTCCATTTGCGCCAGCGCCTACGCCCAGGCCACCGGCCGCTTAGGGGTGTGTATGGTGACATCAGGCCCTGGCGCCACCAACGCTGTCACCGGAGCGGCGGACGCCTGGATGGATTCGGAGCCGGTGCTGGTGATTTCCGGGCAGGCCAAGACCTCGGACTTGGTTGGAGACCGGGGCGTCCGGCAGTGCGGCTCCCAGGAGGTCAACATCACCGCCATGATGCGGCCCGTCACCAAATATGCGGTGAGCGTCACGGATAAGACCCTGGTGAAATACCATCTGGACAAGGCTGTCTACCTGGCTACCCACGGGCGAAAGGGAACCGTGTGGGTGGAGGTGCCCCTGGACATTCAGGGCGCGCAGGTGGAAGAGCGTGAGCTTGTGGAATTTGATCCCGCCGCGGAGGGGCTGATTACGGGCAGCTCTGTCTCCGATGAGGACATTGGCGAGATTTTGGAGATGCTGAGAGCGGCGAGGCGTCCGGCGATTCTGGTGGGCAAGGGCGTGCTGTTCGGCGGCGTGGGAGCGCAGATACGGGAGCTCTGCCATACGCTGCAAATCCCCGCCCTGGCCACGTGGAGGGCCAAAATGGTTTTCGCCGATGATGACGAGTTCTATTTTGGGCATCCCGGCAGCCCGGGCCCCCGGTACCCCAATTGGATTGTGCAGACCTGCGACTTCCTGCTGACGATTGGCGCTCGGCTGAATCCGGCGGTTACCGCCTTTCATGAGCCGCACTTTGCCTGCCGGGCAAAGCGTGTGATGGTGGATATCGACTCCAACGAGATTGCGAAGCTTCATATGGATTTCGCTAAAACAGTGGTCTGTGACGCGGCGGATTTTGTTCCCCGCCTGCGCCAAAGGGCGGCTGGGATGGGGCAGTTGAATACTGGGAATTGGCTGCGGTTCTGCCGGGCAGCGAAGGCTGCGTACCCGGCCTTTCAGGAAATCCAGCCCAAGCCCCAGGCGCAGACAAACCTGTACCGCTTTGCCCGGGAGCTGTCCAAGCGCGCGCGGGAGGATGACGTGATCGTCCAGAGCCCTACAGGCCGGGCCTGTACGGTAATCGGCCTGGCTTATGAGCGGAAGGAGGGGCAGGTGGAAATCGGTTCCATGTCCCTGGGCAGCATGGGCTTCGCCATACCCGGCGCCATCGGCGCCTGCATCGCCTGCGGCAAGCGGCGGACCATCACTTTGGATGGGGACGGCAGCTTGCAGCATAACCTCCAGGAGCTGGCGCTGATCCGGGGCTATGGGCTTCCCGTGAAGCTATTCATTGTGAACAACAACGGCTATTCCTCCATCTCCGTCATGCAGGACAACCATTTCCAGAGCCGCTACGCCGGCTGCGGACCGGAGAGCGGCGTGTTCCTCTGCGATGGGAAGAAGCTGGCGGATCTATACGGGCTGAACTATTACGCCATTCACGGGGACGATGAGATTGCCCCGGTTGTCCAACAGACCATGGCGGACGACGAGCCGGTCCTGTGTGAAATTTTCGCGGACCGGACCTTTGACGAGATTCCCAAGGCGGCCTCCCGGCTGAATCCGGACGGCTCCATGTCCTCCTCGGTTCTAGAGGATTTGTACCCCTTCCTGCCCAAGGAAGAAACAGAAAAATGGCTGCGAATGGGGGAGAACGCTTGATATGAGGCGGATTTTGCGGACTGGGGCGGGGCCTAGGGGCTTTGTGGGGCAGAATCTCGCGCCTACTTTGAGGGAACGGTATGAGGTGTACACGCCTTCCAGCCGGGAGCTGAACCTCTGCGACTATGACCTGGTAGCCCGGTATTTGGATGAGCGCCGCATAGACGTCGTGATTCACAGCGCCCTTCAAAGCCCTTTGCATACCGGCCCGGAGGACGCCATGCTCCACGATTTACAGATGTTTTACAACCTTGACAAGCTCAGCGGGCAGTTGGACAGGGTGCTGTATTTCGGTTCCGGCGCGGAGTTTGACAAGCGGTTCCCCATGGAGAATATCCAGGAGGAGGACATCGGACGTTCGATTCCAACCTGGTATTACGGACTGGAAAAATATATTATGACCCTCCACGCTCGGAAGAGCCGAAATATCTATAATTTGCGCCTGTTCGGCATTTTCGGAAAGTATGAGCACTGGCAGAGCAAGTTTATCTCCAATCTCTGCTGCAAGGCCATGTATGATCTGCCCCTGAGCATCCGCCAAAACTGTATGTTTGACTATTTGTATGTGGAGGATCTGGCTCCCATCGTGCTTTGTTTTTTGGAGCGTGAGCCGAAGTTCCATGATTACAACGTCTGCACCGGCCGGCCGATTTCCCTGCGGGAGATTGCGGACGTGGTGCTGGAGGTTTCCGGAAAAACGCTGCCGGTGGAGGTGGCGAAGGAGGGCTGGAATTTGGCCTATACCGCCAGCTGCGGCCGCTTGGAGGCGGAAATGGGGCCCCTTAAGTTGCGTGATTTAAAGGATGCGGTGAGAGAGCTGTATGCGTATTATCAGGCGTGTAAGGAAAAAATTCCTTTTGAGGAATTGAGGAGAACAAAATAGGAAAAGTCCATAACGATTGGTGCGGAAGTGAGGAACCATATGAAGGCGGAAAAGAAGAACCTGGTTAATGAGCGGCGAAGTAAATTGGAAGATGTACTGCCTTTGCGGACGCCGTATTCACTGTTTATTGACCCATGCAATTTGTGCAACTTCAAGTGCAAGTTTTGTGCGATGCAGACAGCTGATGAGGAGTTGGACTTTAAAAAGCAACTTATGTCCATGGAACTGTACAAGAAAATCGTCGATGATATCGCTTTGTTTCCTGACAAGCTGAAAATGTTGAGGATTTCACAGCACGGAGAACCGCTGCTGCATCCGGAGCTCCCGGAGATGATCCGTTACGCGAAACAAAAAAACATATCTGAATTTATTGAGATTGTGTCGAACGGCAGTAAATTGAATCCGCGGCTAAATAAAGAATTGGTTGAAAGCGGACTTGATCGCATCCGGATTTCGATTGAGGAGATCAGCGGGGAGGGTTACCGTGAAATAGCGGGAGTCAGCATAGATTTTGACCAGCTGATTGCCAATATTAAAGATCTTTTTGAACAGAGTAACCGCATGGGGAAACCGCTGGAAGTATATGTAAAAATTGTGGATGCCGCCGTAGACACAAAAGAGAAGGAAGAGACCTTTTACCGGCTGTTTGGGGATATATGCCATAAAATCTGGATTGACCATATCGTTCCTGTTTGGTCAGGATGGGGAGATTTAGAAAATCGTTTTGAGCTGCGGCAGATGGGGGTGCATGGACAGACTCCGCAGGGGATACGAGTCTGTCCGTTTCCCTTTTACAGTCTTACAATCGCGCCGGATGGACTGGTGAATGTGTGTTGCTCGGATTGGCGGCGCAAGCTGGTGATCGGGGATTTGAAGCGGCAGAGTCTGATGGATGTATGGAACGGGGACCTGCTGAGAAAGTTTTGGATCGACATGCTGTCGGGCAATAAAGACCGGTACGAGATGTGCGCGCAATGTGTGTATCCCGTTTATAATTCGACAGATAATATTGACGCTTATGCGGAGGAAATTTTGAAGCGGATGTAATACGGTGGAACGCATAGGTTGTTTTTAAACCCAGAGACATACTCTGAGGTGGGAAATAGGGTGACAAGGTGAATAGCGAACAGCGGATTGATATTCTAATTTTCGGCGCCGGCGGCCACGCCAAAGTAGCCAGCGACTGCGCCAGAGAAGCCTACTCGCGGCAAATTATGATCAGCGGCGACGCGGTCCGGGGAGAGTGGGGCGATGTGCCCATTCTTCCACAAAGCCTGCGCACCTTCTCAGAATGGCGTGCGTTATGTCCCCTCGCCTTTGTGGCGATTGGGGACGCGGCTTGCCGGGCACGGGTTTTGTCGGAGCTGGAAGCCGCCGGTTTTACACTGGTCACATTGATTCACCCAACAGCAGTGGTCAGCCCCAGCGCGCAGTTGGATACAGGGGTTCTGGTTTGCCCAGGCGCCGTCATAAACGCGGATGCGCGGATTGGGAAGGGCTGCATTGTAAACACAGGCGCTGTCGTGGAGCACGAGTGTGAAATCGGAGCCTTTTCCCACATAGCGCCAAAGGCGGTCCTGGGCGGCGGCGCCATGCTGGGGCCGTACTGCCGGGTGTGCTTGGGAGCGGTGGTTTCCGATCACATAGCAATTGGCGGACACACAACCATCGGAGCGGGTGCGGCGGCGCTGTCTCCGCTTCCCGAACGTGTTTTAGCAGCCGGAATTCCCGCCAGGGTTCTGAAACGCTATCCAGCGGAGCATTAGGAGGAAACCATGCCGATTCAAATCATCGCGGAAGCGGGCGTGAACCATAATGGAGATTTTGGCCTTGCGCTGAAAATGGCGGATGCGGCGAAGGCCGCTGGGGCCGATGTCGTGAAATATCAAACCTTCCAGCCGGAGGAGTTGGCTTCCCGCTATGCGGGCAAGGCCAGCTATCAAAAGGAGACGACGGACGCAGAGGAAAATCAGCTGAACATGCTGAAAAAGCTGACGCTGCGGCCTGAGGAATACAGGAAATTGAAAATCCATTGCGGCGAAATTGGGATTGGCTTTGCCTCCACGCCTTTTGAGCGGACCAGCGTTGCAATTTTAGAAAAGCTGGATATGCCCTTTTGGAAAATTCCCTCAGGTGAGGTGACGAACCTGCCGTATCTTCTGGACATCGCCAGGACGAAAAAGCCGGTGATCCTGTCCACTGGCATGTGCGAGATGGAGGAAATCCAGGCCGCCATGGATGCTCTGCGATCCAACGGCACGCCGAAGATCACATTGCTGCACTGCAACACGGAGTACCCCACGCCCTATGAGGACGTGAACCTCCGGGCCATGGCCTCCATGCGGGAGCGGTTCGGGGTAGACGTGGGCTATTCAGACCACACGCCGGGCATTGAGGTTCCCATTGCGGCGGCGGCCCTGGGGGCGGTTGTCATTGAGAAGCATTTTACGTTAGACCGGAATATGGAGGGCCCGGATCACAAGGCCAGCCTGGAGCCGGGGGAGCTGGCCGCTATGGTGACGGCGGTCCGGCACATTGAGAAGGCGCTGGGGAGCGGGAAGAAGAGGATGAGCCCCTCTGAGGCAAAGAACCGGGACATTGCCCGGAAGAGTCTGGTAGCCCGCCGGGCCATCGCCCAGGGAGAGGAATTTACAAAGGAGAATCTTACGGCCAAGCGCCCTGGCGGCGGCGTCAGCCCCATGCGTTGGTTTGAGGCCCTGGGTACCCGGGCTAAGAGAGACTTTGGAGAGGATGAAATGATTGAGCTATAGGGGAGGCGGAATTATCAGGATGGAAACTGAAAGAAGTAATCCGCGTTTTCCAATCTGTGTTCTGACAACCACCCGGGCTGATTATGGGATTTTGCGGCCTCTGCTGTTGGCACTTTCGGAGGATGTGAGCTTAGACCTGAGACTGCTGGTAACAGGGACCCACTTGTCAGAAGCCTTTGGCATGACAGTCCGGGAAATTGAGGCGGATGGCTTTTCCATTGACGCGAGGATTTCAATATTGGAAAATGGCAACGATTCGCCGGGAGCGATATCGCATAGTATGGCCCGGGCTTTCGAGGGCTTTGGCTCTTATTTTCAAGATTGCCGGCCCGCTTTGCTGGTTGTGCTGGGAGACCGTTATGAGACCTTTGCGGTATGTGCCGCCGCGGTCAGTGCCTGTATTCCTATTGCCCACCTTCACGGGGGAGAGACTACGGAAGGAGCGATGGACGAATGCTTCCGCCACTGCATCACGAAGATGAGCTATCTCCATTTTACTGCGGCGGAGCCATACCGGAGGCGGGTGATCCAGTTAGGGGAGGACCCGGCCAGGGTATTTAATGTAGGGGGTCTGGGGGTGGAGAACGCGCTTCATACGGACTTCCTGCCGCCGGAGCGGCTGGAATCTGATTTGCGCTTCCCACTGCTTCAAAAGCCGTATGTGGTGACAACCTTTCACCCGGTTACGCTGGAGCCAGGCTCAGCGGAGGCACAGCTGGAGGAGCTGCTGGCGGCGATCGCCAGCCGGGAGGACCTGCATTTTTTGATCACAAAATCCAACGCGGATACCGGCGGCTGGAGCATCAACGAAAGACTGGACATATTCGAAAAAGAACATTCCCATTGCCATGTTGCTGCGTCTCTTGGAATGCGCAGGTATATGAGTGCCTTGAAATACGCCCTGTGCGTATTGGGGAATTCCTCCAGCGGCCTGCTGGAAGCGCCATCCTTTGGAATTCCGACCATTAACATTGGCGACCGCCAGCGGGGGAGGATTCAGGCGGAAAGCGTGCTGAACTGCCGGCCGGAGAGGGAGGATATCCTCCGCGCCTTGGAGCGGGCCTGCTCACCGGATTTTCGGAAAAAAGCCGCTGCTGCCAGGAATCCCTATGGGGATGGGAATACGTCGGGACGTATTTTGGAAACGATTAAATGCACACTCTTGTCCGGTTCACTTGACTTGGAAAAGCGGTTTTATGATATCCATGTTAAAAAAAGGCGGTGAAAGATGAGAAAATAAGATGGAAAATGCTTTTCAGAGATATACGCTATATGACCCGCTGTCTGGTGGAAAGGAAATGCTGACGGTAATAAGAAAGTCTGCAAATAAAAAGTCAATAGGAAAATGAGAAAAATTTATAAGGGG
>CATOKC010000141.1 GCA_951800675.1 uncultured Oscillibacter sp.
GGGAAGATTGACGGGGCGTGTATGTCCGCCGCCTGCGCCAAAGCCTACGGGCAACTGCGCACCACCTTCGATTGTCAGGCCACCATCTATGGCACGACCACCATGGCGGGAACCTATTCCGATGGCCTCGCCCCGGCAGAGCTGCCAGCAAGCGAGACTGTTTGGCCCCATGAGGACTATGTGGCCCCGTCTGACGTTCACAACTTCATTGTATCAGTGGACCCCCAGGGGATATTGGGATGGAATGACAAGTATGTGGAAAAGCGAGGCCGTCCGAAAGCCCATGTGATCGAAGTCCTTACGGAACAGGTTTCTAATGAATATCTGGCCTATCTGCGGAAAGTGGATGTGTCCTATGTGTTCGCCGGGAAGGACCGGCTGGACTGTACCCTGCTGCTGGGCAAACTGAAAACGCTGTTTCAAATTGACCGGCTGATGCTGGCGGGCGGCGGTCAGATGAACTGGTCTTTCGCCCAGGAGGATCTGATTGATGAGTTGAGTATCATCCTCGCCCCCACAGCGGACGGGAACCGAACGGCGGCATCCCTGTTTGAGAAACCAGCGTTCCTCCCGGAACGGCTTCCGGCGGTATTTCATTCGAAAGCCGTAGAAAAGCTGGATGATGATGCTCTGTGGCTGCGGTATACGAAAGTCTGAAAAATTTCCGAACACTCTTGACATGGAGTAGGCTTTATGGTCTATACTCGGCTTATCATAACGAAACGGAGGATCACTATGAGAAAACATTTTGGAAGCAACCCTTGGTTCTTTCCTCTGCCGGTGCTGATTATCGGCACTTACGATGAGAACGGGAAAGCGGACGCGATGAACGCCGCCTGGGGCGGTCTGTATGACCGGGATAAGGTAGTCCTCTGTCTGAGCGCGGGACACAAGACCACCAAGAACATCAAGGCAAGGGGCGCGTTCACCGTCAGCTTTGCCGATGCCGCCCATGTGGTGGAGGCGGACTATGTGGGGCTGGTGTCCGCCAATCAGGAACCGGATAAGCTGGCCAAGGCCGGACTGCATACCACCCGGAGCGAAGCGGTGGACGCGCCGTTGATTGACGAATTTCCGGTTGCCTTGGAATGCAGGCTGCTCAAGGTGAGCGAGGACGGCAACATCATCGGCCAGATCGTGAGCATCAGCGCGGATGAAAAGGTGCTGGGCGCGGACGGTAAAATTGATGCCGCCAAGCTGCAAGCCATTTCCTTTGACCCCTGCGGCAACACCTATGTCAAGATGGGCGAGGTCGTAGGAAAAGCGTTCCAGGACGGCGGGAAGCTGAAATAAAGAAAGGATTATTCGCTATGGCAGAAAAGCAAACAGCGGGCCGCGACCGCTTGGGTGATCTCGCCCCGAAATTTGCGGAACTGAACGATGATGTTCTCTTTGGTGAGGTCTGGTCAAGGGAGGACCAGCTCTCTCCCCGTGACCGCAGCATGATTACCATTGCGGCACTGTTCTCGGCGGGGCTGTATCCCCAACTGAAATCTCACCTCAACTTGGGCAAGGCCCATGGCATCACCAAGCAGGAGGCCGTGGAAATTGTGACCCAGCTTGCCTTTTACTGCGGCTGGCCCAAGGCGTGGAGTACCTTCCCGCTGATCCAGGAGGTCTACGGCGAGGATGATGGCGTAGACCCTGACCGGCTGTCCTGCTTCCCGATAGGGGAAAAGAATGACGCTTTCGCCCGGTATTTCATTGGGCAGAGCTACCTTGCCCCTCTGTCTACCCAGCAGGTGCCGGTATTCAACGTGACCTTTGAACCGGGGTGCCGGAACAACTGGCACATCCATCACGCCCAGGACGGCGGCGGACAGATGCTGGTCTGCGTCAGCGGCCGGGGCTGGTATCAGGAGTGGGGCCAGGAGCCGCGAGAGCTGCGCCCCGGTGATGTAGTGAACATCCCCGCCGGTGTGAAGCACTGGCACGGTGCGGCCAAGGATTCCTGGTTCCAGCACTTGGCCGTAGAGGTCCCCGGCGAGGGTGGACGGACCGAGTGGTATGAGGCGGTAGACGAGGAGCAGTATAGCGTTTTGAAATAAAATACGGCAGATAAAAGGCTGAGGCATGGAACCTCGGCCTTTTTTGATGCCTGTCAGTGTCAACCTTTGACTTGATACTGATGAACTAATCGAGACTTCTGTTTTCTGCCTCCCTGCGTTAAAATCAAATCGTAGCAAGGAACAACAGCAATCACGGCAGAAAGGAATCACGATGGAACAGCGAGTATTAGGGCGCGATTTGAAGGCTTCAGCCCTTGGCCTTGGGTGCATGGGTTTCTCCCATGCCTACGGTGCGCCCACAGATCGAACCGAGGCCATCCGCTTGATCCAGCAGGCGGCGGATATGGGCTATACCTTCTTTGATACCGCCGAGGTCTACGGAACGGCGGACAATCCCCACCACAACGAGGAATTGGTGGGAGCCGCGCTGCGGTCGCAGCGGGAGCAGGTGGTCATTGCCACCAAGTTCGGCATCCACTTTGACATGGGCAGCACGGCGGTAAACAAGCCCCTTGTACCGGATTCCCGGCCCGCAGTGATCCGAACCTCCGTGGAAAATTCTCTGCGGCGGCTGGGGACGGATCATATTGACCTCTACTACCAGCACCGGGCTGACCCCAATGTGCCGGTGGAGGAAGTGGCCGGGGTAATGGCCAATCTGATCCGGGAGGGCAAGATCACCCATTGGGGCCTGTCCGAAGCGACTGAGGACACTATCCGCCGCGCTCACGCCGTCTGCCCGGTAACAGCGATCCAGAACCGCTACTCCATGATGGCACGGTGGTACGAGGACCTGTTCCCGGTTCTGGAGGAGCTGGGCATCGGCTATGTGGCGTTCTCCCCGCTGGCAAACGGCCTCCTCTCCGCACAGTACGGAAAGGAAACCAAGTTTGAAGCCGGGACGGACTACCGGAGCGTCATGCCGCAGTTCACCCCAGAGGGTATGGAGCAGAACCGGGCGCTGCTGGAATTGCTCCACTGGCTGGCTGCGGAGAAGTCTGCAACACCCGCGCAAATTTCCCTGGCATGGATGCTGCGCAAGAAGCCGTATATCGTCCCGATTCCCGGCACCCGCAAGCTGGAACGGATGCGGGAGAACGCGGGATCGGCGGATACTGTGCTGACAGCTTCCGAGGTGCAGGCACTGGACAATGCGCTGGACACGATGGAGATGTCCCAGGTGTTCGGCGGTACAAAAATCGTAAAACAGGAGGTTTCCCACCATGAAAAAAATGAAACGTATTTGGGCGCTGCTTTTAACCGCAGCCACGATCCTCTCCCTGCTGGCCGGGTGTGCCAGCACCCTCGCCAATGACGGTACGTCGGCTACCACGCCCGATGGACCGCAGGGCGAAACCCAGCAGGATGCCGGCTCCCAGTTTCCCGATGGTGCGCTGGTGATCGCCGAGCAAGGGATGTTCTCCGCCGGAGGCACGGTGCTGACCTCTGATGGGACCTTTGACGTTTCCAACTACTATATGTCCAGGGAAGGTTCCACCTCCCATGTGGATCACGCCAATGTATTCTATCAGATTCCGGCAGAGGAGAGCGGTCTGCCCATGGTGTTCCTCCACGGCTACGGTCAGTCCCGCATGGGCTGGATGACCACCCCGGACGGACGCCCCGGTTGGTCTGACCTGTTCCTGCGGATGGGCCACAGCGTGTTCCTCATCGACCAGCCCCGCCGTGGGGAGGCCGGACAGACCTCCGTGGCCGGGACCATCAGCACCGAGCCCTCTGACCAGACCTGGTACACCCAGTTCCGTATAGGCACTTATCTGGACAATACTTTCACCTACAACGAGGGTTCTCAGTTCCCCACGGGAGAGAATGTGCTGGATCAGTTCTTCCGTCAGATGACCCCGGACACCGCTATGGATTCAGCGAACGGCGATCAGAACATTGACACGACCGTAGTGGCCCAGGCGGTAGCGGCAACGATTGATGAGGTCTATGCGCGGACCGGGAAGGATTCCGTCCTTGTCACCCATTCCCAGGGCGGTATGCCCGGTTGGGAAACGGCCCGGTATACCGATCACATTGCCGCAATCGTGGCGATTGAACCGGGCATGGCCCCGATGGTGGACGGTGAGGACTATGCCGCCCTGCTGGAGAAAAATATCCCCGTTACATTCTACTATGGCGACTACATTGGCGAGGAGTTCCCTGATGTTCCGGCAGCAGGTATGTGGGGCATGATGGCCTCCAGCGCGGACGCTTTCACGGCGGCTTATACAGCGGCGGGCGGGAGCAGTACCGTGGTGCATCTGCCCGAAGAAGGGATCACCGGCAATGACCACTTCATGTTCCAGGACTTGAACAATGATGTGATCGCGGATCACGTTGAAGCCTGGATTCAGAACCATGCGGGCGTATCCGGCGGCACTGCGCCCCAGGCCCCCGCAGCGCCCGAAAATGAGAGCGGAAAAACATTGGTGGTCTACTACTCCGCCACCGGCAGTACCAAGGCCGTGGCCGGATATATCGCCAACGCCACAGGCGGCGACACCTTTGCGATCACTTCGGCAGAACCCTATTCCTCCGCTGATCTGAATTGGACGGACTCCGAAAGCCGGGTCAGCCGGGAGCATGATGACCCCTCCCTGCGGACCATGGAGCTGACGGAAACGACCGTAGACGGCTGGGAGGACTATGACACAGTATTCATCGGATATCCCATCTGGTGGGGCATCGCCGCTTGGCCGGTGGACAACTTCATCAACGCCAACGACTTCACCGGGAAAACCGTGATTCCTTTCTGCACATCTTCTTCCTCCGGCCTGGGCGAGAGCGGCGAACTGCTGGCGGAACTGGCCGGGACCGGCGACTGGCAGGAGGGCCAGCGGTTCCGCAGCAGCGTGGCCGAAGCCGATGTGGTGGAATGGGTCAATGGACTGAATCTTCAATAAGAAAAGGAGTTTTACAACATGAAAAATTTGAGACGTTTCCTCTCCTGCCTGTTGGCGGTTACGATGCTGCTGGCCCTGGGCGTCACGGCCTCTGCCGCAGAATTTACCGATGTACCTGCGGGGTCCGACTACGCCGAGGCCGTTCAGTGGGCCTCCGACAACGGCTATATCTACGGCTATGGAGATGGCCGCTTTGGTGTGAACGACAATGTGACCCGCGCACAGTTGGCAGCCATCTTCCACCGCGCCGCAGGGACGCCCGCCGCATCCGGCACATCCCGCTTCTCTGACGCGGAGGCAGGCGCTTACTACATCAATGCGCTCAGTTGGGCAGAGACTGCTGGCCTGATTGCCGGATACCCGGATGGGCGGTTTGGCGTGGGTGATCCTGTCACACGCCAGCAGGTAGCCACGATCCTCTGGCGCTGGGCCGGTTCCCCCGCTGCTTCCGCCGGGAATTACTCGGATGAAAACGCTATTTCCGCCTATGCGCAGACGGCGGTAGACTGGTCCCGCTCCAACGGTATCATCGCCGCCCGCAGCGATGGACGCTTTGCCCCCACTGACAACGCTACCCGTGGAGAGATCGTTTCCGCACTCTACAACTATATGGGCAAGACCTCTACGCCTCCCGCTTCTACCGGGAATGGCAAGATTCTGGTGGCCTACTTCTCCGCCAGCGGCAACACCGAAGCTGTGGCGAACGCCATTGCTGATACACTGGACGCAGATCTCTTTGAGATGGTTCCCGAAGCGCCCTACACCAGCGCGGATCTGAATTGGACGGATTCCAGCAGCCGGGTCAATGCCGAGCATAACGATCCTTCCAAGCAGGATGTGAAGCTGGCGAAGAACACCGTGGACAACTGGACGGACTATGACACAGTATTCATCGGCTATCCTATCTGGTGGGGCATCGCCGCTTGGCCGGTAAACGACTTCGTGAAGAATAACGACTTCACCGGAAAGACAGTGATCCCCTTCTGCACCTCCACCAGCTCCGGGCTGGGACAGAGCGGCACCCTGCTGGCAGAGATGGCCAATGGCGGCAACTGGCAGGAGGGACGGCGCTTCTCGGAGCGGGCCTCTCAGTCTGACATCGCGGCCTGGGCCAACGGTCTGGACCTCCCCAAGGCAAATACCCAGCCCACACAGAGCGGTGAATCCAAGGTTCTTGTGGCCTACTTCTCTATGCCGGAAACCACCAATCCCAACAACATGACCACCGAGGAAGCCAACAGCACCGTAGTCATTAACGGCGAGGTTCTGGGCAACACACAGTATATGGCCCAGGTCATTCAAAGAACAACGAACGCTGACATCTATCGTATTGAGCCGCAGAACCCCTATCCCACCGACCACACCACCCTGGTTGCCCAAGCGCGGGAGGAGCAGGATCAGGATACCCGCCCCGCTATCAAGGATGCTATCCCCGATTTTGACAGCTATGACACGGTTTTCATCGGCTACCCCATCTGGTGGAGCGACCTGCCCCAAATCCTCTACACCTTTTTCGATACCTATGATTTCAGCGGCAAGACGGTAATCCCCTTCAGCACGCACGGCGGCAGCAGCTTCGCCGGAACACCCGCCACCATTCAGAGCCTGGAGCCGGGGGCGAAGATGCTGGATGGTCTGACAATATCCCGGAACAACATCCAGGATGCGGAGCGGGAGATCGTCTCCTGGGTCAACGGTCTGGATTATTAAGAAGGAGTTTGCCATGAAGGTTTTACTGGTCAATGGCAGTCCCCACAAGGAAGGCTGCACCTATACCGCCTTGACCGAGGTCGGGGCCGCGCTGAATCAGAGCGGGATCGGCACGGATGTGTTCTGGATCGGGAACAAGCCCCTCTCCGGCTGTATCGCCTGTAAATCCTGCATCCAGAAAAACCGCTGTGTTTTTGATGATACAGTGAACGAGTTCCTGGAGTTGGCCGGAGACTATGACGGCTTTGTTTTCGGAACGCCCGTCCATTGGGGCGGAGCTGCCGGAGCGATCACGTCCTTCCTGGACCGCGTTTTCTATGCTGATCTGAACGGCGGCGGCAATCGCTTCCTGCTGAAACCTGCGGCGGCGGTCATGTCCGCCAGGAGAGCCGGGACCACTGCCACCTGGGATCAGATGAACAAGTATTTCGGCCTGATGCAGATGCCGATTATCACCTCCCGGTACTGGAACATGGTCCACGGTGCAAAACCGGAGGATGTAAAGCAGGATGCGGAGGGGTTACAGACCATGCGTGTCCTGGGCCGGAACATGGCATGGTTCCTCAGATGTAAGGAGGCCGGTGAGAAAGCTGGCGTTCACCTTCCGGAGCAGGAGCCGATGACCTTCACCAATTTTATCCGCTGACAGTACCAAGCGCCCTTTGGTAAAAACTCCCGTGCGGCATAACGACTTCGACCGTCAGGGCCGCAGTCCGTTCCGCGCGGGAGTTTCCTTGTACCTGCTGGTTTAACTTGAGTTAAAGTTCATGTGGTATCATTTCAGCAATATCCCTCCACAAGAAGGAAGTGCCAATCAAAATGGAGAGCATTATGAAGAAGATGATTTCAATTTGTATTTTATCTGCCTTATCCGCGCTGCTTCTGAGCGCCTGCGGCGGCGGAGCGCAAATGGCCGCTGCCGCAGGGCCGGAGCTGGCGGCAACAAGTCTTTCGGCGCAGAATGGGGACGCCCCCTATACTGCCGACACGCCCATATCCGATGTGACAGGCGATCCCGTCTTTGGCAGCTATGGCCGGTTGATCTTTCCGGCGAATACCGGCTATTACAGCGGAGATACCCTGGGTGATCTGCGGCTGACTTGGTACAGCCATATCGACCCTGACAAGACCGTGGAGATTGTAAATACGATGTACCTCCATGCAGAGGCGGGGGACACGATCTTCTACGACATTTACACGGATGAAGAAAAAGCGGCTGATCCCGCCAAGAAGGATACAGGGCTGTTTTTCTTCAAGGGAACCCCCGGTGAGCGGTTCGCCATTTGCAATGCTGGCGGCGGTTTTGCCTATGTGGGGGCCATGCACGACAGCTTCCCCCACGCCCTGGAACTCAGCAAGATGGGCTACAACGCCTTTGCTCTGATCTACCGCCCCGGCGCGCAGACTGCTTGTGAAGATCTGGCGCGGGCGATCACCTTCATCTTTGAACACGCGGATGAGCTGGAGGTAGATACCGCCTGTTACTCCCTCTGGGGCGGCTCTGCTGGAGGGCGGAT
>CATOKC010000142.1 GCA_951800675.1 uncultured Oscillibacter sp.
GGAAAAACCCGAGGAGAAGCCAGAGGAGAAGCCAGAGCAACCTCCTGCCATCACCCGCCCCACCTCCAGCGACATCTCCTATCCCAGCTACGTAGAATTCGGCACGCTGGAGAAGAACGCCTCCAACAGCGACCGGACCAAAACCTTTACGATTACCAATCGAAGCAAATATGAGATGAACTTTAGCTACTCCAACCCCAGCGGCTACTCGGTCAGCGGCGTTCCCAGCTCTTTGAGCGCGGGCAGCTCCGCCACCGTCACCGTGCAGTTGAGCGGCACCAGCACGGGAACCTATAACCGCTCCCTGGAGATCAAGGTCTCCTTCAAGGACGGCCAGGGCTCCTCCACCATGTCCATCGACCTCTATGCGGAGGTAGTGGAAAAGGGCTACTCCATCACCCTGGACCCCACCAGCAAGGACCTGGGCAAGCTGAAAGAGGGGTATTCCGAGAAGGAAGCCGAGGAAAAGGGAATCACCGTCACCCTCCAAAACAAGGGAGCCTCCAACGTGCGGGTGGACGGAGTAAAGGGCAACGACCACTTCACCGTCACAGCCGATAAGGGCAACTCCGATTCGCTGAAACCTGGCGAGAAAGCCAAGTTTGATATCGTCCCCAAAAAGGATTTGAAGGTGGGCACCTATACCGACACCATCACCTTTGTGACTCGGGAAAACGCCACCGCCGCCATCAAGGTCACGGTAGTGGTGGAGAAGAAGCTGGCCCCCCTGACCGTGGAGCCCGCCACCCTGGACTTTGGCATCGTGAACGAGGGCTACACGGCTCTCAACCCCAAAACGGTCACGGTGAAAAACAACACGGAGTACGCCATCCGCCTGGAGCAGCCCTCCTCCTACAGCTATGAGGTCAGCATGCTGAGCCGGACCTCTCTGCCCGCCGGAGGCACCGCCACCTTCACCGTCCGTCCCCGGACGGGTCTCCCCGCCAACGCTTACAACGGCGTGGTGGAGCTCTGGGGCAGCGGCGAGTCCGCCAAGGTCAACGTGCAGTTCGCCGTGACCCGTCCCGCCGGTCCCTCCACCTTCTCCGACGTGGCCGCCGGAAGCACCTTCGCCTCCGACATCGCCTATGTCAGCCAGAAGGGTCTGATGAGCGGCGTGGGCGAGGGCCGGTTCAATCCTCAGGCTCCCATCACCCGGGGCCAGCTGGTGACGATTCTCTACCGTCTGGACGGCCAGCCCGCCGTCAGCGGCGCGGGCTTCCCCGACGTGGCGGCCGGGTCCTACTGCGAGAAGGCGGTAAAGTGGGCTTCCGCCAACTCCATCACCGCCGGAGGCAAGGACGGCCTCTTCCGGCCCAACGACTCCATCACCCGGGAGCAGCTGGCTACCTTCCTCTTCCGCTATAACGGCTACAAGGGCTATGTGACCACCCAGCGCGCCAACCTGAGCAGCTTCTCCGACGGGGCCTCCGTGGCCTCCTACGCCAAGGAAGCCCTCTCCTGGGCCAACGGCGCGAAGCTGGTGAACGGCACCACCGACGGCCGCCTGAATCCCTCCGGCGGCGCGACCCGGGGCCAGGCGGCGGCGATTCTCCATCGCTTCTGCGTGAGCATCGGGCAATAAGAAAAGCGCCCCCCAAGAAAACAAACGGCCCCCGGAAACCCATACGGTTTCCGGGGGCCTTCGTGTTTGCGGGAAGGGCGAAAGCGCCGGCACGGTCAGAGGCTGGCGGCGATGGCGTCCAGGAATTCCTCGCTGTCCACGCCCCGGGCCTGGAAGCCGGGCTCCACCAGGGGGAGGAGGTCCTTGGTCATCACGCCCCGCTCCAGCGTCCGGAGAGACGCGTCCTCCAGCCGCTGGCCGAAGCGTACAAGCTCCGGGAGCTTGTCCAGCTCGCCCCGGCGTTTCAAAGCGCCGGACCAGGCGAAGATGGTCGCCATGGGATTGGTGGAGGTTTTTTCTCCCTTGAGGTAGCGGTAGTAGTGCCGGGTAACCGTGCCGTGGGAGGCCTCAAACTCCATGGTCCCGTCGGGGGAGACCAGTACCGAGGCCATCATGGCGAGAGAGCCGAAGGCGGCGGCGATCATATCGCTCATCACGTCTCCGTCGTAGTTTTTCAGCGCCCAGATAAAGCCGCCCTTGGAGCGGATGACCCGGGCCACGGCGTCGTCGATCAGCGTGTAGAAATAGGTGATGCCCCGCGCCTCAAACTCCGCCTTGTAGGAGGTCTCGTACTCCTCCTCAAAAATCCGCTTGAATTCCCCGTCGTAAATCTTGGCGATGGTGTCCTTGGTGGAGAACCACAGGTCCTGCTTTTGGGCCAGGGCGTACTGGAAGCAGGAGCGGGCGAAGGCCCGGATGCTCTTTTCCAGGTTGTGCTGGCCCTGCCAGACAGCGGGGCCGTCCACGGTCTGGACGTTCAGGGTCCTTTCCGTCCCGCTCTCCCCCCGGAAGGTGAGGGTGGCGGTTCCCGGCTCCTCCGTGGTCATGTCCACGGCTTTGTACATGTCGCCATAGGCGTGGCGGGCGATGGTGATGGGAGCCTCCCAGTTTTTCACCACCGGCTTGATACAGGGCAGGACAATGGGTGCCCGGAAGGCGGTGCCGTCCAGGATGGCCCGGATGGTACCGTTGGGGGACTTCCACATCTCCGTCAGCTCCGGGTACTCCTCCATCCGCTGGCGGTTGGGGGTGATGGTGGCGCATTTCACCGCCACGCCCAGGCGGCGGGTGGCCTGGGCGGCGTCCACGGTAATCTGGTCCTTTGTGGCGTTGCGGCTCAGGAGCCCCAGGTCGTAGTACTCGGTTTTCAGGTCCACATAGGGCAGGATCAGCTTGTCCTTGATCATCCTCCAGAGGACGCGGGTCATCTCGTCCCCGTCCATCTCCACCAGGGGAGTGGTCATTTTGATCTTTTCCATAAGAGCGCCTCCGTCAATTGGCATGTTTCGCGTAGTAGTTCATCAGGCAGCCGTCCAGGATGATCTCCCGCTCCTCTGCCGTCAGGCCCCGGACATGGAGGGTGATTTCCGCCTCGCCGCCATCCGCCTTGAGAACCTTGGCGGGGATATCCTCCCGGCCCTCCTGAATGGCTTCCCGGAGCTTCGGGACGAATACGCAGTCTCCTGCCTCATAGGGGAAGTCCGTCCCCTCATCCAGGGTGAAGGGCAGGATACCCCAGTTGATGCAGTTGGAGCGGTAGCGCTTGGTAGCAAAGGCATAGCAGATGTTGGCAAAGCCTCCCAGCACCTTCTGGCAGGAGGCGGCCTGCTCCCGGGCGGAGCCGTCGCCAGGCCGGTTGGCGAAGACACAGGAGCCAAATTGGGTTTTCCCCGCGTCCGCACCGCAGCGGTCCAGCAGGGCCTTTAGCCTCTCAGGCACATTCCCCGCCAGCCGTCCGGCCTCGCGCTCCGCGATTTCCTTGGCGCGGCCCACGTACGCCGGTTCCCGGCGGGACAGGGTGAACTCCGCCAGCCGCAGGGGATTGGAGCGATAGGAGGAGGTCTCCCCGGAGGGAATCAGCTCGTCGGTGGTGGTCACCGGATCCCGGAGCACCGCCGACAGCTCTACCAGCAGGTTTTCCGCCAGGGGCCGCATCTTGGGCCAGTCGGTGATGTTGGGCCCCAGGATCAGCTCCTCCTCCGGGCGGGGATGGCCAAAGCCGTTGTAGACCCGCTTGCCGTACACGCCCTTGTCAAAGTGGTAGGGACGCCGGACGGGTGCGTATTCAATCTCTGTGGCGGGGGTGATGTTTCCGCCGTTCCTGGCCGTGGCGGCGATGGACCGGGCGTCCATCAGGCACACGGCGGCGAACTGGCCCTCGCCGGGCTTGGAGCCCTCCCGGTTGGGGAAGTTTCTCGTGGTGTGGCGGAGGCTGAGGCCGTTGTGGGCAGGCACGTCCCCCGCGCCAAAGCAGGGCCCGCAGAAGCTGGGCTTGATTACCGCGCCGCTTCGCAGCAGGTCCGCCGTGGCCCCGATGTTTGTCAGCTCCAGACTGACAGGGACGCTGGTGGGGTACACGTCCAAGGTGAAATACCCGTCGCCGCAGCTGCCGCCCCGGAGGATATCCGCCGCCTCGGTGATGTTGTCGAAGAGCCCCCCGGCGCACCCGGCGATGACTCCCTGATCCGCCCAGACGCCGCCGTCCCGGACCTTCTGAACCAGGTTGATCTTGGCTTTGGGATAGCGTTTTCGCGCGTCCGCCTCCACCGTTGCCAGGATGTCTTGGGCGTTTTCCAGGAACTCCCGGATGGTCCATGCGTTGGAGGGGTGGAAGGGCAGGGCGATCATAGGCTCGATTTGGGAGAGATCCAGCTCGATGTACTTGTCGTACCAGGCGTACTCGCCGGGATGGAGCTCCTGGTACTCCTCCCCCCGCCCGTGGGCCTCGTAAAAGCCCCGGGTCTCTTCATCGGTCTCCCAGATGGAGGAGAGGCAGGTGGTTTCCGTGGTCATAACGTCAATGCCGTTGCGGTAATCGATGGGCAGACCCGCCACGCCCGGTCCGGCGAACTCCAGCACGCGGTTGTTCACAAAGCCGTTTTCAAAGGTGGCCTTCACCAGGGCGATGGCCACGTCGTGGGGCCCCACGCCCCGTTTCGGCGTGCCGGTGAGGTATACCAGAACAACCTGGGGATAGGGCACGTCCCATGTGTTTTTCAGCAGCTGCTTGGCCAGCTCCGGCCCGCCCTCGCCCACGGCCATGGTGCCCAGAGCGCCATAGCGGGTGTGGGAGTCGGAGCCCAGAATCATTTTGCCGCAGCCCGCCAGCTGCTCCCGGGCATAGGAGTGAATGACGCTTTGGTTGGCGGGGACGTAGATTCCGCCATACTTCCGGGCGGCGGAGAGGCCGAAAACGTGGTCGTCCTCGTTGATGGTGCCTCCCACGGCGCAGAGGGAGTTGTGGCAGTTGGTCAGGGCGTAGGGAAGGGGAAATTCCCGCATGCCGGAGGCCCGGGCCTGTTGGATAATGCCCACATAGGTGATGTCGTGACTGGCCATGGCGTCAAAGCGGACCTGGAGCTTTTCCGGGTCGCCGGAGACGCTGTGGGCTTGGAGGATACTCCAGGTCAGGGTCCGTTTCCGGCCCTCCGCGGGAGAGAGGGGAGCGGAGGCGTGAAGGCCGCCCTCCGAGAGGAAAACGCCGTTGTCGTGAAGGGTAATCATAGCGGAAACCTCCTGAAATCAGCTCCTGTCTGCCAGGGGCACATAGGGTACCCGTTTGCAGACGGTTTTGTAGGCGGGGCGGATGATCCGCGGATCGTCGGCGCAGCATTCCTCCATGCGGTGAGCGCACCAGCCGGGCATGCGGGCGCTGGCGAAGATGGCGGTATACAGGTCTGTGGGGATGCCCAGCAGGCGGTACACGAAACCGGAGTACAAATCCACGTTGGCGCAAATGGGCTTGTCGGAGCCCCGGATTTCCTGAAAGACCTGGGGAGCCAGCCGCTCCACGGATTCGATAAGGTCCAGCTGATCCACCATGCCCCGCTTCTCCGCCAGATGGCGGGAGAACTGCTTCAAAATCTCCGCCCGGGGGTCCGAGAGGGTGTAGACCGCGTGGCCCATGCCGTAGATCAGTCCGGTGCCGTCCCCCAGCTCCCGGCGGAGGATGCGAACCAGCTGGTCCTTGACCTGGCCGTCGTCCTTCCAGTCCCGGACGGCGTTTCGCAGGTACTGCATCATTTCCACCACCTTGATGTTGGCTCCGCCGTGGCGGAAGCCCTTCAAGGACCCCACCGCGGCGGCGATGGAGGAGTAGAAATCCGTTCCGGTAGAGGTGAGGACCCGGCAGGCAAAGGTGGAGTTGTTGCCACCGCCGTGCTCCGCGTGGAGAATCATGCACAGGTCCAGAAGCTTTGCCTCGTCGTCATCGAATTTCGAGTCCTTGCGCAGGGTGTAGAGGAAGTTTTGAGCCACGCTGAGATCTGTCCGGGGACGGTGGAGGTAAAGGCTGTCCTTGTCAAAGTAATGCCGCTTGGCGGCGTAGGAGTGAGCCACGATGGTGGGGGTTCGGGCCACCATGCGGAAGGACTTGAAGAGCTCGTTCTCCAGTGTCATGTTCTCCGCCTCTCCGTCGTGGGAGTGGAGAGCCAGGATACAGCTGGACAGCTTGTTCATGATGTTTTTATTGGGAGAGCGGAGGATCATATCCTCGGAGAAGTAGCTGGGAAGCTGGCTCCACCGGGCCATGAGGACCTGGAAGTCCTCCAGCTGGGAGGCGGTGGGAAGCTGGCCGAAGAGGAGGAGGTACACCGTCTCCTCAAAGCCGAAGCGGTCCTCCTGGATACACCGCTGAATGAGGTCCTCAATGCTGATGCCCCGGTAGAAGAGCCGGCCTTTTCTGGGGACCTTCTCACCGTCTAAAAGGTCATAGCCGTCTACGTCGCCGATGCTGGTGACTCCGGCGATGACGCCGGTGCCGTTGGGATACCGGAGGCCCCGCATGACGTCGGCGCCCGTCCGGCCGGAGGGGAAGATGTCGTTGTCCCGGATGAAGTCCTCGGAGCCGCTGACAAAGGACAGGGAGGATTCGATCAGCTCCTGGTGCCGGAGCATCCGGTGCAGGTCTCGTTCGGTTTTGTAAGACATATCTGGAAACCGCCTTTAAAGAATATCGGAGCCCGGCCGCCGGAGACCCGGCGGGAGCAGATTTTATTCATTATAATAGATTTTATAGACAATTTCAATGCCCTAAATTGCCGATGATTCGGCAATTTTCCGGGTAAAACTTATCGTTTTCAGCGGGTGGCCCTTCGCTGCCCACGGAAATGTCTGCCGCGCTTGCGCCTTCCGCACGCTCCACAATGGGTTTGGGCTTTGCCGCCAAAGGGGGATGGAAGAATTCAAATTCCATTGCTTGCGTATTGCGCTGGAAAATGTTATACTGATACGCAAACGGGGAAAGAGGGATGGAAGCCATGGAATATTTATGGAAAGACCGAAAGCGCTTTTTGGGTATGCCCCTGTCGTTTACCCGGTATCGCCTCAGCGAGGACCGGCTGTTTTGTGAAACGGGCTTTTTGAATGTGAAATCCGACGAGGTGCTGCTTTACCGGGTACGGGACCTGCGATTGTCTATGAGCCTGGGCCAGCGCGTCTTTGGTGTGGGCACGGTGTGCGTCGTCTCCTCGGACAAGAGTATTCCGCGACTGGACCTGAAAAACATAAAGGCTCCCCGGGAGGTTAAGGAGCTGATCCACAAAAATGTGGAAGCGTCCAAGGACAAGCGCCGTATGCGGGCCACCGAGTTGCTGGGCGGGGAGGAAGGCCCGGTTTGCCAGGAGTACGACGAGGACGCGGAGCTGGATATGGACGAGGATGAAATCTGAGCGGTGCGGCGGCATCATGGCTATCCGGGACAACGAGGGCGGTGTCGTTGAGGAATGATTTTGCCGCGAATTCGAAGAAAGTTTTCACGGTGGGAAATAGGCGCCGTCGCTGGTGATATGGGCCGTTGTCAAGGCTGGAATAGCAATACCAAGAGGAAGCGTTTTAGCGCTTATAAACATCTCAATAAAAAGTCCAGGGGGTCGTCGTAAGACGGCCCCCTGGACTTTTGGAGAGTGTATAGCAGGTAAGCGCAAGGCTTACAACTCGCAGAGCTTCAGGAGTTCCTCCCAGTTGCGGTCGACTTCCTTCTGGGTCTGCTCGATCATCCACTCATTGCCTGGCTTGAACATATGGGCGAAGCGGCCCTGGGCCTTGAGGTATTCCTCAACCGGCAGCTTGTTCTTGGGCTTGTAGCTTAAGATGTACTTGCCCTCAATGACCTCGTAGAGAGGCCACACGCAGGTCTCCACCGCCAGCTTGGTGATCTCCATCAGCTTCTCGCTGGGATACCGCCAGCCTCTCGGGCAGGGCGCCATCACGTTCAGGAAGGCCGCGCCGGGGGTGTAGATGGCCTTGTGGGACTTCTCCGTGATGTCCTTGAAGTTTCCAATAAGCGTGGTCTGAGCCACATACGGAATTCCATGGGCCACCATGATCTTCGTCAGGTTCTTCTTCTGCTGGGGCTTGCCGGGGACCACCTTGCCCACCGGGGTGGTGGTGGTGTCGGCGAAGTGGGGCGTGGAGCTGGAGCGCTGGATGCCCGTGTTCATGTAGGCTTCGTTGTCATAGCAGACATAGACCATGTCGTGGCCCCGCTCCATAGCGCCGGACAGGCTCTGGAA
>CATOKC010000143.1 GCA_951800675.1 uncultured Oscillibacter sp.
AAGCAAGACCGTTTCGGAATGTTGTAGCTTACGACTTCTGCCTGACCGACCAGGGGCTGTACTTTATCAACCGCATGGATTCCGACTGCGTTTATCTATGCGGCAGGGATGGGGGTGGCAGTCTGAAGATTTCAAATGACCCGGCCCTGTCTGTTGGTTATGACGGTGAGAAAGTTACCATGATTCTGAAATCAGACGGGAAGGAGGTGGTTTTTGAACCGTGACGGTACGGGAGCGCCAGACAGGAAGCAAGGAAGTGTTTTGGACACTACATCACCACAACAGCGGTTCGGGCGCTGATCCTTGACACCATCAGAACCGTCAGCACCTACGCGCGCTCTGATGAGAAAGGCTTTATGGAGAAGATGCACGCCGCCTCCTAGCTTCAACAGGACAACGCCGCAAAGAAGTTGAAGCGGAAATTGAACCAGGACCGTAAGCGGTCCGCCGAATTGGATAGGCTGATTCAAAAGCTCTATGGACCGCTGGATCAGGCAATCTACGACTGCCGGATCGCGCCTTACGCCGCTGATGAACGTGACCTGGCAAAGCTTCACATGACCAGGCTCCTGGAACTGGGGCTTGGCGGCAGCCTGCTGCCCTGATGCGCTTAAACACCGCATTTCAAGAGCCTTTGCCAAAACAAAGATATGTATTGAATATTGTGTGACTTCATGGTAAAATGCCACAGGCTGAGAGCACAATCAAAAATTACCTGCATTGTGGGGAAACGTACTTTCTCGCCCTATTTACAAAAACAGGTGAAAGGAACATCATGTATGAAGTCGATCAAATCAAAAATCCAAATCAGTATGTTGTCGGTGGTGCTGCTGGGCCAAGTGCTGATTGGTGTTATTACAGCCTTGTTGAACGCCGGTGGAATTGATGATGTGATGACAAAGACTTTAGGCCCCGCCACACAGATGGCCGCAGACGCTGTGGAGTGGAAAATGGGAAACTACTGGACGGCGCTCCAGGAAGCCGCTGCCTCTGATATTTTTCGGGAATCTGATCCTACCGCCCCGGAACTGGTTCCGCTTCGAGATGATATTGCCCAGCGCAACGGCTTCCTTTACACTGGCAAAATGGATTCCAACGGGTTTGCTTCCACGGGATATAGCTATGCCGGGGAAGATTATTTTCAGCAGTGCAAGGCCACAATGAAGCCTTATATCTCTGACATAATGATCTTTCTGTTGGAGGTTCCTATTATTACCAACGGACGATTTGACGGTGTGGTTTACGGCGGAATCAGCGCCGATTTTCTGTCGGACATTGTGGTCAATCTGGCTGTAGGCAGTGACGGTGTGGCCTATGTGCTGGACAGTAAAGGCAATGTGATTGGTCATCGGGATGCGTCGATCGTAGAGGAAGGCTCCAATATGATTGAAGCCGCGAAAACGGACCCCAGCGCGGCGGATGTGGCCGCCGTGAATCAGCGTATGATTCAGGGGGAAAGCGGCTTTGGCTCGTATAATTTTTATGGCGACAACAAATTTGTGGGATTCGCTCCCATTGACGGCAATCAGGAATGGAGTATTGCCATTGAGATCAGTCAGCGGGAATTCAAATCTTCGCTGGACCGAAGCATTATGCTGACAGTTTTGGTGGTAGTTCTGGTTGTGCTCGCCACATTCCCTGTGGCAATCAAGGTTGGCAGGTCCATCTCCGGCCCGATTCAATCCTGTGTCGCTCGGCTTGAGAAAATGGCTGACGGAGATTTGCACACGCCGTCCCCGCAGGTGAAGTCCAGGGATGAAACCGCTCAACTGGCAAGAGCGCTGGAAACCATGCTGTCCTGTCTGAACGGTGTGGCGCAGGATGTATCCCATCACCTGGGAAAAATGGCACAAGGGGATTTCCGTGAGACGATCACTCGTACATATCGGGGCGACTTTGTAGCCATGGAACAGTCTATCAAGGCGATCCACCTTTCCTTAAAAGATACTCTTTCCCAGATCAGCCGCTCCGCTGAGACCGTGGCCGGCAGCGCCGTTCAGGTGTCCAACGGCGCTCAGTCTCTGAGCCAAGGAGCCTCGGAGCAGGCCAGCGCAATTCAAGAGCTCTCCGCCACTGCCGACAGCATCGCGGAAAACGCCAGACAGACTGCGGTTACAGCAGAGGAGGCTGGACATTTTGTGGTCCAGGCAGGCGCACAGCTGGGCGTCAGCGTGAATTACGTCCACGAGTTGAATGCCGCTATGGAGAAAATCTCTGGTTCCTCCACGGAAATAAGCAAGATCATTGATACCATTGAAAATATTGCGTTCCAGACCAATATCCTGGCTTTAAACGCCGCTGTGGAGGCAGCCCGGGCAGGCAGTGCGGGAAAGGGCTTTGCCGTTGTGGCTGATGAGGTGCGCAATCTGGCCTCCAGGTCTGATGATGCGGCTAAAGCTACCAAGGAACTGATTGAGAGCTCTATCACCGCTGTTGCGGAGGGCGGACAAGTGGTTGCAAAAGTAACGGAGTCGCTGGATAAGACCAACTCCATCTCAGAAAATGTAACGATAAAAGTAAATGCGGTTGTGGGCGCGGTAGAAAGCCAGACTGCCGCAATCTCCCAAGTAACCGATGGAATCGACCAAATATCCTCCGTCATCCAAAGCACCTCCGCCACTTCGGAGCAGAGTGCCGCTACCGCACAGGAACTTTCAGACCAATCTCTTCTGATGAATAGCTTGGTGAGCAAGTTCCGGCTGAGTTAAAACGAACTTTACGCTGCACCGCTTTGGCAGGCATATCAGCAAAGTCCCTTTTATAAAGAGAAACACAAGCCACCTGTTATGCGGGTGGCTTGTGTTTCTGTGACGCCGCACCACTTTCAGCAACTCAGGGAACCGCCCGCCCAGGCAAGCATATACAGATTCGCGCTGGCAAAGAGTGCATGTAATCGGCTGAGATTTTTACGCAGCCCTCGGTAAACTGTCTTTCGGAAACCGAAAATATTCTTCACAATTCGGTAGGGGTGCTCCACCTTGCAGCGCACAGAGGATTTGCGTGCCGCTCCCAGTCAATAGCGTTGTCGGAAACCTTGGGCAGCCTGCCCGGACGGCGGCTGATCCGGTATTCGATGGCGGAAAGCTGTGGGCTATATTTGATTTCCTCTCGTTTTTCCAGTCCCAGATATGCGCTGTCTCCATAGACAACCTCATCGTCCTCTCGCAGCAGCTTTGATGCCACGGTCATGTGGTTTATGGCGTCCTCCACGCCTTCGTCCGACAGGCTGAACCAGCATTGCAGCAGATACATCCGAGCATGTTTTCTATCTTGATGGGTGGACGCCCGCGTTTCCCCACCGGATAGTACGGCCTGATAATTTCCACCCATTCCTCCCATGGAATGATCTCCTGAAATTCTTCCCGCTTCGTTTTCTTCTTTCGGCACCTGTATTCCATATCGCTGAAACGTTCCTGCTTCATTTCTTTCGCCACCTTGTCCTTCTATTTTACCACACTTTCCTAACTGGGGGGGGATTTAATCAGTGCCTCCTTAGCTATTATAGAGCAATATGCTTTGGCAATCTCAAATGAGGCGTTTTTTGAAAATCTTTATTTGCAGGAAACGCCCTTGTCCTTTTCCACGGAGTGTTGTATGATAATGTTGCAACAGCTTACAGGACTACCAAAGCCAAGTAGGCAAGCGGGAAAGGCTTAAGAAATCTTTATAGCGAGGTGTTACAATGGGGAAAAACAGAATGTGTATGACCGCCCTTTTAACAACTTTTTTGCTGCTAAGCTTGGCGGCCTGCGGTCAAAATAGTAAAATCGATTCCCACGGCATCGTCTACGTCCCGGAGGAGGTCAAATTCTCCTCCCCCCTGACCTGGACGGAGAGCGCCTGCATCTCCGGAGAGGCCGTCTATCTCCTGGGCGCGGTCCGCGACAGCAAGACCTACGAGGAGACGCTCACCCTGGTCCGCGTCCCCCTGGAGGGCGGCAAGGCGGAGGCCCTCCCCGGCTTCCACCCCGCCCGGCTGGAGGGAGCCACGGAGTACGAGTCCACCGGCGGCTATCTCCGCCCCGGCGCGGACGGGACGCTGTGGCTGACGGAACGTGTCTACATCTCGGACAGCGGGAGCTTTTGGGTCCTGCGCCAGCTGGACAGCGAGGGGAATGAGTTGTCCTCTTTCGACGGTTCCGGGCTGAAAGCCTACCTGGGGGTAGAATTTATCCATGACCTCTATAGCGGCGGGGCGGGGACCATCTTCGTCAACACCGATGCCGGGGTGTTCCTCCTGGACGAGACCGGGGCGGTCCGAGCCGTGCTGGAGGGGGGCGAGGTAAATTTTCAGCGTTTCGTCACCCTGGGCGATGGCAGGGCCGCCATCCCGGTCCTGTCCCAGAGCGCCGGGAGCACTGCCACCCAACTGCGAGTCATTGACCCGGAGGCCGGGGATTGGGCGGAGGAGGCGTTCTCCCTGCCGTACAGCGCCTCCGGCTTCCAGGATGGGGACGGGAACGCCTTCTTCTACTACCTGGACGGCGACGGGCTCTACGCCTGGAGGCAGGGCGCAGAGGAGGCGGAGCGGGTGATGAGCTGGGCGGAGTCCGGCGTGGACCCCATCTATATGGCCGCATACGGCTTTCTTCCCAACGGACAGCTAGCGGCGATCACCGGCACCTTCGGCTCTGACGGGGAGACTGAAATCACGGTCCTCACCGCCACGGACGCCGCCGCCCTGCCGGAGCGGACGGTGCTCACCCTCGCGACGCTTACCTTGAACAACGAACTGCGGTCTGCCGTGGCTGAATTCAACAAAAATAACGATTCCTGCTTCATTTCCGTAACGGAGTACCCGCCCGCCTACCCTTACGGCCCTGGGGACTGGGAGCAGGCCGTTCTCCGCATGACCACGGCCCTGACGGCGGGCAAGATGCCGGATATCCTCTGTCTCAACGAGAACCTCCCTGTCCGGCGGATGGAGGCCAAGGGGATGCTGGAGGACCTGTGGCCCTACATCGACGCCGACCCGGACTTGGGCCGGGACACCCTGATGTTACGGCCCCTGGAGGCCATGGAGTACAAGGGCGGGCTCTACCGCGTGGCAGATTCCTTCAAAATCGAGAGCATGGTGGGGGCAGCGTCCGTGGTGGGCGACCGCATGACCTGGACCTACGACGACTTCTGGGCGGCGTTGGATTCCATGCCGGAGGGAAGCACTCCTATGGGCGATTCCGAAATGGGGAGCAGGCGTGCGATGCTGGTGGCCCAAGTGAAATACAATATGCCGCTCTTCCTCGATCTGGAGGAGGGTATTTGCCGGTTTGACAGCGAGGAATTTCGCGCCTTGCTGGAGTTTTGTAGCCGCTTCCCGGAAGAGCCGTTACAGTTTGAGCGGTTCTCCTTTGACCCGATCTACTACGGTGAGCAGATGTTGTATCCCAACGGGGCCAACAGTTTTATCGATCTACAGCAGAAAAGGGCCCTCTTTGGCGGGGAGATCGCTTTCGTAGGCTGGCCCAACGAGAGCGGGCGCGTGGGAAGCAGCTTTGAGCTCTATGGAGCGCCGCTGGCAATCTGTACTTCCAGTGAACACAAGGATGAGTCGTGGTCCTTCCTGCGTCAGCAACTGCTCCCCCACGAAGAGGTATCATTGAAAGATGCGGGCGGATCACCTAATCTCTTCCCTATCAACCGGCAGGATTTTGAGCAGATGGTCGAACTGTCTATGACAGAGCGGGAATTTCCGAAGGAGGATTCGCCGCAGGGATTCGTCAATTGGTTTTCCTCATATCAAAATGATAGTATGAGAATCCCCTACTATCCCGCCACCCAGGAGGAGATCGACCAGCTCATGGCCCTCTACAACGCGGCGGAGGGCACCAGCGACTATGACGTAAACCTCATGAACATCATCACCGAGCAGGCCGGGGCCTACTTTGCCGGGGACCGCTCCTTGTACGACACCGTGGCTGCCATCCAGAGCCGGGTGGGGCTGTATCTGGCGGAGTTGCAGTAAGAGGTTTTGCGGGAGTGATAAATCTCAATCTGCGTACAGAATGGGTGGGATTGCACTGTGAAAAAATCCTTGGATGCGTACAATTATATCCTTTACAAGTTGGCGAGATAGCAGAGCGCCGCCCCCCATACACAAGGGGGGCGGCATTTTTTCAACCCTCCAGGCTCTCTGCCGTCAGGTCCTGGAAGGGGATCTCCAGCGCCGCCGCGCCGCCCAGGTAGGTATCCACCCAGAGGTCATAGCGGGCCTTGTCCACGGCGTACTCCTCCTCCAGCCAGTAGCCGCCGTAGGGCATGATGTAGTAGACCACTCCGTCGCCGTCCTGGTCCACGTCCGCGGGGAAGGCGAGATCATCGCCCATGGTCTCCCCCAGGCTCTTGTCCCAGGCGTCCACGATGCCCACGACCTCGTAGCTGTCCGTCCCGGCCTGGTAGGTCCAGAGGGCGTAGGGCCACAGCACATTCCCGGCCCGGCCCTGGTTGTGGGACATCTCCACCTTCAGGGCGCCGTTGTCATAGAAGCTCATGCCGGGGAAGTCGGAAAACTGCTCCCGGACCGCGCCGGTGCCGGGATCAATATCGTAGACCTTCTCCACCATCCCGGCTGTTGGCGCGTCGGTGTGGCGGATGAGGAGCTCCTCCCTGCCGTCGCCGTCCACGTCAAAGACCGCGTACTGGTCGGGGGCGCTGTCCGCAAAGCGCTCCGCCTCCTCGCCGCCGGGGAACACGCCCTTCTCCAGCAGGTCCGTCAAAACCGCCCGGTAGGCGCCGGGCAGGCTCTCCGGGCGGGGTGCGGGGTCCGGCGCGCCGTCGGGGAAGGCGTAGACGTCCCCGGGGGAGATGTACGCCTGCTCGGAGGCCGTGACCGTCACCTCCGCCCCGCCGTCCGCGACGGTGATGTCCGCCTCCACAGCGGGGGTCTTGCTGGTGAAATGGAGCGTACCGTCCCGCCAGACGGCGGTGCCCTCCAGAGTCGTGATGCGGTAGAGGCCCATGGTGACCTTGTAGGTCCCGTCGGCCTGCAAGGCCAGCTCCAGCTCGCTGTAGACATCGGCGGTTCCCTGCTTGTCGGTGTAGACGCCGGTGAGGTCCGGGTGGTCCGCCTCCGGCAGGACGGTGACGGGCCCGGTCTGGTCTGCCGGCGGTTCGGTCTGGTCTGTCACAGGCCCGGTCTGTCCCGCAGCGGGCGGGGCCTCCGGGGCGGCGGGGGCCCCGCACCCGGCGCACAGGGCGCACGCCAGCAGAACGGCCAACAGGAAAGATGGAATGTTGCGCATTTTCAGATTCCTCCAAACATGAATTTTTTTACGGCACCGCCGTAAAGTCAAACGCCTCCGCGAAGTCCTCCACGTCCCGGTCGGACATCTGGAAGGTCCCCGCGCTCCAGTCGCCCAGGACGTTGACGGTCACGAAGGACCGCTCCCGGTCCGCGATAATCAGGGCCTTGGAGGCGTGGTCATTGGCGAGGAGGAGCTCCACGCCGTTTTCCGTGGTGTAGGACCACTGCTCGTAGTCCTCGATGCCGCTGAGGTACAGCGGCGTACTGCCGAAGCTCCCCTTCACGGCCCGGCTGAACTGGTAGTCCACGGTTCCGCCGTTCTGCTCCACCGCGCCCTCGAAGAGGAAGGTCCCGTCCCGGTACCAGTAGCCGGACCAGGGGGTATTGCCCCCGCTCCCGGCGCACACGTCCCCCGTGCCGGTCCGGGCGAAGAGGGTCCGGACGTCCTCCTCTACGGTGGCCGGGCCCAGGAGCCGCAGGCCGTACTTGGCGCAGATTTCGTCGATCTTCTCCGCCATCTCCGGGGTGTAGCAGAGGTAGGCGTCGTACGCGTCCGAGATGCCGGTGGGGCCGTTGCCCACGGCCTCCAGCAGGGCGCCGTCGGGGTCGTACTGCTCCAAAAAGTCCTCCCACTCCCGGCTGGCCTGGTGCTCCGGGGTCCCGGCGAGGCCCTGGAGGGAGATGCGCTCGCGCTCCTCCACGCGGTACGTGATCCCGCCATCCGCCTCCACC
>CATOKC010000144.1 GCA_951800675.1 uncultured Oscillibacter sp.
CCGAGGGCATCCACTACGCCGACGGCTCCTTCGTCTCCGAGGCCAAGACCTCCGCGACCGATGGCTTCGGCCACGCCCAGCTGGGCGGTCTGGCCGCCATGCTGGCCGACATCGTGAAGAAGGAGACCGGCGCCAAGGTCCGCGGCATCGAGCTGAGCCTGCTCCAGCGCTGCGGCGCGCACCTGGCTTCCCAGACCGATATCGACGAGTCCTTTATGGCCGGTAAGGCCGCCGTAGAGAATGCCGTGGCGGGCCTCACCGACAAGATGGTGGGCTTCGAGCGTTGCACCGAGGGCGGCAAGTATGTCTGCAAGACCAAGCTGTTCAACCTTACCGATGTGGCCAACACCGAGAAGAAGGTGCCCATCGAGTGGATCAATGCCGAACATAACGGCGTGACCCAGGCCTTCGTTGACTACGCCCTCCCCCTCATCCAGGGCGAGACCAAGCTGAAGAAGGAGAATGGCCTGCCCCGGTTCGCCAGGCTGAAGAAGGTCCTGGCAAAGTAATTCCCACTTTTCTGGATAAAGAGCAGCCGGTCCCCTTTCCGGGGGACCGGCTGTCTGTATATCAAAAAACATGTTCCAAAATCGGAAAAAGAGGTCTAATTCGGAATATTACTGTGAAAATTCGTTTTTATTGGGGTTTCGCACTGGCGAAGGTCTCTGCTGTGCAGCGAAGGGAAACCGTAGTGACTACTCCGCACGGTAGCGGCCCTGGCCGGCGATGCGGACGCTGCGCTGGGCGTGGAGCTCCAGCAGGGCGGCGGCCAGAAGCTCGGGGTCATGGCGGACGTAGCCGTCCCGGACCATGGACACCGGGCGGCTGACCAGCTCTACGCCCAATTCAGCGCACTTGGCCTTGTCGTAGCGCAGCGGCTCCGCGCCCTCACGGGCATAGCGCTCCAGGACCTCCGGCGGGATGACGGAGGAGTTCACCAGGCACAGGCGGAACAGCCCCGGCAGGGAGTGCTGGAAAATGGCACGGATATGGTCGGCGTTGGTATAGCCCTCCGTCTCCCCTTCCTGTGTCATGACGTTGGCAATGTAGACTTTCAGGGCGGAGGATCCCGCGATGGCCTGGGCTACGCCGTCTACCAGCAGATTGGGGATGATGCTGGTATAGAGGCTCCCTGGGCCTAGAAGGATCATATCCGCTTCCCGGATGGCTTCCAGGGCGGCTTCCAGGGCGGGGGGATGCTCCGGCAGGAGGCGGACCTGGTGTATGCGGCAGTCCTCCCGCTTCTTGCAGTAGAATATCTTGGACTCCCCTAAGATCTTGGCACCGTTTTCGAACTCCGCTTCCAGCTGCACATTGCTGGTGGTCACGGGGAGCACCCGGCCGGTGATGGCCAGGACCTGGCTCATGCGGCTGACCGCCTGGTCGAAGCTCCCGCCGGAAATGCCGTTGAGGGCCGCCAGGAAGAGGTTGCCGAAGCTCTGGCCCTTCAGAGAGCCCTCGGTGAAGCGGTAGTGGAGCAGCTCCCCCATAAGGGGCTCCACGTTGGCAAGAGCCTCCAGGCAGTTGCGCACGTCGCCGGGGGGCAGCATCCCCAGCTCCTGACGCAGGACGCCGGAGCCGCCTCCGTCGTCCGCCACCGTGACGATGGCGGTAAGATTGTTGGTATGGCGCTTTAAGCCGCGCAGCATGGTGGAAAGGCCCGTGCCGCCGCCGATGGCGGCGATCTTGGGGCCTTTGCCGCTGGGGCCGCGGTAAAGTTGATTTTGATTCATAGACTCTTCAATGACCTCATATATAGTGGTACTACAGTAAATCAGGTTTTGTGTTAGCTGCTATTGTATGATTAGAGTACGTATTCCAAGTCGGTTCATAGCTATCAACAGCTTGATCACCCCACATATCCCATCCTGCTCTGTCACCTCTTGCAAAGAGCTCAAGGAACGGTGCTGAGGAGCAGCGCTCAATTAAATTGACAAATTCGTCAGGTTTTCTTGAGTGCTCCCGCTTGATTGAGCGAATAAGATTTACTTGAGATCTGCCAGGATCCAATGTCCGGTTCTTATCCCCCCTAATTCCAAACAAAAGTATCTCTGTTACATTTCTAAAATAAAACCCAACGCCTCTGCCATCCGGCATACCATCTTTTCTTACCTTTTCCCAGATGATATTGGTTTTATATTCAAATCCCCAGGCCTGCATTACTTCCAATCCCTCTGGAAGCAACGCATTTGGAACCCACAAATATAAATGGCACTTTTCATCTGCAACTTTTGAGACAGGCAATGCTTTTATCTCCTCTAACTGCATGGTACTGTATCTAGACAATCGTTTATGTTCTGGTGCAACCTTACCTGTCCGGTTCTGAAATTGCCATGGCGGATCCGCATAAATTGTTTTATATTTTTTCCCGATGGTATATTGCTTAAAATCTTCTATTGTTTTTGCCAACTCTATCTTTGTCACAGCGAATACCCCTCTACACACGGCTTTTTGATACCGATTGCCAAAATGGGACAGCCTCCGTTTCTGCGTGACTTTAACCTATACTCTAATTTTCCCATCCATGTTGTGCTGGCTCCATATTTAGGAATCAGCGGTTTTCCGTGCTTATCCACTACTTCTTTAAAAATATCATTTAACTCCTTTGACCGTGTTACTATGATCCCAACTTCAATTAAACCGCAGTCAAAGTATGTACGCATGGCAAGCAAATCACGGTCAAAGGTTTGGTCTTTACTGTTCCATTCTAAATCAAATGCAACTTTTCCTTTAATAAAATCGATATTGTGCCCATCAATGTAACCCGTGATCGTCTTTTCATCATAGGGCTCATCTGAAAAACGACCTCGTTGATTCGCTCTTCGAGGATACATTTTTACTAACAGATCTCCGGTAATTCTGATTTCCCGCCACCCTAATGGATACAAAATATCGTCAAATTTTTTGGGTATTGCCGTTTCGTTTCCTCCGGCGGCCTGCAAATCTTCAATGGAGATCGTTAAATTTTCCAGGCAGTCCTGCACTTCGCTCCATTCCATCGGATACGCATTATGCAATATCTCCAAGGCATGACCATAATTCTGAAATTCAAATTTCTTCAATAAATCTTCTCGAATATATCTTGTCATATTATCTATCCTTCTCTCTTATCCTTTGCGGCTATGTCCTCGTCATGTCCCTGTGGTTTTCTGTTACCTGATAGCCCAGGTTTCGGATGTACTCTGCCAGTGCGTGGGTGACCGCTACGGAGCGGTGATGGCCTCCGGTACAGCCTATGGCGATCACCAGCACCGTCTTCCCTTCCTCCTGGTACAGCGGCAGGACGAAGCCCAGAAGCTCCCGGAGCTTCTCCAGAAACTGCTCCGTCTCCCGGAAGGAAAATACATAATCCCGCACCCCCTGGTCCAAGCCGGTCTTGGGGCGCAGGACGTCGATATAGAACGGGTTGGGCATGAAGCGTACGTCGAAGACCAGGTCGGCTTCCAGAGGCAGACCGTGCTTAAAGCCGAAGGATACTACGCTTACCTGCATCTTCCCCGCGTCCCGGCTGCCGCCGAACAGGCGCAGCAGCTCCCCGCGCAGACGGGTGGTGGAGTAGCGGCTGGAATCGACCACAACGTCCGCCTGGGCCCGGACCGGGGCCATCAGGGTGATCTCCCGATGGACCGCCGCTTCCAAAGAACCGCACTGGTCCTGGAGGGGGTGCATCCGTCGGGTCTCCTTGTAGCGCTTGATGATGGTATCCACATTCGCCTCCAGGAACAGAAGGGTACAGTTATATTCCCGCTGGCGCAGGGTGGACAGGACCTCCAGAAATTCATCGAAGGTGTCGGCGGTGCGCACATCGTACACCAGGGCCACCCGGTTGTACCGCCCGCTGCCCGCCGAGCAAAATTCCGCAAATTTCAGGATCATGCCCGCGGGCATGTTGTCTACGATATAAAATCCCATGTCCTCCAAAAAGGAGGCCGTTCTGCTCTTTCCGCCTCCGGAAAGGCCGGATATGATCAGTATCTCCATGTTTTCTCTCTCCTCTTCCCGCCTGCTTTTCTGATTGTTTGTTCTTTTCAGGTTTGCACATACTGTCAACGACACAAAGGTCCAATCAAGTCTTTGACAAGACAGTCACTGATCAATTTGCATTGCGGGGCCATTTCATCGATCAGCTTGATCTGTGCGCTGTGATCCTTGAAGTTGAGCCGCGCGCCTTCGGGGTCCTCCCAATACAGCCATCGTTCCCACTTGGTTTGGCGGAACTTTGGAAAATTTTCCAGGGCATCCAGTTTTTCGATCCACTTTCGATATACATCCGGAAAATAAGCCTCCGCATCGGCAAGAGGTATGAACGGATGTCCGCCGTCCTCTGTCTCCTCAGAAAAGCCAAAGCCTATATAGAGATAGGTATCGACATCTATCCCTATGACCACGTGATAGTTCTTACTCCCTTTTGTGAGGGTATCCAAAAATATATCAGCACAGTTCGTATATGGAAGCGTTTTCAATTTCGTCTTTTTCTCGATCTCCTCACACAGCTTCTGGAAAAAACACGCCGTCACATCATCTATTTTCTCGCGGAAGCTGCGGGCAATGATCTGCGCGGCCTGGGCCATATCGGAGCTGTCCAACAGGTCTTTCACATCGATCCCCTCATTGTCTATTCCGGCAGCTTGGAAGACCGCGCCGAGATATTGCTTTAAAAATGCGTATTGATAGCCGTCCGCTTCCACAGATGCCATACAACTTTCCAGCCACGAAACGATCTCTTTCTCAAAGCTGATGCATCGGAACCGTTCCGGCTCCACTCCCCTGATGCTCTGCTCTTCCGGAGCGTGTCCGTCCAGGGTGAGGTAATAGACCGTGTATTCTTTGCGCTTTTTGCGGCAGAAGGACGCATAGCGTGCCAACTGGCTGTCCCCATCTCTGGCATCGACTTTCATTTCGATCACGGCGCAAAAGTTTTTGGATTCCAGTACAAAATCGATCCTGCTGGAACCGCCATCGAAGGTCCGTTCTCGATACACTTTCCATGATCCGTTCAGAAATGCTTCAGGGATGTGTATCGCTTGGAGAAAAAGGTGCAGAAAACCGGCTTTATCGCTTGAACCGCAGGGACTGTTCAGCAAAAAGAAGATGATCTTAGAATGCGTCCGTGTTTCATAGCGTTCCAGTTGAAGCACGGAAAGGATGTTAAACGCGGACGTTTCGCCTGCGGCATCCTTTTGCCTGTCAGAGGCGGTTTGCAGGAGTTTTGTTATGTTCGCCATTTGCCCGTCATCCACGGCAGTCTCTCCTTATCATGGAACGATCTTGACCTCCGGCTCCAGGCGTATGCCGGTCTCGCGGTTTACAACGTCTTGGATATGGGCGATCAAGGACAGGACGTCGGCGCAGGAGGCGCCGCCAGTGTTGATGACAAAGCCCGCGTGCTTCTCCGACACCTGGGCTCCCCCTACCCGGAAGCCCTTCAGGCCGCACTGCTCGATGAGGCCCCCCGCAAAATGGCCCTCGGGACGCTTGAAGGTACTGCCCGCGCTGGGGTATTCCAGTGGCTGCTTCTCACGGCGGCGGCGGCTCAGGTCCTCCATGAGGGACGCGATCTCGGCGCCGTTACGGGGTTCCAGAAGTAACTCCGCCTCCAGGACCACGCCGCGCTTATCGCTGAACACGCTGTGGCGGTAGCTCAGGTCCAGTTCCTCCGGCACAAGACGGCGGACGCCTTCATCGGGGAACCAGGCGGTGACGGCGGTGAGGACCTGCTTCATCTCGCCGCCGTAGGCCCCGGCGTTCATGCATACCGCGCCTCCCAGGCTCCCGGGGATGCCGTGGGCAAACTCCAGACCTCCCAGCTCCTCCCTGCGGGCGAAGGAGGCCAGACGGGCCAGACTCAGTCCGGCTCCGGCGCGGACGGTGTACCCGCCGGTGCGCGACACGCCGTCCAGGGAGCCGGTGTAGATGACCAAGGCGTCCAGGCCGTTGTCGGACACCAGGAGGTTGGAGCCGTTGCCAATGACCAGGACCGGCCAGTCCTCCTCCTCCGCCAGGGACAACAGCGCCCCGCATTGAGCGGCTCCGGCGGGCCGGACGAAGCGCCGGGCG
The DNA here is from genome assembly GCA_951800675.1 of uncultured Oscillibacter sp. The sequence goes on from CATOKC010000144.1 coordinate 6,058, forward strand.
GGCCCGCCGATCCGGAAGGTGGTGTGCCGGTCCATGGGCTCCTCCCGGAGGACCTGGCAGTCGGGAAAGCTGGGGGCGAAAAGGGCGTCAAAGCGGTCGAACCAAGGCATAGGGGAACCTCCTGCATCCAAATAACCAACTTACTGACATTAGTATACCGCATGGATGCGGAAAAGTCTACCGGATTTCTGCGGGCGGGTCGGATACTTTGCACAAAAATATAGGATGGAGGGCCGTGGAAGCTGTCAGATCGGCAATTGACAGGAAAAGAATGGGCCTCTATAATAGGAAACACATATTTTCGAAACCCTATGAAGGAAAGAGTATCCCGCCCTCCGCCTCACAGAGAGTCCCCGTTTGCTGGAAGGGGACAGGCCGGCAGCGGGAGAACATGGCTCCGGAGAGGCGTGCCCGAGCGAAGCTTGTCAGGGCATGACGGGTCTGCCCGTTACAGCAGGAGGCATTGTTGGATGCCGGTGAGGCCCTGGCGGGAGCGCGCCGGGGTGAAAAGAAGTGGTACCACGGACACTGCGTCCGTCTTCTGTTTTGGCAGAGGACGGGCGTTTTTTGTCGCCCCGGCGGGGCCGGGAGCTATCAAACTGTATGTTCTGTGTAAAGGAGCTGTTTCCCATGAAAGAGAAAAAATCTACCCACCTTACCCTGGCGATCTTTATCGGACTGGTCCTGGGCATCGTCCTGGGACTGCTGATCCCGGGGCGTCTGGAATTTCTGCTGCCCGCCATCGACCTGGTCAGCGGACTGTACATGAACGCCCTGCGCATGATGATCTATCCTCTGGTGTTCTGCTCCCTGGTGGTGGGCATCCACGGCATCGGCAGCGTCTCCGCCACCGGGCGGATCGGCGCGCAGTCCGTCATCTACTACACCGGCACGACCCTGTTCGCCAGCCTGCTGGGCCTGTTCCTGCCGAAGCTGCTGGGGCTCGGCAAGGGCGTGACCATCGAGATGATCGAGGCGGACGTGACGGCCACTCAATTCACCAGCCTGCTGGACACGGTGAAAAACCTGATCCCTGCCAATCCGGTGGCTTCCTTCGCCAACGGGGACATGCTGCAGGTGCTGGTGTTCGCCGTCATCGTGGGCATCACCTGCCTGGCCCTGGGGAAAAAGGCGGAGCCCTTTGTGACGCTGGCGTACTCGATCAACGAGATCTCCGTGAAGATCGTCTCGGTAGTCATGCTGTTCACGCCGGTAGGCGTGTTCTGCTCCATCGCCTCCGTGGTGTACGCCAACGGAACGGAGACCATCCTGGCGCTGGGGACGGTGCTCATCGCGCTGTATCTGACCTTCTTCCTCTACGCGCTGGTGGTCTACGGCGGCATCGTCAAGCTGCTGGGCAAATACGGCGTGCGGCAGTTCTTCTCCAAGGTCATGCCGGCGGCGCTCAACGCCTTCGGCACCTGCTCCAGCTCCGCCACCCTGCCCATCAGCAAGCGCTGCGCGGACGAGATGGGCGTGCCCAACGAGGTCTCCTCCCTGGCGCTGCCCTTGGGCGCGACCATCAATATGGACGCGGTGTCCATTCTGATGAGCTTCATGATCGTATTCTTCGCCAATGCCTGCGGCGTGGAGATCAGCTTCGGGATGCTGGCGGTGGTGCTGCTGAGCAATACCCTGCTGAGCATCGGGACGCCAGGCGTGCCCGGCGGGGCTATCGCGTCCTTTGCGGCGCTGTCTGTTATCGCGGGACTGCCGTCAGGGGTGATGGGCGTTTACATCAGCGTCAACACCCTGTGCGATATGGGCGCTACCTGCTGCAACGTGCTGGGCGACCTGGCCTGCTCCGTGGCGATGAAGGAGACCGTGAAGATCAAGAAGCCCCAGAATACGGCAAAGTAAGCAAATACGCAGAGGGGGGGGGGGGGGGCGGGCCCCCC
>CATOKC010000145.1 GCA_951800675.1 uncultured Oscillibacter sp.
TGCGCGCCCGCCGGCAGTCAGGACCAGCGATATCACAAAAACCAATGGCAATATAGAGACATGCCACCTCTTATGCGGCATATTACTCTCCCCAATGGCAAACATCGTTGTTTCGTACTTCAACTGCATGTCCGCATTCAAACACATAAAATTTGCTATCGTACGTATGCAGATGGTCAATCCATCGATGCGCCGCGCAACGAGAATAAGGATTACTTGATGCAGACCAAGGCCCTTCCTCAATAACTATTTGCATTGTTCCACAATAGGAACACATTGCACTCGGCCTTCTGGGCTGAATGACCTCATCCTCACTGCACACGGCGCAGTCGTGCTCATGCTCCTCGCCATAAGCGGCGGCGCTCATGGACATGAGGGAGAACGTCATCATCATCGCCAACACCAACGCCAGCAGTTTCCGGGACTTCTTCATAGTGATTACCTCCAAAAAAATGTATTTATTCAACGGCTAAAGGCCGGTGAACACGTTTTTTTCGACTTGCTGATACTAGTATACCATATATAGTCTGTGGACCCTGTCTACAACATTTCGCGGACATTTCAAATCCCGCAAAATAGTACATTTTTGCTGTTGACTTTTTCCAAAAAGTGTCACGTAATAGAGAAAACAGCAAAATCCCTGCCCATTTCAACCTGAAACGGAGAACGCAATTTATAGAAAAAATGCTGATTGGCGCTTACATCAAGTAGCAGCGCGAGGACGGAGGATGGTCACAGGTCTTCCTGTGTGAAGGCATCCGTAGCCGGAAACACCTCTCTCGCATCGAGAATAACATACAGGCCCCCTCTTTCACCACCCTGAACAAGCTGTTTGAAAAGCTGGGCCTGCCCTCCCGGCAGTTTTTGATGCTGACGGGTAAGGACGATATCGGCGTGGACAAATTGTAGAAGAAAATCCGAAATGACAGGGTTCTTTGCCAAGAGACGGAGGGGGAGAAGCCTTTCCAAGTTCAGAAACGAATCTGGAGGGACCTGGAGAAGCTGGAGGCCATATGCAAAAAGAACAATCCCTTCATCCGGCAGTTCATGATGTTATAATTATATCAGATTCGACTTATATTGTCAAGCCATATTTGTCTTGCAGAAGTATTTTTTTGTCAAGTAAATTCACTTATCTCTGCTTAAAAACTCCTTGCGGACGGAGGTTACACGGGAGAGAACTTTGCCAACGAAATCAAAAAGCTCTCCGGGGCTGAAGTTGAAATCGTCAGACGAAATGAATTTCATACCTTTGCTGTTCTGCCATAGCGATGGATTGTCGAGCGCTCTTTTGCTTGGCTCGACAAATATCGCAGGCTTTGGAAAAACAGTGAGCGCAAATTGCAGAATTCTTTTCAAATGATTTCTCTCGCCTTTATTCACTTGCTTCTAAAAAGATACTAAACAGGCTCTGAAACATAAGCATTTTACCAGTACACCACATAGGACGTCAGCGGCTCATCCCCGCGCTCAATGACCCAAGCCGCCAGCCTTTTGGCGATGTCATCCAGCATGTCAAAATCCAGATTGTCTGCGGTATCATAGATGGTGTTTAACGTGGAAGTTATGTTTGGATCACTTAAGCAGGCGTCCTGAAACAGGGTAACACTGCTCATCGTTTCTTTATCAAATGCGCCCCCGCCTGAAGCAATATCCCGGTCAGCGTACTGGAGCCCCAGACCGCCAGCAAGACTGCCCCGCAGAGCGGCTTCTGAATTTACTCCATAGACTGTTATTGGCTGACCCCTCCAACCGATACACTTCAAGTTGACCATGCGGATCTGCGTATACTGTTCCTCAATATGGTCAGACAGCGCAACAAAACCGTTCTGGCGGTTATCCTCTGTGTTGAAGGCGGCAAAAATTACATCACAGGGCAGTTCCTCCGCCTGCGCCAGCCAAGCCGCTGTCTGGACCAGCGCTGCAACGCCGGAGGCGTTGTTGTAAGCGCCGGGCATCAGGAGCGGCCCGCACTGGCCCGGGCCGTCAAAGTTCGCGCCGAGGACCACCGCCTTTGTGGGGTCTTTCCCGGGGAGAAACCCGACGACATTCTCCGCACTGCCCTCTTCATCGACGGCATCAGGGAGCTGTAAATGGATCTGATACCCGTCCTTTTTCAGCTGCTCATAGACAGCTTCTGTGACGAGGATGCGGCTGGGAGTTCCGTTCGCATTGGTGTAGGGCATCCCCCTGGACACATCTCCTGTTATCAAGCAGAGCTTCCGGCTGGCGTTCTTGGGGTCCGCTTCGGCATCCCATACGGCCTTGCCATCGCTGTAAAGGGCGTAGTCTGTGGAAAGCGGGGCCGTAAGGTCCACCGCGTCCGGGGAGGCCCGGAACACCCAATCCTCCCCCAGTTTCAGCTCTGTTTCCTGTCCGTCGGGGGAGACGAGGAACGCTTCCCCGGGAAGAACGGCTGTGACCGTGGTCTGATAGGTCTGCTTCCAGCTCCCAAGGGTCGGGAGCTTCTGCAAGCCCACCCGGCTGAACTGCTCCGCCAGCCAGTCGGCGGCGGCGCGGCTGCCCTCACTGCCGCCTGCGCGGCCCTGATATCTCGGGTCTGTCAGCTCCAGGACACAGGTCTCCGCCGTCCCCTCGACTGTCCAGTCTATCTCGTACTCCACCGGGGCGATGCCCATTTCCCAGAACAGCCCCGGCCTGACCGCCTGCTCTTTCGCGGGATCACTTTCTGTCACCGCATCGGGCAGTTTTTCCTCAGATACCGGTTTCTCAGGGGCGGGCGTCTCCTTCTGACAGGCCGTCAGACAGAAAACCAGAGAGAACCCCAGCAAAAAACACAATGCCTTCTTCATAAAACAGCTCCTAATCTACCAGTGCGCCGTCCTTCAAGCGCAGGACCTCGTCGGCCATATCCGCGATGGCAAGGTCGTGGGTGACAACGATGACGCAGTAGCCCTCCTCGTGGGCCAGCCGCTGGAGCAGGGAGAAGACGAGCTCACTGTTTTCCGTATCCAGGTTGCCGGTCGGTTCGTCCGCGAGGATGATCTTCGCGTCAGAGACCAGCGCCCGGGCGATGGCCACGCGCTGCTGTTCGCCGCCGGAGAGCATGGCGGGCAGTCGCTTGTAGTAGGAGCTGTCCAGCCCCACAGCCGTCAGCTTTTCGCGGACGGTCTTCCCCGCCTGCTCCGGCTTCACGCCCCGCAAAAGCATGGGGTAGGTCACATTTTCCTCCACCGTCAGCAGGGGGAAGAGGTTGTAGTTCTGGCAGACCAGGGAGACCGCCCGCAGGCGGTAGCGGTCCCTGTTGCGCTCCGCCGTGCTTTTCCCGTCGTAGAGGATCTGCCCCTCCGTGGGCAGGTCCAGACCGGCCAGCAGAGACAGCAGGGTGGTCTTCCCGCATCCGCTCTTGCCCACGATGGCGTAGAACCTCCCGCCCTCGAACGCGAAGTGGATGCCCCTGATGGCGTGTACGGTTTGGTATTTGCTCTGGTAGATATAATGCACATTTTGCGCCTGCAAAAGACTCATGAGCTCACTCCTTATCGCGCAGGATGTCCATCACGCCGGCGCGGACCGTCAGCATCACCGCCACAGCGGCACCCAGCGTGTAGCACAGCAGGATCATGGCGCAGACCGCTCCGTCAACGCGGACCACCTCCAGGAACCGCCCCGCCGCCGCGCCCAGCCCCACTCCGGCGAGGCAGAGGACGGACTGCTCCAGCAGAGCTTTCAGCGTGATCTGCAGCCTGCTCTCCCCCAGCATCCGCATGACCGCGTACTCCGGTTTCCGGTCCCGGGCCAGCAGGAAGCTGATGAACGCGCCCAGGATGGCGATCGTCAGGAAAAAGAACAGGTAGGAGCCCTCCAGCTGGGCGAGGTTGCTCTCGATGGGGCCGACGGTCTCCTTCAAAATACGGTCGTCGATCCGGACGCGGACGGTATCGCTCCCCCGAAGCCCCCGCTCCGTCATGATGGGTTTGATGTCATCGAGCTTTCGGTTGTCTTTCACCGTAAAATAGACCTCGTAGATGCCGAAGGTCCAAGCGAAATAATTGCCATGCTGTCTTTGGGCGGTATTTGCCGCGACGGTCAGCTCCTCCATGGTCTTCAGCGGCATCACACCGGCAAATTCAGTGATCTTCCCCGGGTATGTCCCCGCCACCTTCAAGCGGAAGATGCCCTCCACCAGGCTCCTGCCCACAAGGACCCGAGCCAGAAAGGGGAGCGTGTCGCCCGGACGGTAGCCCCAGTGCTCGGAGACGATGCAGACCCGCTCGTTCCCCTCCAGACAGCTCTCGCCGTAACCGTCCATCCAGCGGATGCTGTCCCTGACGCGGACCAGCTCGTCGGACGCCTGGAAGGTGTTGTAAGCCATCATCGGGCCCCCGACGCCGCCGCTGTCTTCGGCCTCAAATCTCGGAAGAAGGGTCTGGAACGCGGTCAGCCGGTCCTGCTCTGACGCGCCCGCTCCCGCTTTCGCCTCCAGAATGCCCTTCGGGAAAGCGCGGACACCAAAGTGGCTGCTGGCGTAGAGCTCACTGAAATATCCGCTGGACTGCAGCTCTCTCCACAAGCTGTCCGAAACAGCCGGCGCGCTGTCCACCCCGGCGGTGAGGATGCTTCCGGTCACTGGAATGCCGTCGTATGTCTCCTCCAGCTCCGTGCGGACCGTTTCGATGAGGCTGGGGTAAAAAAGCATGAACACCGCCGCCGCCATGGTGGAGAGCACCACCAGCAGGCAGGCCCCCTTCCGCCGCAGGGCCATGCGCCAGATATAGGGGAAACTTTTCATACCGCCATCACCTACACCTTCCCTTTCGGCAGAAGCTCCCGGGGCTCCTTGTTGATGTCCAGCGCCGCGAACCCCAGCAGAAAGGCCGGGCAGATCAGCACCGCGCCGCAGGCTTCCAGCGTCACCAGCGGGTCCGCTTTGACCTGGATGTCCGATTCCTGCTCCGTCAGGGCGGAGAGATCGTTCTCCTGGCTCATATCCATCTCGATCTCCTCGATATTCTTCCGCATGATGCCGTTTCCTACGACGCCCGTCATGCCGCATCCAAGGAGCCCGCCCGCGATACTGCCGGTGACCGTCAACAGCATGATACAGAGCAGTACCGCCGAGAGGGCCTGCCGCTTCGTGCCGCCCAGCATACGGAAGATACCCACCGTCTGCCGCTGGTTCTGCCAGAAGAAATACGCGACAAGGGTGCAGACGATCAGGAGAAGGACGGATGAGAGGAGAAGCAGTAACTTTGCGGTGCTGTTCATGGACAGCAGGCTGGACTGAACGGCGCTGTATCCCTGGTCGTAGAAGGTGAATTTTGGATTGTAGCGGCCTGGTTCCTGTGTTGTCAGCCCTTTTGCCGCCATATCCTCCAGAAACTGGTCCACAGTGCCGTTTTTCAGCTTCACACTGAGCGTGGAGCCGTGGACCAGCACGTCCGTCAGGTCCCTTGGCTTGGAGACGGAATTGGCGGGGATATAGATGTTGTAGTCCAGCAGGTCCAGGGTGTTCGGCGCAAGCTCTATATTTCCCCTGGTGGGATAGATGGAGTAGATGCCCACGATTTCGTACTCTCCCTCGTGTATGAAGGGCGTTTTCTCCCCGTCGTAGACCGGCTGATCCTTGAAGAATGGGATATTGCTGGGGATATAATCGCTCTCAAAAAGCCGCATATCCAGCTTGTCCCCGATTTTCCACCGCTGGTTCTGCGCCACATCTTCGCTGATGAGGCAGACCTTCGCGCCGCTGGCATACTCCTCCGGGGTGATCAGCCGCCCCTCTGAGATACCGGCACCGCCAATATGATAGGCTGGTATAGAGGTAAAGTCGTTGGTAGCAACAACATTATGGGTGTGCTGCTGTACGCGGATATCCTGCCAAAGATCCTCAAAGTAAGCTTTTAGCTCCGGATCATTCTGTACATCTTCCCAGCGCTGGATGGGAAAATATAAAAATTCTTTTTCATACGCAACATCCTCCCTGGAGCCGTCATAGGCCAGGCGCATTTCCCCGTAATCCTGGACAGGTTTGGAGAACGTAAACTCTCTGCTGACGATGTGCTCGATATCAGAATCATCGTACGCAAGAACGCCCGCTTCCTCCGTCCACATCCAGTAGCCATGCCGATCAAGGATCGCAATATACTCCACATCCGGGTATAGGATGAGTTTGTCTGTATCGTCAGTTCGGTTGAACCGTTTGATCTCCCCACTATAAGATGTCCATGTCTCTTGGTCTAATCCAAAGCCCTCGTAGTACAAGATGCCGGGGTAGTGAAAACAGCCGGCAGCATTGTCAATGACATCCAGTTGTAAAGGTCGGCTTTTCCGATGGTATAGATCAAATGGAGAATATTTCAACGAGATGGGAGTCTCTGCCCGGATCTTGAAACGGATGATGTTGTTGCTGCGCATATACCATTTATCATAAGAATGAGTAGTGGGGCCGTAGTACACCGCGGGATGGCCCTCGATATAGGCCCCGTACTGCGTCCGCAAATCCCAGCTTTCCACCGCTTCACTGTCGATAATGTCGCTAAAATCATACCCCTTGATGCCCACAGCCTTATAACCGATGTGTTCCTCGCTGTTCCGTTCCACCAGCTGACCATATTGATCTACCTCTCCGTACAGCTCTGTAACAGCCAGGGTAGAAAAAACGTTTTCAGAAATCTGCAGGTTACGGACGCTGTTCTGATACAGATTTATGCTCGAGACAAAAAAGGCCGCCGCGACCAGCAGAAGGCAAAAATAGACAACCGTCTTTTTGCTGCGTTTCACCTGATCCACAAAAAATATATGATGCATATGGCAACCCCCTGTCCTCTAAAAAAGCATGTCATCATTGCCCCGGTTGCGACTGCGGCAAACTATCCAAGCCTTTTCCGCAATCGGTATCATCTCTGAAATTGGCGTGGATATGTCTGTGTTCCCCACCTATTCCCTGCAATATGATTAGGGAACCGCTGACTGGCAACAGTTAAATTCCTTGGCGATTTCTGTCTGATACGCATCTGGATGTTCCGCCACATATGCTCTTAGCTTATCGGGCTCTATCTTCTTACTGCCGCGAACCGGTACTTTTGGCTTTAAATCTCCCTTCTCTTTTAATTGCTTTTCCCATTTTCGGATCGTTGAGACTGCTACCTTGAAGGTCTTGCTTGTTTCTTCCAATGTGTGTCCTTCCTCACGATATTCTATTGTGCGTTCTCTATATTTTACTGGATAACTCATGCCTGTATTATATCATTCTTTGAGATGCTGTTCAAGTGATATTACTATATTTTTGATTTCCTCTCGTTTTTCCAGTCCCAGATATGCGCTGTCCCCATAGACAACCTCATCGTCCTCTCGCAACAGCTTTGATGCCACGGTCACATCGTGGACATTGGCGGCGGCCTCCACCGTGTGGACAAATCCGCTGCCCGCATCCACGCCGGTATGGCACTTCATGCCGAAATGCTACTGAGAGCTAATATGTAAAGGGTGGATTCTCCCACCAAATACATATGGCTGGCAGCACATTTGTGGTAGAATGGCACATGCTGGAAGGGCGGTGATAGACCGGCAAGGAGAAGCCGATGCGGGGCGTTCTGGGGTGACCTGGACGCCCTCTTTCTTGTTACTGGCCCCGGCTAATGCGCACTTACTCACCACCACCGCAAGCGGGCGGCGGTACTGCCTGCGGCAGTCGTGCGTCCGACCAGAGCGGCCCAGCGGATGCGCACAGCTTCATGGCGGGGCTGTTCAAAGGGTTTGGGACACTGGCCCAACAAGCAAAAACAGATTTTCGGCGGCCACGCCGGAAGTCTGTTTTGAGCATTTGTGGGAACAAATGCACGCTTGCAAGTTAGGTGAAGACCTCCTAGATAGTGTCTACACAAGTTTGACAGAGGTGGTATAATAGAAGCAAACAAAAG
>CATOKC010000146.1 GCA_951800675.1 uncultured Oscillibacter sp.
CGGCCCCTCTCCCTAGAGGACGTGGTGGGCAGCACCGTGGACGCGGTGATGGAGGAGGCCAGAGAGCCCATTCTGCCCCCGAAGCACGGTCTCTTCTCCCGAAAGCCCCTGGAGGACACGGAGTCCCTCCCCCCGCCGCCGGAACCGGAGCCGGAGCCCGACCCGGAGCCCATCGGCCCGGAGCCCACTCTCTGGGAGGCGGCCCACGACGCCCGCCAGCTCTACATCCGCCGAAAGCACACGGTGCTCCTGCCCCTGTTTACGGCTCTGCCCCCCACGCTGTTCCTGCTTTTGGAGCGCTATCAGGTGAAGGTGCCTTACTGGTCCGGGGACCGGGAGGTCCAATGCGCGGTTTTGCTTGCCTGCCTGGTTTTGACGGCGCTGCTCTGCCGCCATGTGTTCCTCAAGGGCTTCGGCATGCTGCTGCGCCGCCGCTGCGTCGCCGAGCTGCTGGTGTCCATTTCCGCCCTGGTCTCCGGGCTGGACTGCGCCGCCCGGCTTCTGGGCGGACAAGCCGGCGAGACCATGCCCTATGCCTCCGTCAGCTGTTTGGGGCTGGTGTTCGCCCAGTGGGGCGTCCGCCGGGAGAGCAAGGGAAACTATGACATGCTCCGGGCCGCCTCCCTGGACGAGGAGCCGCCCTATCTTGTCACCAACACCCTCCAGGGGGCCTGCAAGCAGCGGGGAGCTGTCCCCGGCTTCTTCACCACCGCCGCCCGGAGCGACGCGGCTACTCTTTGGCAGACGGCGCTGCTGCCGGCCTTCCTGGCGGCGGCCCTGGTCTTTGCGGGGCTGAGCTCCGCAGGGCAGGAGCGAGGCGGGGACTTTCTTTTAAACCTCTCCGCCATTCTCCCGGCGGCGGCCACCTTCTCCCTGCCCCTGTGCTGGGCGCTGCCCTGGTCCAAGCTGTCGGAGCATCTGCAAAAAACCGGCTGTGCCGTGGCGGGCTGGTCCGGGGCCCAGAAGATCAGCGCCCGGCGGCGGATGATTGTCACCGACACGGACCTCTTCCCTCCCGGCACCGTCCAGCTCAACGGGCGGAAGCTCTATGGCGAGACCCAGGAGCAGGCCGTCTCCCTGGCGGCCTCCATGGCCCGGGCTGCCGGAAGCGGCCTGGAGCGGCTGTTCAACAATCTGGTCCGCAGCGAGGGGGGCCGCTATGAAAAGGTGGACGATTTCAGCTTCTACGAGGAGGGCGGCTGGTCCGGGGCCGTGAAGGGCGAATCCGTGCTGATGGGCGGGGCCTCCTTCATGCGGAAAATGAACGTGCGGCTGCCGGCGGACGTGAATCTGCGCACTGGCATCTTTCTGGCGGTGGACGGTGAGCTGCGGGCGGCCTTCGCCGTGAAGTACAACCCCTCGGAAAACGTGGACTTTGCCCTGAAGCTGATGCAGCGCAGCCGCATCCAGCCCATCCTGGCCTCCCGGGACCCCAACATCACCCCCTCCCTCATCAAGCGGAAATTCAGCCGGGGCGTGCACATGGAATACCCCAGTCTCTCAGAGCGCATCGCCCTCAGCGAGGCGGAAAAGGATCGGGATTTTCCCCGGGCCCTGCTGTTCCGGGAGGGGCTGCTTCCCTACGCGGAAACCGTGGCGGGGAGCCTCCGGCTGTGCAAGGCTGTCCGCCGGGCGGCGGCCATCTCCCTGCTGGGGAGCTGGGCCGGGACCCTGCTAACCTTTTATCTCACCAGCCTGGGGGCTTATGAGCTGCTGAACCCCCTGGCGCTGGAGGTTTTTCTTCTGCTGTGGACCCTGCCGGTGCTGCTGATGGCGGACTGGACGGGGCGCTATTAAAAAGGAGCTGATTCCATGGGAAAATTTGACGGCGTGCTGCTGGCCAGCGACTTTGACAACACGCTTCTCTATACGGCGGACGCCCTGCGCACCGGCGCGCCGCTGCCGCCCCTGCCGGAGGAAAACCGGAGGGCCCTGGCCTACTTCATCGCCCAGGGGGGCCGCTTTGCCGTCGCCACAGGCCGGGCCCTTCCGGCCTTCCTTCGCCATGCGGGTGATGTGCCTATGAACGCCCCCGGTGTGGTGTGCAACGGCGCGGCCATCTATGATTTCGAAAAGGGCGAATACCTGGAAACCGCCTTGCTGGACGCCTCCGCCCGCCAGCGGGGCCAAGCGGCGCTGGACCGCTTTCTCGGCGTGGCGGTGGAGGCCTATCATCTGGACAACGTGGTCCACGTGGTCCGGCCCAACGACATCTCCCGCCAGCATGAGCGCATGACCAAGGCCGCTCTTACAGAGGCCCCCTCTCTCCTGGAAACGCCGCTTCCCCTGGCCAAGCTCCTGTTTGAAGCGGACCACGAGACTTTGGAGCGGGTGCTGGCCTTTCTCCAGGACCAGGGCTGGGCGGAGGACTATGAGCTGATCTTCTCCGTCTCCCACCTGTTGGAGATGACCACCCGGGGAGCCAGTAAGGGCGGCATGATCCGCCGTTTGGCCAAGCGGCTTGGAATCTCCATGGACCACGTGTACTGTGCCGGGGACGAGGCCAACGACCTTTCCATGCTCCGCGCCGCCGCCGAAGGCTTTGCCCCCGCCAACGCATCCCCTGCCGTCCGGGCCTCCGGGGTCACGGTGGTCCGCGACGTCCGAGAGGGGGCCATCGCGGAGGTTATTGAAATTCTGGACCGGAAGTACTCTTGAAATACCGCAAGCCCGGCGGGTCCCCCGCCGGGTTTTTTCTGTCTCCGCCCCTTGCAATTTCCCGTGAGCGTGCTACAATAAACGCCGTAGTAAGCAAACGCGAGAAGACAATTTTAGAAGAGAGGGTGACACAAACAGCATGGAATGGACAATGACGGGAGGCGTCCCCGGCCAGGTCTGCCTGATGCAGGGCAACGAGGCCATTGTGCGGGGCGCGGTGGAGGCCGGAATTCACTTCGCCGCCTCCTACCCCGGCTCCCCCTCCTCCCAGGTGCTGGGAATGCTGGGCAAAATTGCCCGGGAGCGGGGCTTTTACGCAGAGTGGTCCACCAACGAGGTCTGCGCCTTGCAGGCCTGTACCGGCGCGTCCCTGGCAGGCGGGCGGGCTTTGTGCGTGGTGAAGCAGAACGGCCTTTTGTGCGTGGCGGACGCGCTCCACTGCGCCGCCCAGGCCGGGGTGAAGGGGGGGCTTGTGATCGTCTCCAGCGACGACCCCAGCGCCCACTCCTCCACCAATGAGTTTGACTCCCGCTGGCAGGCCATGTCGGCGGGCATCCCCCTGCTGGAGCCCACCACCATGCAGGAGGCCAAGGACATGATCCCCTACGCCTTCGACCTCAGCGAGAAGGTGGGGCAGATCGTGCTGATTCGGGTCACCACCCGGGTCTGCCACGGCCGGGGCAACGTGACCCTGGGCCCCCTGCCGGAGAAGCTCCGGCCCCTGGAGCGGGTGAAGGAGTGGGACCGGATGGTCTGCGTCTCCTACATGCACGGCCCCGCCCTCCAGAAGCTGGAAAAGCTCCGGAGCCTTTTTGAGGACAGCCCCTGCAACCACTACGAGGGCCCGGAGGCCCCGAAAAAGCTCGTCATCGCCGGGGGCACCGGGCGGCTCTACGGCCAGGAGGCCCTCCGCCGCCTGGGTGTAGACCAGGAGACCGGTTTTATGGCCCTGGGAACCCTCTGGCCCCTGCCGGAGAACTACATATTATCCTATCTCCGCACGGCGGAGGAGGTCCTGATTCTGGAAGAGGTAGACCCCTTCCTGGAGCGGGCAATCCAGGCCCTGGCGGGCCGGGAGGGCCTAAGCATCCGGTTCCTGGGCCGGGACAATACCATGCCCGCTGTGGGCGAGCTGGACCCGGACGTGGTTACCGCCGCCATCTGCCGCCTCACCGGCGCGGCCCTGCCCGAAAAGAAGGCCACAGGCGAGCTGGAGCTCCCCGTCCGGGAGATGAGCTTCTGCGCGGGCTGTCCCCACCGGGCCACCTTCTATCTTTTGAAACGGGCCATGCGCCAGGAGAAGCACCCCGGCGTAGTCGTCGGCGACATCGGCTGCTATTTCATGGCGGGCCAGTCCGCTGGGCAGTACGCCTGGCAGACCTGCAACTGCATGGGCTCCGGCGTCAGCGTGGCCGAGGGCCTGGGCCAGCTCACCAACTACGGCCTGGACCAGAAGGTGGTCACCATGTGCGGCGACTCCACCTTCTTCCACACCATCCTCCCCGGTCTGGTGAACGCCACCTACCACAATGCCAATATGCTTTTGATTGTCCTGGACAACTCCGCCACGGCCATGACCGGCTTCCAGCCCCACCCGGGCACCGGCCTCACCGCCATGGGGGACCAGGTGAAGCCCATGGACATCCCCAAGATTTTGGACGCCGTGGGCTGCAACGTAGAAGTGGCGGACCCCTTCGAGGTGGTCGAGGCGGAAAAGACCCTCCGCCGGATGCTGGACCAGCCGGGGATGAACGTCCTCATCATGCGCCAGCCCTGCGCCACCCTCATGACCAAGGAGCGGAGCAAGAAGCCCGTCCGGGTCTATGTGGACCAGGACGTGTGCCTGGGGGACGGCTGCGGCTGCGACAAGTACTGCTCCCGGGTCTGGGGCTGCCCCGGCAACACCTGGGACTTCAAGAAGAACAAGGCGCTCATCGACCCCGTCACCTGCGTGGGGTGCGGCGTGTGCGCCAAGCTGTGCCCCTCCGGGGCCATCAAAGTGGATAGGGGGGAAGAAGCATGAAGCTGAAATACGATCCCTTGAACATCGTGGTCTGCGGCATCGGCGGGCAGGGCAACGTGCTGGCCGCCGAGACCCTGGGCACCGCTATGTGCGACCGGGGCTGCCGGGTAGCCGTGGGGGAGACCTACGGCGCCAGCCAGCGGGGCGGCTCCGTCATGAGCCACGTCCGGGTCTCCGAGAAGTGGGACCCCAGCGTGCTGATCCCCGCCGGGGAGGCCCACATCATCATCGGCTTCGAGCCCCTGGAGACCCTCCGCATCGCCCGGAAGTACGCCGGGGCGGACACGGTGACCGTCTACGACCCCCGGCCCGTCTATCCCCTGGGCGTTCTCCAGGGCGTTCAGACCTACCCGCCCCTGGAGGAGCTCCAGGCGGAAATTGAACAGCTTTCCAGCGTGGCCCTGGCCATTCCGGCGGCGGACATCGCCATGGAGGCCGGGGACTCCCGGGCCGCCAACATCGCGCTGCTGGGGGCTTTCAGCCAGCTCTCCGCCGCCCCGCTGAGCGGGGAGGACCTGGAGAAGATTCTGGCCCAGCGGTTTAAAGGAAAGGTGCTGGAGCTGAACCGGAAAGCCTTCGCTATGGGCCGGGAGGCCGCGAAGAAAGGGGGCGCGGTGTGATGGAGACCATTCGCGTCGTGTTCCGCCACCCCCAGGGCAAGGCTCCCCTGACGCTGGAGCTGCCCCGGGATACCCGCTTTTCCGCCCTGACGCCGCTGCTCTATGAGAACCGCTTTGTGGAACAGCAGAAGCCGGGCTGGCGCTGCCTCTACCAGGAGCACCTGTGCGGCATGAAGCACACACTGGCCGATTATGTGCCGGAGGGCGCGGAGGAGATCGTTTTGGACCTCTTCGGCTTCTCCCAGGTGCTGGTGTAAAGGAGGAGTGGGAAACATGTTAAGTACGATTGCGTTAGACACCCAGGTCCTCCGTCCGGGCCTGTGCGCCGGCTGCGGGGCCTGCCAGGGCCTTTGCCCCTACTGGGGCAGCGTGGACGGGCGGACCGTCTGCTTCTTCGACTGTGAGCGGGCCGACGGCCGCTGCCAGCGCTTCTGCCCCCGGATGCCCACCGATCTGGACGCCCTGCGGAAGCAGTTTTTCCCCGAGGACACCATCCTCCCGGAGATCGGCCCCTTCCTGGGACTGTACCTGACCCGGGCCGCCGACGAATCCATCCGCTCCAAGGCCCAGCACGGCGGCAGCATGACCGCCCTGGTGGAGCTGGCCCTGAAGGAGGGCTTCATCGACGCCGCGGCCCTGACCCG
This sequence comes from uncultured Oscillibacter sp., assembly GCA_951800675.1. Next base: position 5,946 of record CATOKC010000146.1, read on the forward strand.
CTCCCAGGGGGGCCTGAACCCCGAGGGCGTGCTGGCCGTCACGGCGGAGGAGGTCCGGGCCTGTTCCGGCTCCAGCTTCCAGGTGCCGCCCACCCTGGCGGTGCTGAACAAGGCGCTGAAAGAGGACCGGTTCCACAGCATCGGCGTGGTGGGCACCCCCTGCAAGACCTTGGCGGTCTATAAAATGAAGGCCAATCCCCTTCCGGAAAACGACAACCACGCCGGGAATATCGGCATGGTGTTCGGCCTCTTCTGCGGCTGGGGCCTGGACTGGGACGGCCTGAACGCCCTGGCGGCCAAACACGCCGACCCGGCCAAGGTCTCCCACATGGACATTCCCCCCAGCAAGTACCACTCCCTGGAGCTCCGGGAGGACGGCCAAACCGTCTCCGTCAACCTGGACGAGGTGACGCCCCTGGTCCGCTCCGGCTGCCGTTACTGCGCCGACATGACGGCGGAGTTCGCGGATATCTCCGTCGGCGGCGCCCGGAGCGCCGGCGGCTGGGACGTGGACAAGGGCTGGAACCAGATCATTGTCCGCTCGGAGAAGGGGCGGCAGCTTCTGGACCTGGCCCGGGAGAAGGGCGTGCTGGAGTTCAAGGACGCCATGGAGGGCGGCTTGGAGAAGCTCAAAAAAGCGTCTCTTGGAAAGAAGCGCGCGGCGGTCAAGAACCTCCGGGAGCTCACGAAAAAGCAGGACGATCTGGGGTACTTGAACCCCAGCCGGGAGCTGTTCCAGGGACTGTAAGAGGAATCCAAAATAGAGAGACAGGCAAACGCCTGTCTCTCTATTTTAAAAAGCCCCCATCCACCTCCCGCCCTTCGCCTAGAAGTCCAACAAGGGAGCTTCTGATGCGTGCGAAGAAATTCCCGCCACAGCGAGCTTTTCTGGAGCCACAGGCCGGTGCGCTGTTTTTTCCTCCGGCATGAATGCGGCATTATCCGGTATCGCCGGAATCGGGCATAGCCTGCCGGGCGCTAGTCTGGTGCTTTTGATAGCGCAGATTAAGCGCGGTGTATCGGCGGTACTGGTCTGAATAGAGGGCTCGATTTCTAGAGCGGCGCAACAGGAAGCTGCTGGAAATTTGATAAGCCCAATGCCATTCCCCAGAGCGCCGGCGAAATCAGAAAGCGGACGGTAGGGACTTGCATGGCCCAAAAACATCATTTTTGGGCCATCTGTGAGCATATCCCTTTAGAAGCGCGCAAAAAGCAAAATCCCATGCGGTCATTGCGCCGCAATGGCCGCATGGGATTTTGCTTGGGGTAAGCGGTCAAAATCGGTTTTTCTTTGAATCCCTTGGGGCACAACAATTCAGGAAGAAAGGCTGATGCCGGAGAGGGAAAAGCAATCACTTTGTTGTCTGCCGGTATTGACTTTCATCAGTCCTTTAAGGAGCTATTTCGCGTGCCTGATTGATTGTTTCAAACAGCTCTCTGCTTACAATCGCCGGATGGTGCTCCTGTATCAAAAATCTCTCTAACTTCCCCTGGTTCTTAACCTGTTTCCCAGAAAACAAATCCGCTATAAAGGTTTTCTGGAGCAGAATGTCCCCCCACATATTTCTCGTTTCTCAACAGCCTGCTGATTGTCTCCCGGATCCAATGGAGTTTCCCTGTTGGGGATGGAGCCTTACTCTCATACAGCCATTTTGAAATTGCTCCAAGACTACTTCCAGCAGCCCTCATCTCGAACATCTTTCGAACAATTTCAGCGTCAGGCTCATCAATAGCCAGCCTTCCATCATCTCCGCGCTTATACCCAAAACACACAAATTCAGCGTAGCCCGAGGTGCCCTTCTCAAAGCCTCTCTTGATTCCCCATTTGATATTTCGGCTCATGTCCTCGCTCTCAGCCTGAGCCAAGGCACAGTAGGCGGTCAGCAGGATTTGTATTCGC